>NZ_LTAB01000030.1:0-53445 GCF_001580035.1 Sphingobium sp. 22B | reverse complement strand
GCTATGCGTGCCTGCAAAACCGACCAGAGCTTCTCTGCAATGATCTATCTCGCCGCAGCCATCATCAACTCACGATGAATCCCCACAAACCCTAGAGCAGATTCCGATCCGATTGCATCGGCTCGACTGCTCCAAGTTTTTGTTTTGTCGCGTTTTCCGAGTCAGCAGATGATTCCATCTGCTTGGAAAACGCTCCAGGATCGATCGCCATTCAACGGACCGTCGACCGGCCCTAACCCTCGACGATCACCGTCGATGGATGATGCCGGTCCAGATGGTTGCGGATGATGCGCAGATTCTTCGTATTCGACTTGTAGAAGAAATCGAAAACATCCCCGGCAAAGGGAATGGCGCCGATCAACGTATCGAAGCCGACATTGGCCGCCATGCGCGTGAGCTGCCATTTCGACATGCCCAGGTTCCGCGCTTCCCACACGATCCACGCCCCCATGGCGGCCGTGGCGAAATCGCCCACCACGGGGATCAGCCCGACCAGACTGTCCAGCCCGACCCGCCGGTTGGTGCCGGGAAGGACGAACAGCCCCTCCAGCATCGCCTCCATCATCTCGATCCGCCTGCGCACCGAAGCCGGATCGCGGCCGAATCCGGGCATGTCGCGCACGATCCGGTCGAACTGGTCCTGCGAAATCGCCATCATCCGTCCTCCAAGCATCGGCTTTCGATGCTCTAGTTGGTGCTCCTGAACAGATGGTTCAATGGGTGCCGCGCCCGGGGCGACGCCATGAAGCCGGTCAGCCGCCGCGCCACCAGCGACCAGCGCACCGGCGCGCCCAGCGCGATGAAGCCGTTATGCGCCTGCATCAGCGCCTCCGCCTGCGCGACCCGCGCCATGCGCTCGTCCAGGCTGGCGGAAAGGCTCGCCGCCTGCAATTGCGCCTCCGCCTCCGCCGAGCAATGCACCTTCCGGGCGCAGCCGATCCGCCCCAGATACCAGAGCGCGCTGTCATAGGCCGCAACCTCGTCGACCAGCCGCAGATCGGCATCGGCCGCCATGTCGACCCGCTCGACAGCCAGGCCGATCATGCCCAGGTCATGCCGCACCAGCCCGAACAGCAGGGTGGAGCCGGGCCCCCTGGGCAGCGCCACGCGCAACGCCGGCGGATCGCCATGCTCGCTGCGCCAGCGTTTCATGACCGCCTGTCCCTGCGCCCAGCGTTCATCCTGCGACAGGCGGGACCAATCCGGCACGGCGGGCGGCGCTGGCAGGTCGAGCTGGCCCGGCACGATCTGCTCCGTCGTGGCCCAGCCGCCGACGGGGAACATCACCGGCAGGCGGCTGCGGTCGATCGCCATGTTGATCGCCCGCCGCACGCCGTCATCCTCCAGCAGCTTGCCGCTCGCCCCGCTCCGGCCCGTCACCGCCAGTCCCAGCAGCCCCTGCACCGGATCGATCCGCACATCGTCGCGGTCGACCCCCGCCGGCACCAGCAGCGGCAGGTCGGAAAAGCGCCCGCCCAGCACGAGCGCGGCCTTGCCCTGCTGGAAACGGGTGATGGCGAGCGCGGCCCGCTCCGCCCGGACGATCCGGGTCTGCCAGGCGGGCACCGGCAGTTCGTCGCCGGATTCGTTCGTGGCCCGCTCCACCGGCGTCAGCACCAGCGCCTTCCCCGGAACGCCGCCCCGCTTCTCCCGCCGATAGGGGCCGGTTCCCCCCTCCCGCGACAGGATCGCCATCTGCGGCTGGGCCAGCATCTGCAACACATAGGGGCGCGGCGCCGCCAGCCTGATCTCGATCACCTCGCCCGTCATCGCCACCACGTCCTGCACCGCGTCCAGCGGCCCGGCGGGGTCCAGCCGGCGCAGCGCCTCTATCCGCGCGGTCAACAGCCGCCCGACATCCTTCGCCAGCACCTTGCTGCCATCGGGCCAGAAGGCGCGGCGCAGGCGGAAGATATAGCTGCGGCCATCGTCCTCCACGATCCAGCGCTGGGCGAGGGCGGGCAGGATCTCGCCGCCGGCATCGAACGCCACCAGCCCCTGCGCGGTGGTTTCCAGGAACAGCTTCGATCCGGGGTCCGGCAGATTCTCCAGGGGCGTGGCGAAATCGGCGGGGCTGCCGATCACGCTGACCGTCACCGGTCCGCTCCCCTCGTCAGAGCAGCCGCCCGTCATCGCCGCCATCAGGGCGGCTCCGCAAAGGGTCAGCCAGGCGGGAAAGGGACGGGAGGGGGCGGAAACCATGTCCGGACAAGGCTTAACCCGCAACCGCGCCCGCGCCAACCGTCATGATGCGGCATGTGCGGGGACCGGCCAAAGTCGCGGAATCGCGGGAGTAGAGCCAATCGACATTCAGCCCTGACGGCCTGCAAATGACGCTTTTCCGTGCTTCCGGTGCTCACGTACCTTGAGTACGCTGCGCTCCGGGTCACGGAAAACCGCCATTTTCGGCTCGTCATCTTCTGAATGTCGATTGGCTCTAGGCCGGGCGCAAGGGGGCGTTTTCCCGCTGTCCCATAGCGGAACAATATTTCATTAACCATGACTCCGCATTGGCCGCAGAAAGGCGCTCCTCTATATCCTTGGATATGCGCCTTTTTTCGACTCTCCTGCTTGTATCCGCCGCCGTGACGGCAACCGCGCTGGCGCAGGGGGTGACGTCGCCCTTCACCGTGGCGGAAAGCGGGCGAAGCTATGCGACGCTGGGGGACGCGATCCGGGCGATCGGCAATGGCCGCGGCACGGTGCTGGTGGCGCCGGGCAGCTATGCGCAATGCGCGGTGCAGCAGGGCGGCGACGTCACCATCCGCGCGCAGAACCCGGGCACCGCCATCCTCGACGGCGTGGCCTGCGAGCAGAAGGCGGCGCTGGTGCTGCGCGGCCGGTCGAGCACCATAGACGGCCTCATCTTCCAGAATCTGCGCGTGCCCGATGGCAATGGCGCGGGCATTCGGCTGGAAAGCGGCAACCTGACCGTCGCCAACAGCCTGTTCCGCAACAGCGAGGAAGGCATTTTGACGGGCGACGCGCCGGGCAACGCGATCAGCATCGACAGGTCGACCTTCCGCCATCTGGGGCGCTGCGACCGCGACCTCGCCTGCGCCCACGGCATCTATGCGGGCCGCTACGGCAGCCTGACCGTCACCCGCTCCCGCTTCGACCAGGGCGATGGCGGTCATTATCTGAAAACCCGCACGCCCCGCGTCGCCATCACCGACAACAGTTTCGACGACAGCGGCGGGCGGCTCACCAACTATATGATCGACCTTTCCAACGGCGCGAGCGGGACGATCAGCGGCAATGAAATGGTGCAGGGCCGCGACAAGGACAATTACAGCGCCTTCATCACCGTGGCGCCGGAGGGGCGGGAGCAGGACAGCACGAACCTCTCCATCGCGAACAACCGCGCCTCCTTCGTGCCGGGGTTGCAGCGCAACAGCAGCTTCGTCGCCAATTTCACCGACGACGCGGTGAAGATCGGCCCGAACCGTCTGGCAAGCGGCATCAGGATCACCGATCGCCGCTGACGGCGCCGAATTCCGCCATCGGCTCGCATTCTCCTATAAGCTTGCTCCTATAAGCTTGACCCTTTCCGAAGCGATTGGAGGGCAAGCGATCATGGCGAAGCGGACGATCATTCTCCGTCTGGTGATCGACAATCCGGTTCCGGATGTCACCTATAGCCTGCAAGACAGAAAGGGTGCGCCGGTAGGCCCGGTGGTCGCGCGCAACGAAGCCCTTCGCTTCGATGTGCCGGTCCAGCTCGCGCCGGGGCCGAAGCTCAGCGGCGAGTTCGTCCGCCGGGAAGGTCCAGAACGCCGCTTCGTCTATATCGCCATCGGCGGTCAGGCCGGCGATCCTGCGTCACCGTGGAGCCGCCGTGCCAAGATCGACGTTCACGATATTTCTCATGATCTTCTGGAACAGGCTGCGCCGCCTGCGGCGCTGGAATGTCACTTGCCCGGCCGCGCCAGGGATGACGGCCCGTCCTGCGCCACCATTCAGCCGCTCGACGGCTGGCGGGTTGCGATCTGAGGAGCAAAGGTTGCCTCTCACCCCGAAATGCATCCGATCCGACTTGCATGGCCTGACCGCCGCGCCGATAATCCCCGCCCATGCGCACCACCTACAACTCGGCCACCGTCCGCCTCTATCATCTTAGCGACGCTGACGGCGGCGGCGCGGCGACGACGCTCTTTTACGGCCCGTTGAGCGAAGCCCTGCGCATCGCGGAGCAGCAGCCGCAGGATGTGCAGGACGGCCTTTTCCTCGCCACGGACAATGACGTGGTGGCTTATCTCGATCTTATGGAGGGTTAGCTTTCCGGGGCCATCGGCGCCTCTCTCGACCCCGGAACAAAGCCGGGCAAAACAGGTTGTTCCCGTGCAGGCGGCGGGCGTCGACAGCGGCTTTGCGAAGGCCGTGGAGGAGAGAGATGTCATGGTCACTCTGACCCCGCTGGAAGTCGGCCTGGCGCTTCTGGCGCTTGTTCTTGTCGTGGCGGTCGCCGTCATGGCCGTCGCCCATCGCCGCCGCGCCGATCTGCGCGCCCGGTTCGGCCCGGAATATGGCCGGACCGTGGAAATGACCGGAAGCGCGCGCAAGGCGGAGGCGGAACTGCAACAGCGTGAGAAGCGCGTCGCCGCCTTCCCCATCCGTCCGCTTTCGCCGCAACAGGCCGATGCCTTCACCGACGCCTGGGTGCGGGTGCAGGCGCAGTTCGTCGACGACCCGCAGGGCGCGGTCTCGCGGGCCGACGTGCTGCTGGCCGAGGTGATGGAGGTGCGCGGCTATCCCGTCGTGGACTTCGAGCAGCGTTCGGCCGACCTGTCGGTGGACCATCCCGAAGTCGTCCAGAATTATCGCGCGGCCCATGACATCGCCCTGCGCCATGCGCGGGGCGACGCGGATACCGAAGACCTGCGCCGCGCCATGATCCATTATCGCGCGCTGTTCGACGATCTGGTGCACGAGCCGGTCGATCACCGCATGGCGCCTTCGGTCTCGCGGCTGAGGCAGGACGATGTGCGCGGGCCTGATCCGCGCTGAAGCCAAAAAGGGGCGGACGGGTCCGGCGCAGGTCAGCCGGACCCGCCACGATCCGCCGCCGCCGCGCTCACCCGTCGGCGAAACCGAAGGGCGCGTGGGTTCGCCGGAAATCCTCCGGCAGCATGTCGCGCCCGATGGGCGGGGCGGATCGCGCCATGCACTGGCTGCGATGGCACAGGCGGCAGGTGACGCCGATCGGCGTGGGTTCGGGCGTGGCCTCGCCGGTCGTGTAGATCAGCCGATGGGCGTGCTCCGCCGCGCAGCATAGCGCGATCGCCCGCTCGATCTTCGGCGCGCCCCAGCCGCCGCCGCCCGCCGTCACCGTCCGCGCGATGGAAAAGAATCGCTGCCCGTCGGGCAGTTCCAGCCATTGCGTCAGCAATTCCCTGGGCCGCTCGAACGCATGATGCACCGACCAGAGCGGGCAGGAGCCGCCATGGCGGGCAAAGGGAAAGCCCGCGCTGTCCAGCCGCTTGCTGACATTGCCCGCATGGTCGACGCGCAGGAAGAAGAAGGGAACGCGCTCCTGCCCCGGCTTTTGCAGCGTGGTGAGGCGGTGGGCCGTCTGCTCGAAGCTCGCGCCGAACTGCCGGGCCAGCGCCTCCACATCGTAACGCCGCGCCTCCACCGCCTTGGCGAAGGCGGTATAGGGCATCAGGATTGCCGCCGCGCCATAGCTGGCCAGCGCCCGCCGGGTCAGCCGCCGCCCGCTCTCGCTCGCGAATTGGCCGTCCTTCAGCACCGCGTCGAAATCGCGGCGCATCTCCAGATAGGCGATCTGCAACGCCAGTTGGAACTGGGTGCTCGCCCCGTCCAGCGCATCGTCCAGCAGCACCGCGTCGCGGTGCCGGTCCAGCCGCCGCATCGATCCCGCCATGACGTCGGGCGGCAGGCGCCGGACCCGCAGATTATGCTTCGCCTTCAGCCATGCCGACAGGCTCCCCGCCGCCTCCACCTCCTGCGCCAGCTTTTCCCCCGCATCGTCCAGCAGCGGAAAGCTGTTGCGCCGCGCGCCCAGGAATCGCCGCGATTCGGCCACCGGATCGGGCGCCTCGGCGGCATCTTCCCGCTCCACGCCCCGGTCCGCCAGCGCCAGTTGCTCCTCGCGATAGGCGGTGTGCAGCCGCAGCAAAGCCTCTGTGATCCCCGGATAATTGACCGCGACATCCCCGGTCGCCAGCACCGGCAGGTCGATGTCCGCGAACATCGGGTCCCTCAACACCGCCTGCAATCGCGCGGTCTGCTCGGCGCCGCCGTCGCCCGCCAGCTCGCTCATGTCCATCTTGTAGGTGCGGGCAAGGCGCAACAGCATGTCGGCGGTCAGCGGCCGCTGGTTGCGCTCAAGCAACGCCACATAGCTGGCGGAAATCTCCAGATCCGCCGCCATGTCCGCCTGCGTCAGACCCAGTTCGCGCCGCAGCCTGCGCAGCCGCGGCCCCATGTAAACCGGTCGATCCTTGGCCATTCGTCAAGCGCTCCTGTGCAGCCTTTACAACTTTACATGCAATTCTTGTAAAGTTCTACAACTGAACTTCACGCCCCCTGCCGCACCCGCGAAAGCCCGATTAGAAAAACGCCATTCATTCACCACATCGTTCATGGGATCGAGCTGTCATGACCTACCAACAGGAAATCACGAAGGCTGGCGCCACCATCGGGGGTCAGGGCCATTGGGACGGCATCGCGGCCGAATCGGTCGCCCGCATGCGTCTCCAGAACCGTTTCCACACCGGCCTCGACATCGCGCGCTACACCGCCGGCATCATGCGCCGCGACATGGCCGCCTATGACGCCGATCCGGCCAACTACACCCAGTCGCTGGGCTGCTGGCACGGCTTCATCGGCCAGCAGAAGATGATCAGCATCAAGAAGCATTTCGGCACGACCAAGGGCCGCTACCTCTACCTCTCCGGCTGGATGGTCGCCGCGCTGCGCAGCGAATTCGGCCCGCTGCCCGACCAGTCGATGCATGAGAAGACCAGCGTCCCCGCGCTGATCGAGGAACTCTACACCTTCCTCCGCCAGGCCGACGCCCGCGAACTGGGCATGATGTTCCGCGACCTCGACGCCGCCCGTGAAGCCGGCGACGAAGTCAAGGCGCAGAAGATCAGCCATGACATCGACAATTACGAAACCCATGTCGTCCCGATCATCGCGGACATCGACGCGGGCTTCGGCAATGCCGAGGCGACCTACCTGCTGGCCAGGAAGTTCATCGAGGCGGGCGCCTGCTGCATCCAGATCGAGAATCAGGTTTCGGACGAAAAGCAGTGCGGCCATCAGGACGGCAAGGTCACGGTTCCGCATGAGGACTTCCTCGCGAAGATCCGCGCGGTCCGCTACGCCTTCCTGGAGCTGGGCGTCGACGACGGCATCATCGTCGCCCGCACCGACTCGCTGGGCGCCGGCCTCACCAAGCAGATCGCCTACAGCAAGGAAGATGGCGACCTGGGCGACCAGTATAACAGCTTCCTCGACGTCGAGGAGGTCACCGACTTGGGCAGCCTGCGCGGCGATGTCGTGCTGGCCCGCGGCGGCAAGCTGTTCCGTCCCAAGCGCCTGCCGTCGAACCTCTTCCAGTTCCGCACCGGAACCGGCGAGGACCGCGTCGTGCTCGACTGCATCACCTCGCTCCAGAACGGCGCGGACCTGCTGTGGATCGAAACCGAAAAGCCGCATGTCGAGCAGATCGCCGGCATGGTCGACCGCATCCGCGAAGTCGTGCCCAATGCGAAGCTGGTCTACAACAACTCGCCCTCGTTCAACTGGACGCTGAACTTCCGCCAGCAGGTCTTCGACGCCTGGACCGCCGAGGGCAAGGATGTCAGCGCCTACGACCGGGCGAAGCTGATGAGCGCCGATTACGACGCGACGGACCTGGGCCGCGAGGCCGATGAGAAGATCCGCACCTTCCAGAAGGATGCGGCGGCGCGGGCCGGCATCTTCCATCACCTCATCACCCTGCCGACCTATCACACTGCCGCTCTGTCGACCGACAATCTTGCCAGGGAATATTTCGGTGAGGCAGGCATGCTCGGCTATGTCGAGGGCGTTCAGCGCAAGGAAATCCGCCAGGGTATCGCCTGCGTCAAGCATCAGAACATGGCCGGTTCGGACATTGGCGACGACCATAAGGAATATTTCGCGGGTGAAGCGGCGCTGAAGGCCGGCGGCGCGCACAACACGATGAATCAGTTCGCCGCCTAGGGGCTGCGGCGGGAACCAGTTTGCAGCCCGAAGGCTGCCGAACGGTCCGGATCGCGGGAGTGCAGTTCCCGTGATCAGGGTGGAAGGACTTGGCGGCCCGGAGCCTCGCGCTCCGGGCCGTTTTTTTGCATAAGGCCAGCTTGTGAAACCCTTGTCCCGTTCCGGCTTTCGCCGGGCGGCAGGCAGGTCTATTCCGGACGCTCCGTTCTACCGGGAGAAGCCGATGTCCTACACCCTCGTCACCGCCAACCGGAATTATTCGAGCTGGTCGTTGCGCCCCTGGGTGCTGATGAAGGCGCTGGGCATAGCCTTCGAAGACCGGATGGCGCCATTCGCCGCCGCCGAAAACTACGCTGCCTTTCGCGAATTTTCGCCAACGGGCCAGGTTCCTGCCCTGATCGACGGGGACCGGACCGTCTGGGATTCGCTGGGCATCACGCTCTATCTGGCGGACAGGCATGCGGAAGTCTGGCCGAAGGAAGAAGCCGCGCGGGCGTGGGCGCAATCGGCCGTGGCGGAAATGCACAGCGGTTTCGCCGCCCTGCGCAATGATTGCCCGATGAATGTCGGCGTGCGGGTGGAACCGCACCTGCCTTCTCCCTCCCTGAACCGCAACATCGCCCGGCTCACCGAATTATGGGGGGAGGGGCTGTCCCGCTTCGGTGGGCCGTTCCTGGCGGGGCCCGTCTTCACTGCCGCCGACGCCTTCTATGCACCGGTCGTTTTCCGGGTGCGCACCTATGGCCTCGATGTCGGTCCGGTGGCGCTTGGCTGGGTCGATCATATGCTGGCGCTGCCCGCGATGCGCGAATGGGAAAGCGCGGCGCTGGCCGAAACCTGGCGCGAGGAAAGCCATGAAGCGGAACTCGGCGCCGCGGGGCGCATCGTGCGGGACGACCGGGCGATTTGAGCCCGATGTCCAGCGTGCACGCCGCGTCCGGCTAACCCGTTGGCGCGGCGTCCTGCGGTCGGGCTATCTCCAGCGTCAGCAAAAAATGGCCGCTTTTCCCCTTTTCCCCTGTCCTGTCTGGGTCTAGGGGGAAATCACTATGGTCAAGCCCCGCACACTCTATGAGAAGATCTGGGACGCGCATGTCGTCGAGCGCCGTCCCGATGGAACCTGCCTGATCTACATCGATCGCCATCTTGTGCATGAGGTGACGAGTCCCCAGGCGTTCGAGGGGCTGCGGATCGCCGGGCGCAAGGTGCGCCGTCCCGAACTGACGCTGGCGGTGCCGGATCACAACCTGCCGACCACGGCGCGGCGCGACGCCGCGGGCCGCCGCATTCCCATTGCCGATCCGGAAAGCGCGCAGCAGCTTGCGGCGCTGGAGCGGAACGCGCCGGAATTCGGCGTCCGCCTGATCGGGGATGCGGACCCCGAACAGGGCATCGTGCATGTCGTCGGGCCGGAGCAGGGCTTCACCCTGCCGGGCACGACTTTGGTCTGCGGCGACAGCCATACCAGTTCTCACGGGGCGCTGGGCGCGCTGGCCTTCGGCATCGGCACGTCGGAGGTGGAGCATGTGCTTGCCACCCAGACGCTGCTGCTCAAACAGTCGAAGACGATGGAAGTCGTGGTCGAGGGCGAGTTGGGCTATGGCGTCACCCCCAAGGATGTGGCGCTGGCGATCTGCGGCCGCATCGGCACCGCGGGCGGTACTGGCTATGTCATGGAATATCGCGGCTCCGCTTTCCGCGACATGTCGATCGAGGGCCGCCTGACCGTCGCCAACATGTCGATCGAGGCCGGCGCGCGCTCCGGCCTGTTCGCGCCTGACGAAAAGACTTTCGCCTATCTGGAAGGCCGCCCGATGGCTCCCAGGGGCGCGGAGTGGGACGCCGCCATCGCCTATTGGAAGACGCTGGCGACGGACGAAGGCGCGGTGTTCGACAAGAGCGTGGTCATCGACGCCGCCGACATCGTGCCGAGCGTCACCTGGGGCACCAGCCCCGAAGATGTCGTGCCGGTCACTGGCGTGGTGCCCGATCCGGAAAGCTTTGCCGACGCCTCCAAGCGCGCGGCCGCGCAGAAGTCGCTCGACTATATGGGCCTCTCCGCCGGACAGCGGATGGAGGATGTGGCGATCGAACATGTCTTCATCGGCAGTTGCACCAACAGCCGGATCGAGGATCTGCGCGCCGCCGCTGGCCTGCTGAAGGGCCGCCGGATCGCCAGCGGCATCAAGCATGCCATGGTCGTGCCCGGTTCCGGGCTGGTCAAGCGCCAGGCGGAAGCCGAAGGCCTGGACCGCATCTTCACCGAAGCCGGTTTCGAATGGCGGGAGCCGGGTTGCTCCGCCTGCCTGGGCATGAACCCGGACAAGGTGCCCGCCGGCGAGCGCTGCGCATCCACCAGCAACCGCAATTTCATGGGCCGGCAGGGGCCGGGGTCGCGGACGCATCTCGTCTCGCCCGTCATGGCCGCCGCTGCCGCGATCACCGGACATCTCACGGACGTACGCGAACTGATGGGTGAAAAAAGGGGAGAGGCGGTCGCATGAAGAAGGTATTCTGGCTGCTGGCGCTGGGCGCGCTGGCAAGTGCCGCCATGGCGGCGACCCTGGGGCGCGCGGAAGACACGCCGCGCCCGGCGAGCAAGCAGGCGCATTGATGGAAAAGCTGAATATCGTCGACGGCCGGGCCTATCCGTTCGGGATGAAGAATGTCGACACCGACATCGTCATCCCGGCGCATTGGCTCAAGACCATTTCCCGTGCGGGCCTGGGCAAGGGCGCCTTCGAAGTGCTGCGCAAGGAACCGGGCAATGTCTTCGACGATCCCGACTATGCGGGCAGCCCGATCCTGATCGCGGGCGACAATTTCGGGTGCGGGTCCAGCCGCGAGCATGCCGCCTGGGCGCTGGCCGACCTTGGCATCAAGGTGGTGATCGCGCCCAGCTTCTCGGACATTTTCTCCGGCAATGCCTTCAAGAACGGCATATTGACGGTCGTCCTGCCGCAGGAGGCGATAGACCGGCTGATGGAGGTGGCCAGGACGGACCCCATCCATGTCGATCTGGAGCATCAGACCGTCACGACACAGTTTCAGGACCGCTTTCAGTTCGAGATCGATCCCTTCCGCAAGCATTGCCTGCTCGGCGGTCTGGACGAGATCGGGCTGACATTGGGGCAGGCGGACGCGATCGGCGCGTTCGAGGCGAAGGACGCCGGAACGCGTCCCTGGCTCGTCCCCGCCGTTGCGTAAGCGTCCCGATCTTCCTATTTCGGATCGGACGATCCATTTCACCTTTTACAGGGCACAGGCATGACAACCTTCGACGACCGCGAAAAGGCCTTTGAAAATATGTTCGCGCACGATCAGGAGATGCAGTTCCGCATCCAGGCGCGGCGCAACCGCCTGCTCGGTGAATGGGCGGCGGCGAAGATGGGCCTGACCCCCGAGGAAACGGACGCCTATGCCAAGGCGGTCGTGCAGGCCGATTTCGAGGAAGCGGGCGACGAGGATGTGATCCGCAAGCTGCTGGGCGATATGACGCAGGCGGGCATCGACATCGACGAGGCAGGCGTTCGCGCCGCGTTGGACGAGCAGCAGGTCATCGCCCGCCGCATGTTCATCGAAGCCCAATAAGCATCAGGACCCTTTCGCCATGCCGATGGCAGCCGAGGAAATAGCGGACATGATCCGCGCCGCGATCCCCGATGCGGAGGTCGAGATCACCGACCTTGCCGGTGATGGCGATCATTATGCGGCGCGTGTCGTGGCGGAGAGTTTCCGGGGCATGAGCCGCATTGCGCAGCAGCGGGCGGTCTATGCCGCGCTGGGCGGCCGCATGGGCGGCGTGCTCCACGCCTTGCAACTGACCACCGCCGTTCCCAATTAACGGCCATTGGACGAAATGCGCCTTGATAGCGGCGCCTGACAGGAATGGACCCAGATAATGACCGACGCCGTGCAGCAGCGGATTGCGGAGATCGTCAACGGCAATGATGTCGTGCTTCTCATGAAGGGCACGCCACTGTTCCCGCAATGCGGCTTTTCCAGCCGCGCCATTGCGATTCTGGAACATCTGGGCGTCGCCTATGAAAGCGTCGACGTCTTGCAGGATCAGGCGGTTCGCCAGGGGATCAAGGCATTTTCCGACTGGCCGACCATTCCCCAACTCTATGTGAAGGGCGAATTCGTCGGCGGCAGCGACATCATGATGGAAATGTACGAGGCCGGCGAGTTGCAGCAGTTGATGGCCGATCAGGGCGTCGCCGCGGCCAATTGAGCGCTGGCTAAAGCGAATGGGTGGGCGGTTCGGTTATCCGGGCCGCCTTTTTCATGCCTGCCAGGTCCTGATGCGGCCCTTCGGATGACGGGATGCTGAGAGGGGACGGAGCTTGTCGAAGGCCGTATGGGAACATGGCCGTCGAGACCGGTCCTTCTTCGACGAGTTCGGCCGCCATCGAGGCAAGGCAGTCGACAGGTCTGGTTTAAGGCCTGGCGCTGCACGGGAAACCCGGGTGGGAGGATGCGGCGGAGACTGGTGCCGCATCCTCCCGGGTAGTCGAACGATCGGGTATGCCTGAAACGACGCAAAGCCTGTGCGAACCATCGCGAATAGCCCGTTCCCGCGCTTTGAAAAGGTTAATGCCTGTCCGGCCGATACCGGCGCTGTAAACCGCACCGACAGTTCATGACATGCACTTGACTACAGATGTAATCAATGCGATTACGTCTGTAGTCGATTCTGGTGCGGACGAGTCCCTTGAGCGAGAAGATCAGCGAAGCGGAACTGGTGGTGATGGAAGCGCTGTGGGAACGAGCGCCGCAGACCGCCGCTGATGTCGCGGACCGTGTCGCCGCCGGGCGCGACTGGAGCGTCCAGACCGTCAAGACGCTGCTGTCCCGGCTGATGGCCAAGGACGTCATCGCCGCCGATCAGGATGGCCGTCGCTTTTTATATCGCCCGCTCGTCGCGCGGGAGGAGTATGTTGCCAGCGAGTCGGGGCGGTTGGTGAACCGGCTGTTCGGCGGGCGGGTGTCGCCGCTGGTGGCCCAGCTCGCCAGCCAAGACCAGTTGACGGCGGAAGATATTGCCCAGCTTGAGGAAATCCTGAAGGGGTTGAAATCATGAGCGTCTGGATCGCGGAAACGCTGATCGCCATGACCCTGCTGATGGCGCTGGTCATGCTGCTGCGGCAGCCTGTGGCGCGCTGGCTGGGTGCAGGGGCGGCCTATTGGCTATGGCTGCTGCCCTTCGCTCGCATGGCCTTGCCGGCCCTGCCGCGAGAGGTCGCCAGCCCTTCGCCCCTGCAACGGGCGGTTGACCAGGCGGGCTTGCCGACCTTGCTGGATGCGGCGCCGGTGGCGCTCCCGGTCAGGTCGGACTGGAGCATTCCCTGGCTGGAGATCGGGGTGTCGATCTGGCTGCTGGGCGTGGTCCTTTTTCTGATCGTCCAGGCGGCCGGCTATGTCCGCTTCCGGCGTTTCATCCTGAAGGGCGCGACGCCGATCGGGGAAGAAGGCCGCATTTGCATCGTCAGCAGCCCACAGGCGGGCGGACCGCTCGCCTTCGGGGTGTTCCGCCCCGTCATCGTGCTGCCCGTTGATTTCGCGTTGCGTTTCGATCCCCAGGAACAGGCCATGGCCATCGCCCATGAGCGCGCCCATCATCAGGGCGGCGACCTGGTCGCCAATATGGTCGCGCTGTTGCTGCTGGGCCTGCACTGGTGCAATCCCGTCGCGTGGATCGCCTATCGCGCCTATCGGGCGGATCAGGAACAGGCCTGCGATGCCCGGGTCCTGTCGCTCTACGGCCGGGATCAGGCGCATGCCTATGGCCGCGCCATCTTGAAGGCTGCGGGCGGCCGCCAGTTTGCCGGCGCCTGTCATCTCAATCGCATAACCGCACTCAAAGGGAGGCTGAAAATGCTCTCTGCCCATGAAGTGTCGCTGCGCCGCATCAGCTGGGGCATGGCGGCGGTCGCCCTGGTGACCGCGTCCGGCCTGGCGCTGACCGCGTCCGGCAGCCGGGCGGCGCAGCAGGTCGCCGCGATCACCGACAAGGTGGATTCGATGAACTTCGGCAGGCTGGCCGATCTGGTCGCCCAGCCTGCCTCCGCCAGCGAGATCGCCCTGACCGAAGCGCCGAAAGCCGCGGTCACGCCCCCGTCCCCGTCCTCGTCCGATGCGAGAGACGCTGAGGAGATGGCCGTCCTGCCGCCGGCGCCTCCCGCTCCGCCTGCTCCTCCGGCGCCCGTTGCCGACATGGCGCTGCCGGCGCCACCGGTTCCCCCGGCGCCGCCCGCCGGCCTGCGCGACGAGGGCGACCGCGCCTTGAGCCACGCCATGCCGAGCGAGGCTGAAATCCGCCGCATGGTGCCGCATGTCGACGTCGCCAATGGCTGCGAGAACGGCAAGAGCGTAAGCCAGCGGGAGACGGTGGATGCCGATGGCCGCCGCCATATCCGCGTCCGCATCTGCCAGGACCAGATCGAGGCGCAGGCCCATCGCGCCGCCCGGGCCGGACTGATGGCCGCCCGCGCCCAGATCGCTGCGGCAGCGCGGATGTCGGACAAGGTCCGGGCCGAGGTGTTGCGCGATCTGGACAAGGAGATCGCGCATATGGATGGCGAGGATTGACGGGCGAGATCCGGAGGGCGCCGCCGCCACTATCCCATGCACCTGCCTGCCCCGATTGTTCCGGCATCCATTTCTCTCCGCAGGCATAGGCCGCCTGAAGGCAGGATGGATGCTGAAAACGGGTTCAGCATGACGCGTTCGTGGCGGATGCCGCGCCCCTCGTTCAGACCGCCACGATCTCCGGCAGGATGGCGTCGAGCAGCAGCATCCCGGCAGGCTCGATGCGGAGCCGCTGACCCTCTCGCCGCACGAGCCCATGGCCGGCCAGCCGCGCCACCGCCTCGGCATCCACCAGAGCCTCGACCGCCATCCTCGACATCCGCGCAATCCTCTCCAGCTCTACCCCTTCGCCCAGCCGCAGCCCCATCAGCAGCGCTTCCCTGGCCCTGTCGTGGCCGTCGAGCGGGTCTTCGCTTTGCAGGCCATGGCCATTGCGCGCGACGGCGTTCATCCAGTTTTCCGGTTTCCTGTGCCGCAGCGTCGCCAGCCCATCGCGCCGGCCATGGGCGCCGGGGCCTATGCCGACATAGTCGCCATAGCGCCAATAGGTGAGGTTATGCCTGCTTTCCTGCCCCGGCCGGGCGTGGTTGCTGATCTCATAGGCGGGAATGCCGGCGGCGGCGGTCATCGCCTGCGTCCGTTCGTAGAGGTCGGCGGCATGGTCCGGATCGGCGGGATTCAACTCGCCCCGCGCCACCAGCGTCGCAAAGCGGGTGCCCGGTTCGATGGTGAGCTGATAGAGCGAGAGATGATCGGTGCCGAAGGACAGTCCGCGCGCCAGTTCGCTTTCCCAATCCGCCAGACTCTGGCCGGGACGGGCATAGATCAGGTCGAAATTCACCCGGCCGAACACCGATTGCGCCACGTCTAGCGCCGCCAGTCCTTCCCGCACGTCATGGGCGCGGCCGAGGAAATGCAGCGCCTCATCCTCCAGCGCCTGAAGGCCCAGAGACACACGGTTCACCCCGGCCGCCGCCAGGTCCGCGAAGCGGGCGGCCTCGACCGAACTGGGATTGGCCTCCAGCGTGATCTCGATGTCGCTCGTCAGCCGCCAATGGCGCGTGGCCGCGTCGATCAGCGCCTCCACGATGTCGGGCGGCATCAGCGACGGCGTGCCCCCGCCGAAGAAGATCGAGGAGAGCGGCCGGCCGCCGCTCAGCGCCGCTTCATGGGCAAGGTCGCTCAGCAGCGCCGCGCGCCAGGCATCGCTGTCGATCTCGGCCCGGACATGACTGTTAAAATCGCAATAAGGACATTTGGAAACGCAAAATGGCCAATGCACATATAAGGCCAGGGGCTCATCGGGCGCGGCAGCGGGGATAAAGGGGTCGGGCGGCATGAATGGGGGCCTTCTTAAACGGCTTTGGCCTGCGCGGCTAGCGCTGCTCGGCCTGTTGGCGGCAGCGCCGGGGCAGGGCGGCGCGGAGCCGTCGCCCGTGGCGCGGCAATTGCCTCCCGCCCGGCCCGCTTCCTATTACGGTCTTGAGGAAGCGGATCGGGACGAGGGTCTGATGCGCGACGTCGTGCTGGGCATGCACAATGAGGAACGGGGATCGCTGGGGCTTTCGCCCTTGGCCTGGGATAGCGCCCTGGCCGCCGATGCGGCCCGCTATGCCCGGCAGATGGCGCAGACCAACATCTTCCGCCATTCCGCCCGCGCCAGCCGCGCCGTTCCCAGCGGCGAAAATCTCTGGATGGGATCGCGCGGCCTCTATGATTATCAGCTGATGGTGGGCTCCTTCATCGATGAGAAGCGGCTGTTCCGGCGGAGCGGCAAGCTGCCCGACCTCAGCGTCACCGGCCGATGGGAAGATGTCGGCCATTATACCCAGATCATCTGGCGCGGCACCCGCAAGGTCGGCTGCGCCCTGGCGGAGGGGCAGAGCTACGACTATCTCGTCTGCCGCTATTATCCGGCGGGCAATATATTCGGCCGCAACCCCCTGGATGGGGAGGATGGCGTCCAATCCTGACGGGATGGAGCCAGTCGAGGGGGGCAGCGGCGCTGCCCGTCGGCTGGGTCAACCCATCTACTTGCGGAATTGCTCCGCCGCCGCGCAGGCGAGTTGATCGGCCCGCTCATTTTCGGGGTGGCCGGCATGGCCTTTCACCCATTGCCACGTCACCTTGTGGCGGGCCGCGGCCCTGACCAGCTCCTGCCAGAGTTCCGCATTCTTCACCGGCTTCCTGTCGGCCGTCTTCCATCCATTCTTCTGCCAGCCGAACACCCATTTGGTGATGCCATCCATCACATATTTGCTGTCGGTATAGAGCGTCACCTGGCATGGACGTTTCAACGTCTCCAACGCCTGCATGGCGGCCATCATCTCCATGCGATTGTTGGTCGTCTGCGCTTCACCGCCGGAGATTTCCTTCTCCGTCTCGCCAAAGCGCAGCACGGCGCCCCAGCCGCCGGGGCCGGGATTGCCCTTGCACGCGCCGTCGGTGAAGATCTCGACCTGGGGAAGGGTGCTCATGCGCCGAGCAGCATGGCCGGATCGGCAGCGGCGTAGAATTCCAGGCGGCGCAGATAGGCCAGCGGGTCCTTGCGCGTCACCAGCGCATCCGCGGGCGTATTGATCCAGTCATAGGCGCGCGTCAGCAGGAAGCGGAGCGCCGCACCCCGGCAGAGGACGGGAAAGGCGGCCCGTTCGGCTTCGGTCAGGCCGTGCGTTTCCCGATAGCCGGCACCCAGCGCCGCCGCCCGATCGCCGTGCCATGTCGCGCCGTCATTGCTGAACACCCAGGCGCTGTGGGTGACGGCCAGATCATAGGCGCGGATGTCGGTGCAACTGAAATAGAAGTCGATGAGGCCCGTCACCCGATCGCCCAGCATCAGCACATTGTCCGGGAAGAGGTCGGCATGGATCACGGAGCGAGGCAGCTCGGCGGGCCAATGGGCGTCGAGGAAAGCGAGTTCCTCCGCCACGCGGGCCTTGAGACCCGGCGCGATCCGGTCGAAGTCCCCGCCGCATCTGGCGGCCAGATCATGCCAGCCGGGGAGATCGAGGGCATTGCGGCGCGTGCCGGCAAAGCCCTCCGCCGCCCGGTGCATCGCGCCCAGCGCCGCGCCCGCGGCCCGGGCCTGGCCCGCGGTCGGTTCGGTCACGGAGATGCCGGTCAGGAATTCGATCAGGCAGGCAGGGCGACCGGCAAGCTGTTGAAGCCGCCTGCCTTCCCGGTCCGCGATGAAACGGGGGACGAGGCAACCGCGTGCGCCCAGATGGTCGAGCAGGTCCATGAAGAAGGGCAGGTCCGCCTCATTCACCCGCTTTTCATAGAGGGTGAGGATATAGCGATGACCATTGCCGTCCGGGCCGGTGGTCTCCAGCAGATAATTGCTGTTCTCCACCCCCTCCGCAATGCCCTTGGCGGAAACGAGGCGTCCGGCGTCGTAGCGGGTGAGGAAAGCGTCGATCTCTTCGGCGGGAACCTGGGTATAGACGGCCATGGAGTTACGCGGCCTCCAGTCCGCGGGGGAGTTTGAACGCAATGCTTTCCCGCGCGGTTTCGACCTGTTCCTCCGCCACGGAAAATCTTTCGCCGATCCGGTCCACCACTTCCCGCACCAGCACTTCGGGGGCGGATGCGCCGGCGGTAAGGCCCAGCGTGTTCACGCCCTCCAGCCAGGCGAAGTCGATCTCGTCCGCGCGCTGGATCAGGCGAGCGGGCGTGCCTTCGCGCTCCGCCACCTCGACCAGCCGCAGCGAGTTGGAGCTGTTGGGCGCGCCGATCACATAGACGGCGTCGCACCGGGCGGCGATGGCCTTCACCGCCGCCTGCCGGTTGGAGGTGGCGTAGCAGATGTCCTCCCCCTTGGGCGCATGAATGGTGGGGAAGCGGCGCTGGAGCGTGGCGACGATCGCGGCAGTGTCGTCGACGGACAGCGTCGTCTGCGTCAGGAAGGCGAGATTGTCGGGATCGGCGGGGGTAAAGGCCTCTGCATCCTCCACCGTTTCGACAAGGGTCATATGCCCCGCCTCGACCTGACCGAAGGTGCCGATCACCTCCGGATGGCCCTTATGGCCGATGAAGAGGATATGGCGCCCCGCTTCCACCTGCCGTTCGGCCTGGCGGTGGACCTTGCTGACCAGCGGGCAGGTGGCGTCCAGATAGTCGAGCCCGCGCTCCTCCGCCTTGGCCGGGACCGTCTTGGGAACGCCGTGGGCGGAAAAGACCACGGGCAAGCCGTCGGGAACCTGGTCCAGTTCCTCGACGAAGATCGCGCCCTTCGCCTTCAGTCCGTCGACCACATATTTGTTGTGGACGATCTCGTGCCGGACATAGACAGGCGCGCCATATTTCTCGATCGCCCTTTCGACGATGACGATGGCGCGGTCGACACCGGCGCAAAAGCCGCGCGGGGCGGCGATCAGCAGCTTCATGGGCGGAAGATCGGTCATGCCTGCCGCTTAGGCCAATGTGGCTTTGGAGGAAAGCCGCTTCCTTGCCGCGCTGTGCAGTTTGAGTTGCGTGGGGGACGGGCTATGGATAAGAAGCCCAACGCCTGTTCCCAAGGGATTGCCTGTGACCTTTTCTCGATTTGCGCTGACCGGAATGATCGCCATGGCCCTTGCGGGCTGTTCCCAGCGGGGCGAAATCGATCCCACCGGCGGCATCGTGGCCGTGCGATCGGCCTGTCCCGTCGCGGCGATCCCGGCGCAGACCGGCGACGTCACCCTGTTCAATCCGGCGGGCAGCACGGATGCCCGTGCGATCGACGTGGTGGCGGAGATCACCAACCTGCGCTCCACCTGCTCGGAAGGGGACCAGCTTTACACGGAGGCGACCTTCACCGTGAACGCCCGCCGCAGCGATGCGGGCGCGGCGCGGCAGGTGACGCTGCCTTATTATTCCGCTGTGGTGCGGGGCGGCAACGCCGTCGTCGCCAAGCGTGTTGGCCAGGTGGTGCTCGACTTTCCGGCGGGGCAATATCGCGCCACCACGACCGCCAAGGCCGGCTCCTATGTGAACAGGGCCGCCGCGACGCTGCCGGCCGACATCCAGCGCAAGATCACGGAGAAGCGCAAGGCGGGGGATGCCGACGCGGCGATCGACCCCTTCGCGCAGCCGGACGTCAAGGCGGCCTTGCAGCGAACCAGCTTCGAGCTGCTCGTGGGTTTCAACCTGACCCAGGATCAGCTCCGTTACAACGCGACCCGCTAAGCTTAGCTCAGTTCATTTCCCCGTTCGGGCCGAGCTTGTCGAAGCCCTTGTTTCTTGAAGAAAAAGGGCGACCCTTCGACAGGCTCAGGGTGAACGGGTCCTGGTAGAAAGTTCGCCCAGTGTCTCTTTACAACCGCTTCACCGCCCATCTCGATGCCGTGCTCGACGCGCTGGAGGCTGACGGCACGCTGCCCGCCGGCCTCAACCGCAAGCCGGTGACGGTCGAACCGCCGCGCGATCCAGGCCATGGCGATCTTGCCACCAACGCCGCCATGGTGCTGGCCAAGCCCGCCGGCAGCAATCCGCGCGCGCTGGCGGAGAAGATCGTCGCGGGCCTGGAAAGGCTGGACGAGGTAGAGAGCGCATCGATTGCCGGCCCAGGCTTCATCAACCTGAAGCTGACCGACGCCACCTGGCGGGCGGAACTCGCCGCGATCCATGCGGAGGCGGAGGAATATGGCCGCTCCTCGACGGGCGAGGGCGTGACGGTCAACGTCGAATATGTCTCCGCCAATCCGACCGGCCCCATGCATATGGGCCATTGCCGGGGCGCGGTGGTGGGCGACGCGCTCGCCACGCTGCTGGAGCATGTCGGGCACAAGGTGATCCGCGAATATTATATCAACGATGCCGGCGGGCAGGTGGACGTGCTCGCCCGGTCGGCGCATGTGCGCTATCGCGAGGCATTGGGCGAGGCGGTAGGAGAGATTCCCGAGGGTCTTTATCCCGGCGATTATCTGGTGCCGGTGGGGCAGGCTCTGGCCGCCGAATATGGCGACAAATATGTCGGTGCGCCGGAGAGCGAATGGCTGGTGCCGTTCCGCACCAGAGCGGTCGCGGCGATGATGGAGATGATCCGCAGCGATCTGGCGCTGCTGGGCATCCATCATGACATATTCTCTTCCGAGGCCGAGTTGCAGGCGGCAGGCAAGCCCGAAGCGGCCGAAAAATGGCTGCGCGCGCACGACCTCGTCTATGACGGCGTGCTGGAAGCGCCCAAGGGCGAGACGCCGGAGGATTGGGAGCCGGTCGAACTGCCGCTGTTCCGCTCGACGAAATTCGGGGACGACCAGGACCGGCCGATCAGGAAGTCGAACGGAAGCTGGACCTATTTCGGCGCCGACATGGCCTATCATTTCCAGAAGGCGCAGACGGCCGACCAGTTGATCGACATCTGGGGCGCGGACCATGGCGGCACGGTGAAGCGCATCCAGGCCGCCGTCGCCGCGCTGACGGAGGGCAAGGCGCGCTTCGACGTCAAGCTGATCCAGATGGTCCGCCTGCTGCGCGACGGCGAGCCGGTGAAGATGTCCAAGCGCGCCGGCAATTTCGTGACGCTGGCCGATGTGGTTCGCGAAGTGGGCAAGGATGTGGTCCGCTTCACCATGCTGACGCGCAAGGCCGACGCGCAGATGGACTTCGACTTCGCCAAGGTGGTGGAGGCGTCGAAGGACAATCCGGTCTTCTATGTGCAATATGCCCATGCGCGCATTTCCTCGCTCGGACGGCGGGCGGAGGAGGCGGGGATCGACCTGCCCGCGCCCGACCTGTCCCGCCTTGGGACGGAGGAGTTGGGGCTGGTGAAGCTCGCCGCGCAGTTCCCGCGTGTGGTGGAGGGGGCGGCTTCGGCCCGTGAACCGCATCGCATTGCCTTCTATCTCAATGACTTGGCTTCGGCCTTCCATAGCTGGTGGAATCTGGGCAACGACAATCCGCGGGCGCGGGTCATCCTGACGGACGATCCGGCCACCACTTCCGCGCGGCTTTTCTTGAGCCGGGGAATCGGGCAGATCATCCGCAACGGGTTGGCGCTGATGGGCGTTGCGGCCCTGAACGAGATGCAATGACCGGCGGAGTTTGATCGAGATGGGCGATTATGCGCGGGGAAGGCTGGACCTGGACGATGAGGAGCGTCTGCCCTGGCTGGAACCCGCCATCGAGGATGAGGAGGAACCGGGGCTGTCGCCGCTGCGGCTGCTGGGCTTCATTCTCTTTGGCCTGGTCCTGATCGGCGCGGTCGTCGCGGGGGTCTGGCTGATCCAGAACCGGACGGGCGGCGCCGGGGGCGAGGGTAAGCTGATCGCCGCGCCTGCCGGCGACTATAAGATTCCGGCCAAGGAAGCCGACGCCAAGAAGTTCGATGGTGAGGGCGATGCCAGCTATGCCGCGAGCGAGGGCGTGGCGCGTGACGGGCGAATCGATCCGACCCGCGTGCCGGAGGCGCCGATCACGCCGACCGGGACAGCGGATAATGCGCGCCCCGCTGTGCAAGGCAAGCCGTCGCAGAGCGTCACGGCGCGCGTGGCGGACGAGACCAGCGCCCGGCCGGCGACGGCGGCGGCCCGGCCGGCGGGCGGCGGCATGATCCAGCTTGGCGCCTATGGCAACCAGGCCTTCGCCAAGGATGCGTGGAAGCGGCTGTCCAAGCGCTTCACCTATCTGGAGCCGTTGCCCATGTCGATCGAGCAGGCCGAGGTGGGCGGCAGCACCGTCTATCGCCTGCGCGCGGCGGCGGGCGGGCAGGCGAGTACCCTCTGCGGCAAGCTCAAGGTCGCGGGCGAAAGCTGCATGGTGGTGAATTAGGGGAATGGGACTTGGCCGGGAATGGCCGTCCTGAAACATTCCTCCTCCCGCAGGCGGGAGGGGGAATGTCTTGGACCCGCCCATTTATGTCCCTCGGCCAAATCCCACCGATCCTGCGGCAAGGCCGGAACAACCCCTTCGACAGAGCCGCTTTCAGCCGCTACCATCGCTCCGCATGAAACCCGTTATCTTCGGCCTTTCCGGCGAGACACTGACTTCCGATGAACGCGCCTTCTTCGCGGAGGCCGATCCGGCGGGTTACATCCTCTTCCGCCGCAATATCGTGGATCGGGGGCAACTTCGCGCATTGACCGACGATCTGCGTGCGTTGCATGGCCGGGACGATCTGCTCATCATGATCGATCAGGAAGGCGGCCGGGTCGCGCGGATGCAGGCGCCGGTCTGGCCCAGCTTTCCTCCTGGCGCGGTGTTCGACAAGCTCTACGAAATCGCTCCGTCCAGCGCCATCGCGGCGGCCCATGCCAATGCGCGGGCCATTGCCACCACATTGGCGGAAGTCGGCATTACCGTCGATGCGCTGCCGTTGCTCGACGTGCGGCAGGAAGGGGCAAGCGACATCATGGGCGACCGCACCCTTGGCGCGGAGCCGATACGGGTCGCAGCGCTGGGACGGGCGGTGATCGAAGGGCTGGCCGATGGTGGCGTGGTCGGCATCGTCAAGCATATGCCCGGGCATGGCCGGGCGATGGTCGACAGCCATCATGAACTGCCCATCGTCACCGCCGACGAGGATGCGCTGGCGATCGATCTGGCGCCGTTCCAGGCGTTGAAGGATGCGCCCATGGGGATGACGGCGCATGTCGTCTATACGGCCTGGGACCCCGACCTGCCGGCCAGCCTCTCCCGTTCCGTGATCGACACGATCATCCGTGGGCGGATCGGCTTTGCCGGGCTGCTGATGTCCGACGATCTGGACATGAAGGCGTTGAAGGGCAGCATCCCGGAACTGGCGGCGGCAACGGTGGCGGCAGGCTGCGATCTGGCGCTCAATTGCTGGGGGCGGATGGACGATATGGTCGGCATTGCCGGCCTGCTGCCGGACATCGGGACCGAGGCGAAGGCAAGGCTGGACCGGGCGATGGCGTCGAGCGGCGCACCGCCCGGGGGACCGCCGCTGGAGGAACTGCTCGCCACCCGCGACGCCTTGCTGGCAATGGTGCCGGCGTGAGGCGGGGCGCCGATTGCCGGAAAGCGCCCTGCTAGCGATGGACGACCTCTTCGCCCCTGCCGCCGCGGCCCGGCCCGACATGCTGACCGTCAGTTTCGAAAGCTGGGAGGGGCCGCTCGACCTGCTGCTGGCGCTGGCGCGGACGCAGAAGGTCGACCTGCGCGAAATCTCCATCCTCGCGCTGGTCGAACAATATCTCGCCTATATAGAGGGCGCGCGGAAGCTGAAGCTGGAACTGGCGGCCGACTATCTGGTGATGGCGGCGTGGCTGGCCTATCTCAAATCCTCGCTGCTGCTGCCGAGGGAGGCGCAGCCCGAACCCAGCCCCGAGGAACTGGCGCTGCGTCTGCAATTGCGGCTCCAGCGGCTTCAGGCGATGCGGGAGGCGGGCGCCCGGCTGATGGCGCGCGACCGCATCGGCCGCGACGTGTTCGTCCGCGAAAGGCCCGAAGGCCTGCGCCTCGTCCGCAAGGCGAAATGGGCGGCCAGCCTGTTCGACCTGATCCAGTCCTACGGCCAGGTCCGTGCGCGGACGCAGCCGGTGGTGCATATGGTCGCGGTGCGGCCGGTCATGACCCTGGACGAGGCGATACAGCGCGTCGGCACGCTGGTGGGGGCGGCGATCGACTGGACCGCGCTTGAAGCCTTCCTGCCGAGCGGGCAGGATGGGCCGATGGCACGATCGGCATTGGCCAGCAGTTTCGTCGCCGCGCTGGAACTGGCGCGGCAGGGGCGGCTGGAAATCCAGCAGGACGGGATTTTCGAACCCATTTTCCTGCGGGCCGCCGTGCCGGAACCGAATGCGGGGCGCCTATTGTGATCGAGGAACAGGACGATTTCCTTCGTGCGGTGGAGGCCGTGCTGTTCGTATCGGAACAGCCGCTGACCCTGGGCGAAATCAAGCTGCATGTGGGGGAGGCGGGCGATCTTGCCGCCGCGCTGGCGACGATCAGCGGTCATTATGCGGGGCGCGGCGTCAATCTGGTCGAGCGGGGCGGGCGCTGGCATTTCCAGACGGCGGCCGACCTTTCCCATATCCTTCGCCGGGAGAAGGACGAAACGCGCAAGCTGTCGCGCGCCGCCATGGAGACGCTGGCGATCATCGCCTATCATGAGCCTGTCAGCCGGGCCGAGATAGAGGCCATTCGCGGCGTTCAGGTGGCGAAAGGCACGCTGGACGTGCTGATGGAGGCGGGCTGGGTCAGGCCCGCCGGGCGCCGGGAGGTGCCGGGAAGGCCGCTGATCTATGCCACCACGGTAGAATTTCTGTCACATTTCGGCCTTAGCAGCCGCAGGGACCTGCCGGGTATCGACGACTTGCGGGCCGCCGGCCTGCTCGATCCCGTCGATTTGGCGCTTGAGGGTCTGGGCGCCCAATCCGTTGTGGAAAATGATGAGGAAGACGCCTAGATCATGCTTGGCCCCCTGTCGGGCCGAAACATGATCTGCGGGTTTGTTCGCCGTGATTTCCGGGCCGTGAAATATTTCCATTTCACGCGAAATCACTCTAGATAAGACGCAGTTTCAGGAGTGTGTTCAAATGGGTTCCTTTTCGCTGATGCACTGGGTCATCGTTCTCCTGGTGGTCATGCTGCTGTTCGGCGGCGGCCGCATCTCCGGGTTGATGGGCGACGTCGCCAAGGGCATCAAGAGCTTCAAGAAGGGCATGGAGGACGACGACGTGCCCACCAAGCCCGCCACGCGCATCGAGGGCCATCGCGTGCCCGAACAGGACGCGCCCACCGCGACGGAAGAAAAGACCAAGGCCTGATTTTTCCTTCGGCCGGGGCGGTAGGCACGCATGTTTGGTATCGATTCGTCTGAACTTCTGGTGATCGTCATCATCGCGGTGATCGTCATCGGCCCGAAGGACCTGCCGCGCGCGCTCTACAAGGTGGGGCAGATCGTGGGCAAGGCGCAGTCCATGGCGCGCCATTTCCGCACCGGCATCGATGCGATGGTCCGCGAGGTGGAGCTGGAGGAACTGGAGAAGAAATGGGCCGCGCAGAACAAGCGGATCATGGAAGAGCATCCGCCGGAGACGCTTGCGCCTGAAACCGCCGGTGAAACCGGCGCATTGCCAGCACCCGCCGCCGCAGCGGCAGCCGGAGAGGTGCCGCCCTTCGTCGCCGAATCGGCCCCGGCCAGCGAAGCGCCCCCCTATGTCGCCCCGCCAGCGACGGACGGACCGCCCTATGTGGCGCAGGAACCGGTGCGGAAGGACGACGCGGCGGCATGAAGGACATCGACGACAGCAAGGCGCCTTTGCTCGACCATCTGATAGAGCTGCGCGGACGGCTGCTCAAATGCGTCTATGCGCTGTTCATAACGGGCGCGATCTGTTTCTATTTCTCCGAGCAGTTGTTCGCGATCCTGGTCCATCCGCTGAAGGAAGCCTTTGGCGACGATGGCGGGCGGCTGGTCTACACCAAGCTGTATGAAGCCTTTTTCGTTCAGGTGAAGATCGCGGTCTTCGGCGCTTTCTGCCTGTCCTTTCCGATCATCGCGAACCAGCTCTGGGCCTTTGTCGCGCCGGGGCTCTATGCGAAGGAAAAGAAGGCGCTGCTGCCGTTCCTCATCGCCACGCCCTTCCTCTTCGCCATGGGCGCATCGCTGGCCTATTTCGTGGTGATGCCCACGGCCTTCCACTTCTTCCTGGAATTTCAGGGCAACAGCAGCGGCCTGCAGGTGGAGGCGTTGCCGAGCGCGGACAGTTATCTGGGGCTGGTGATGCAGTTCATCCTCGCCTTCGGCATCAGCTTCCTGATGCCGGTGCTGCTGATGCTGCTCAACCGCGCCGGTTTTGTGAGCCGGGCGCAGTTGATTGGCCTGCGCCGCTACATGATCGTGGCCGCCTTCGTGCTGGCGGCGGTGCTGACGCCGCCGGACGTGGTCTCGCAGCTCATGCTGGCGATTCCGCTGCTGGCGCTTTATGAAATCACCATCGTCGCCATCTGGTTCACCGACCGGAAGCAGGCCAAGGATCTGGCCACCAGCGAAGCGGCTGACGCTGCGGGTTGAAAAAAGGCTCGCTGTGAAGCGAGCCTTTCCATCTGATCAGTTGGCGGCGTTTTCGACCGCCTGGCCGGCGCTTTGCACGTCCTTGCCGGCGCCTTCGACCGTGTTGCAGGCCGCAACCATCAACGAACCGGTCAATAGAAGGGCGGCCAATATCTTCCTGGTCATCATCGTCTCCTTTTCAGAGCCTTTGTCCTGCATAGCTGGCAGGAAATGCTTCAACCGGGCGTCATGCCGGTGACCACTGAACAACCCGCTGCCCGGAAAAGCGTTCCGAGAGCGAAAATATCTCTGATTTCCGGGAGTTGGCTAAAAAATTCTGAGCCCGGAACGCGTCGGGGGGGGGGAGATGCGTTCCGGGCTCATGTTTTTTTGGATAGCAAGAGCGGGGGGCAAAAGATTTGCTATCCGCAGTGCAGAACCCATGAAGGAAGGATTAGGTTCCCCAGGTCCGAAAAAATGATGAGAAATTTATTTCGTTATTTTTCAACGGTTTGATTGGTTTCTAAAACGGTAACCATAAAATAATCGGCATTTTTCCGCAAAAAACGCTCGTCAGATCAGCGGTCGGCCGCTGTTGCGATATTCGGGGCGGATCGTCGATTGGGGAAGGCCCGGCGCATCGGGGGACAGAGGGACAAAAGGCCCGGTGACGGGCACGGCGGGCGCGGGGGATGCCGTGACGGGTTCCGCCACCATGGGATCGAACATCGGGGACTTCGCGGTCAATGCCAGTCGGGCAGGCCCCGACTGTGTTTCGCGCCCCGAATAAGCCATGCGGAAAGCGGCGGCCGTGCCACCGGCACCGGGCGGGCGGTAGAAGATATGCGCGCCGATCACGGCAACCGGCCGCATCGCGCCGGCCCATTCGGGTCGCACCGCCAGCGTATGATAATAGGTGGCAAGGCCGACGGGCCGATAGACCATGCCGGAAAGCGCCTGAGCGGCGATGCGGCGGGCGCGCGACCATCCGTCCGCGCTCGCGCCGCGCGCCATGGAGCCGTCGCAGCTGAAGGTGAACTGGCAGCGATAGTCAGTGCGTTCCGACCCCTGGTAGATGACGCCGCACACGCTCTTGGGCCAGGCGGGGTTGCGGACGCGGTTCAGCACCACCTGAGCCACGGCGCGTTGCCCGTCCTCCGGCTCGCTCCCCGCCTCATAATAGACGGCGGATGTCAGGCAGTTGAGCGCCCGATAGCTGTCGAGCGCGGTCAGGCCCCGGAAAGCCATGGCGGGAGCAGCCTGCACGGCATCAAGCCCAAGTACATGCTCGCTTCGCAGCGTTGCGGCGCCGGGCGCGGGATCGAAGGCGCCCTGCGCGAAGAAGAAGGCGGATCCGGGGAAATTCTCACCGGGCTTCTCCGCGGGATCATCCTGCGCATGGTTGGCGGCCAGCAGGTCAGGCGGTGCCGCAGTGATCAGGCGCGGCGCAGCGAGGGCGAGCAGCGCCAGCGCGGCGACGACACCGTGCCTCACCCCTGTCCGCTGGCCCTTCAAAGCCCCGTTTCCCCCGAAAATCCGCATATTGGCGCCATCATAGGGGAAAAGCCTCGCCAGTTCCCCCGCGGAATCCGGCCTGTCCCGGTCTGAGACGGTGGAGGATGCAAAGCTTAACGAGTCCAGCGACAATCCCGACTTTCGCGCGGCCATCAATCCGTTGCTTGGCAAGCGCGTATCTGGTCCGCTATGCGGAAGCCATGCTGGTTCAGAAAGATAGTCTCGCCCTGATTGGCAACACGCCGTTGGTGCGCCTTGCCGGCCCTTCCGAAGAGACGGGTTGCGATATTTACGCCAAATGCGAATTCGCCAATCCCGGCGCTTCGGTAAAGGATCGCGCGGCGCTGTTCATCGTCAACGATGCGGAGGAAAAGGGGCTGTTGAAGCCCGGCGGCACCATCGTCGAGGGGACGGCGGGAAATACCGGCATCGGGCTGGCGCTGGTCGCCAACGCCAAGGGCTATCGGACGATCATCGTCATGCCGGAGACGCAAAGCCGCGAGAAGATGGACACGCTGCGCGCGCTGGGCGCAGAGCTGGTGACGGTGCCGGCGGCGCCCTATTCCAATCCCGGCCATTTCGTCCACACCTCCCGCCGCCTGGCGGAAGAGACGGAAGGCGCGATCTGGGCCAACCAGTTCGACAATATCGCCAACCGCAAGGCGCATATCATCGGCACGGCCGAGGAGATCTGGACCCAGATGGACGGGCAGATCGACGGCTTCACCTGCGCGGCGGGTACGGGCGGGACGATCGCGGGCGTCGGGCTGGGCCTGAAGGCGCATGACGAGAATATCACCATCGCGCTCAGCGATCCGCATGGCGCGGCGCTTTACAATTATTATGCCCATGGCGAGCTGAAGGCGGAAGGGTCTTCGGTAGCCGAGGGCATCGGGCAGGGACGCATCACCGCCAATCTGGAGGGCGCGCCGATCGATACCCAGTTTCGCATTTCCGATGAGGAAGGGCTGCTCTGGGTACGGCGTCTGCTGGCCGAGGAAGGGCTGTGCCTGGGCCTGTCGTCGGGCATCAATGTCGCGGGCGCGGTCGCGCTGGCGAAGCGTCTTGGGCCCGGCAAGCGGATCGTCACGATCCTGTGCGATACCGGATTCCGTTATCTTTCAACACTTTATAATCGCGAATGGCTGGAATTGAAGGGCTTGACTGTCTTCCCCTGGCTCGCGCAAACTCGTTGACCGCCGACACAGGTCGCGGCGGCGATAAAAAAGAGCGCTTCATGGCTGAAACACCCCGCCAACAGGAAGGGTTGCAGCGTGTCCAGATTGGCCTCACCGGGCTGGCGGGCGTGGTGTTGCTCGTGGGTCTGGCGAATATCGTGATCGACAAGGCGCGGATAGACGATCCGACGGTGCCGCCGCCGACCGTGCCCACGCTGGACGTGAATGCGGTATCGCCCAAGGAGCCGCTGGCGGAACTGGGCGTGCAGCCCGCGCCGGAGCAGGCGCCGATCGTGCCGGACCTGCAACCCGACCCCAATCTCAAGAAACCCATGGATCGCGAGATTCCGCCGGCTTCGCGCTGATGCTGGCGGGTTCGGCTTGAAGGCTGCGCTTCGGACATTTGTGATGCTGGCTCTGCCCGGGCTCCTGGTGCTGCTCGGCGGGTTGCCCGCGCTGCTGCGGACCGGGCAGGTCGATCCTCGGGGCTGGATGGTTCCGGCATTGCTGTCGATCCCGATGGCCGCTGTGCTGAAGGCGCGGCTAGGGGACGGGGCGGCGTGGTGGGCCGGGCTGGGAACGATTGGGACGGTGCTGTCCTGCGCGTTTCTGGCGGCTTGGCGCGTGCCGGCTTTGCTGCCCGTGCTTTGGTTGCTTGCGGTGATGCTGGCGGCCATGTTTGCGGGATTGATGTTCCGTATTCCCACCAAGGCGCTCGAGAGAGACGAATGGCTCGCGACCGCCCGGTCCAAATGGCGGGACTGGGTTCCTGCCTTCGCAGGAACAGGGCGGATTGCTGCGATGGGTCTGGCCTTGCTGGCTCTCGCGGCGTGCTGGCTGGCTCAGGAGCCGGCTGTTCAGCGCGCGCCTCATCCTGCCAAATTGTCCGTCATCACCGGACTGCCGCTATTCTGGCGCGATGGCGCCCAGGTGGATGCGCCCATCGTCACCGTCCTCCGCCAGCGATTCGACCTGAGCCCGCTCGATTCGCCGCTCGCTCTGGAAAACAGCCCTGCCAAGACGCTTCTCCTGGCCCAGCCGCGGGCTTTTTCGATGGATGAACTGGTCGCATTGAACGGATGGATCAGCCGGGGCGGCAAGGCGCTGGTCCTGGCCGATCCGGAACTGCGTTGGCCGATGGACCTGCCGTTGGGCGACCGGCGGCGACCGCCGGCCGTCACCTTGCTCGCGGCGATGATCGAATATTGGGGCGTCAGGCTGATGCCCCCCAGCGCGGGCGAAAAGCGTCATTTTCTGGGCGATGGGCGGGTGTTGACCGTCTATTCCGCCTCCGGTTTCGAGGATGCTGGGCCGAAGTGCCGCATCGCCGGGCGGGGATTGGTGGCGCGCTGCATGGTGGGGAAGGGCAGCGCAACCATCGTCGCGGATGCCGATTTGATCGACGACAGGCTCTGGCTCGCGGATGCCGCCGCGTCGTTGGAGCCCGGACAATGGACCGCCGATACCCCGCAGTTCGTGGCGGAAGCTTTGGGCGCCACGCTTCCGGCAGGGCGGCGCTGGGTCCGGTCGGGTGACGCGCTGGTCAACGCCGTTCGCTGGGCGGTCCTCGTCGGGATTTTCTGGGCGGCCTTGGGAACCGTGTTTTTCCGGCGGCGCGGGGCGGCTCCCTTGGACCTTTCTTCGCCACGTCCTGCCCGGCCAACGCCATTTAAAGAGGGTTAATTACCAGAACAAAACAGGATTTCCCGGCTTTTCCCAAAATATCCCTTTTCTTGCACCCCGTGGCTTGGTATTTGAAAGCCATAGGGGTTTGTCAGGCTTTGCTAGTCCTGTGAGCCGGTTCGTCTCTGCGCGAATCCGGCTGGCGATAGCCTGCGCCCCGGAAACAGAGGGGCAGCAGTCCAAAAGTGTCGGAAGTCATTCTCTATACGGGCAACGCATTCAGCGTCGCGGACGGCAAGGGCCGTTTCGTGCTGCCCTTGGAGATGCGCCGGCAGGTCAAGCTGTCCAGCGGCAATGAAACCCGGCTTTTCCTCTCGGTCCATGGCGGCAACCCCTGCGCCACGGGCTTTGGCGAATCGCACCGCCGCCATCTGTTCACCGAAGTCGAGGAACTGGCCCGCGAAGCGCGCGCCGCGGGGCGCGACTATGATGCCGATCTGGAACTGGAGCGCCGCCTCGGCACGATCGAGGAGGTCAATTTCGATGACGGCGGCCGCTTCGCCATGCATCCCGACATCAAGGAGGAATATGGCATTACCGACGCCGTCTTCTTCTATGGCGTGGGTCGCTACATCCAGATCTGGAAGCCGGAAACGCTGGTCGACAGCAAGGACCGGCCGGAACTGATCCGCAACAAGGTTCGCCGCTGGCTGGACCAGCGGACGGCGGGAGGGGCCAGGTGAGCGCTTCCGCCGATCATGCCAAGGACCCCGAGCGCCATATTCCGGTGCTCATCGACGAAGTGCTCGACGCCCTCGCCATCAACCCCGGCGAGGTCCATGTCGACGGCACGTTCGGCGCGGGCGGCTATTCGGGCGCCATGGCGGACAAGGGGGCGAGGGTCTTCGCCTTCGACCGCGATCCCGACGCGATTCGCGAAGGGCAGGCGCTGGCCGACGCAAAGGGCATCACCCTGATCGCGGGCGAATTTTCGCGGATGGAGCAACTGCTGGCGGACCGGGGCGTGACATCGGTTTCCGGCGTCACGCTGGACATCGGCGTTTCGTCCATGCAGCTCGACCGGCCGGAGCGGGGCTTTTCCTTTCAGGGCGACGGGCCACTCGACATGACGATGAGCCAGAGCGGGATGAGCGCCGCCGATTTCCTGAACAATGCCCCCGAGCAGGAGATTGCCGACATCCTCTATCGCTATGGCGAGGAGCCCCGCTCGCGCCGCGTGGCGAAGGCGATCGTCGAGGCGCGGCCGCTGGAGCGTACCGGGCAACTCGCCGGCGTCGTGCGCAAGGCGCTTGGCCACAAGCCGTATGACAAGAAGGACCCCGCCACCCGCACCTTCCAGGCGATCCGCATCCATGTGAATCGCGAGCTGGAGGAACTGGAGCGGGGGCTGGAAGCGGCCGAGGCGATGCTGGAGGAAGGCGGCCGGCTGGCGGTCGTCACCTTCCACAGCCTGGAGGACCGCATCGTCAAGCAGTTCCTGCGCAACCGCAGCGGCAGCGAGGCGAGCGGATCGCGCCATTTGCCCCAACTCCAGTCCGGTCCCGCGCCGACTTTCGAAAGGCCAGCCAAGGCGGTGCGGCCTGGCATGGCGGAACTGGCGCGCAACCCCCGCTCCCGATCCGCCACGTTGCGCAGCGCCGTTCGCACGTCCGCCCCTGTTTCCCCCCGCCGAACCCAAGACAGGAAACCCCGCTCATGATCGCGGTCAAGAGATTGCAGAGCCTGATCTGGATCCTTCTGGTCGCGCTGGGGGCCTTGGGCGCTTATCTGGTGTCGCTCAAGGTCGCGACCGAGCGTAATGAGTTGATGAAGGTGCGGGCGCAGATCGCGCGGGCCAAGGCCGACATCCGCTATCTGGAGACCGAGTTCAGCGCGCGGGCGAACATGCGGCAGCTTGAGCGCTGGAACCAGGACGACTTCATGTATGCGACGCCCACCGCCCAGCAATATCTGGCGGGCGAGCGGGCGCTGGCGCATCTCGACGGGGTGCAGCCCAATGGGCCCGATTATGTCGCGCCCCCGGTGATGGTGGCGATGGTGCAGACGCCCGCCGATCTGCCGTCGGCGCCGCAGGCCGCGCCCGCCAGCCCCGCGCCGACCCAGATCCGCAGCGACATCGCCGTGATCCGGGAGGCGCATGCGGCGGACAATGTCGACAAGATCGCCAAGGCGCCGCCCGTCAAGACGCCCAAGGAAAAGGCGAAGGAGGACGCCGACACGACGAAGCCCAATCCTGTCGCCCGCCGCGCGGAGCGGATGGCGATGCTGGACGCGAAGCTGCTCGACGACAGCACGCTGGGGGACATCAGCGCCAAGGCGAAGCGCGAGCGCGCCAAGGGGGATCGCTAGATGGCGACGATCATCGTTCAGCCGGGCGGCGCGAGAGCGGGCAAGCAGCGCGTCGACCTGACGGCGATCGCGCATAACCGGCTGATGTTGCTGCTGATCCTGTTCATGGCGATCACGGCGGTATTGATTCTGCGCCTGAGCTGGGTGGGGGTCTTCGCCGGCAACGGGCGGGGCGGCGACGCGATGGGCGGCCTTCCTGCGCGGGCCGACATTGTCGACCGCAACGGCGTGCCGCTGGCGCGCACCATGGATGCCTATTCGATTGCGGTGCGGCCTTCGCGGCTGATCGGCGACCCGTCCGAACTGGCCCGTAAGCTGCATGAGATATTCCCCGACGAACCGGAAGCCGCCTTCCACAAGAAGTTGACCGGGCGCGGCTGGGCCTATCTGCGCCGTCGCGCGTTGCCGGAAGAGGTGGCGGCCGTGAACGCCCTGGGCGAGATCGGCATCGAATTCCCGCGCGAGAAGGAGCGGCTCTATCCGCAGCGCACCTTGGCGGCGCATGTGATGGGCTTTGCGCCCAATACGGACGGCAAGGGCGGCATGGGCGTGGAAGCGGCGTTCAACGACCGGCTGACCGATGCGGCGCTGCGCGGCCAGCCCTTCGCCATGTCCATCGACAGCCGCGTGCAGGGCGCGCTGGAAAGCGAGCTGTACGCGCAGCTCGTACAGACCCGCGCAAAGGGGGCGGGCGGCGTGATACTGGACGCCAATACCGGCGAGGTGATCGCCATGGCGTCGATTCCCGTGTTCGATCCCAACAAGCTGCAAAATTATGCGGGCAAGAGTTGCAGCGAATCGCCGCTCTGCAATCATATGGTGCAGGCGCGCTATGAACTGGGATCGGCGTTCAAGCCGCTGTCCATTGCCGCGGCGATGGATCGCGGCGTCGTCACTTCCATGTCGAAGACCTATGACGCGACGGCGCCGCTCGCCATTGCGGGCTTCCGGATCAAGGACGACCATCCGCTCGGCCGCTGGATCAACGTGCCGGAAATCCTGGTGCACAGTTCCAACATCGGTACGGCGCGGATCGCCGACCAGATGGGCGCGGAGCCTTTGCAGCATCTTTTCCGGGAGTTGCACTTCGATCAGCGCGCGCCGATCGAGCTCAATGAACGGGCAGGCACGCTCTGGCCGGCCAATTGGGGGCGCATCACGACGCTGACCGTTTCCTATGGCCATGGCATCGCCGTAACGCCTTTGCATCTCGCTTCGGCTTATGCGGCGTTGGTGAACGGCGGACTGTGGCGGCCCGCTACCCTGCGCAAATTGAAGGCGGACGAGGTGCCGGAGGGCCGCCGCGTCTTCTCCGCCGCGACCAGCGCGCGCATGCGCCAACTGTTGCGCATGATCGTGGCGGCGGGTACAGGTCGCAGCGCCGACGCCAAGGGATACCGGGTGGGCGGCAAGACGGGTTCCGCCGAAAAGCCCCAAGAGGGCCGGTATAACAAGACTTCGCTGGTGACGACTTTCGCTTCTGCCTTCCCGATGGACAATCCGCGCTATGTGGTCCTCGTCACCATGGACGAGGCGACGGGTCAATATGGCCTGCGCACGGCCGCCTGGACGGCGGCGCCGGTCGTGAAGCGGGTGGTGGAACGCACCGGGCCGATGCTGGGCGTGCTGCCCGACGAGCGGCGCGACGTCGACATTTCCGACCTCATGCCGCTGTTGCACGGCGACAAGGAGAAAGAATAATGCGCCTCGGGTCGCTTATCGAGGGGCTGGATGCGAAGCTCGATACAGGCGCGTCGCTGGACCTGCCGGTATCGGGCTTCGCGATCGATAACCGGAAGGTCGCGCCGGGCACGGTGTTCGGGGCCTTCCAGGGAGCGCGGGTCAATGGCGAGAACTTCATTCCCGCCGCCGTGCAGGCAGGGGCAGTGGCGGTCGTCGCCCGGCCGGAGGCGCGGGTGGACGGCGCGATCCATATCGCGTCGGACAACCCCCGCCGCCTGTTCGCGCAGCTTGCCGCGCGCTATTTCGCGCCGTTTCCGGAGGTGACCGTTGCCGTCACCGGGACCAACGGCAAGACCTCCACCGTCGAACTGACCCGGCAGCTCTGGCGGATGCTGGGGCATAAATCCGCCTCCATCGGCACCCTGGGCGTGACCACCTCCGTGGATCAGGTTTCCACCGGGCTCACCACGCCGGACATCGTGACCTTCCTCGCCAACATGTCGGGCCTGAAGCGCGAGGGCATCACCCATGCCGCGTTCGAGGCGTCGAGCCACGGGCTGGCGCAATATCGCACTGAAGGACTGCCCGTGTCGGCAGCCGCCTTCACCAACCTGTCGCGGGATCATCTCGATTATCATGGCGACATGAACAGCTATTTTGATGCCAAGATGCGGCTGTTCGACGAGGTGGTCGAGCCGCAGGGCGCGGCGGTCGTCTGGGCCGATGACGCATGGTCGGAAAAGGTTATCCAGCGGGCTACGAAGCGGGGGCTTCGTGTGCTGAGCGTCGGGGTGCAGGGGCAGGCATTGCGCCTTGCCAACCGCACCCCGACCCAGTTGGGCCAGACGCTGGACGTCGAGGTTGAAGGCAAAAGCCACAAGGTCAACCTGCCGCTGATCGGCGCCTATCAGGCGGCCAATGCGCTCACCGCCGCCGGCCTGGTGATTGCCGGTGGCGAGGATGCGGGCAAGGTGCTGGAACTGCTGGGCCGGGTGCAGCCCGTGCGCGGGCGGCTGGAGCGGGCCGTCATCACCCGGACGGGCGCGCCGGTCTATGTCGACTATGCCCATACGCCCGACGGGTTGCGTGCCGCCATCGAGGCGCTGCGGCCGCATACGCGGGGTCGGCTGATCGCGCTGTTCGGCGCGGGCGGGGATCGCGACGCGGGCAAGCGGCCGCAAATGGGCAAGGTGGCGGCGGACCTTGCCGACCATGTCATCGTCACCGACGACAATCCGCGTTCGGAGGAGCCCTCCGCCATCCGCGCCGCCGTCATGGCGGGCGCGCCGGGCGCGGAGGAGATTGGCGGTCGCCGCGCCGCCATCGCCGCCGCCATCGCTCAGGCAGGCGCGGACGACATTGTCCTCCTGGCAGGCAAGGGGCATGAGCAGGGCCAGATCATCGGGGACCGGGTGCTGCCCTTCGACGATGTGACCGTGGCGCGGGAATGCGCCGGATGAGCGCACTCTGGACCTCCGAAGAGATTGCGCAGGCCACGGGGGGCGTCGCTTCGGCGCCCTTCGCCGTTTCTGGCGTGGCGTTCGACAGCCGCGAAGTGACGGGCGGCGACCTGTTCGTCGCGATGAAGGGCGAGGCCACGGACGGACATCGCTTCGTCGACAAGGCGTTAGGTCAGGGCGCGGCGGGCGCCATCGTCAGCCAGCCGATCGCGCAGCCGCATGTGCTGGTGCCCGACAGCGCGGCGGCGCTGGAGGATCTTGGTCGCGCCTCCCGCGCGCGGATGCAGGGCAAGGTGGTCGGCGTCACCGGATCGGTGGGCAAGACCGGCACCAAGGAGGCGCTGTTCCATGCGCTCGACCGCATCTGTCCGGGGGAGGTCCACCGCTCCGTCAAGAGCTACAACAATCATGTCGGCGTGCCGCTGAGCCTGTCGCGCATGCCGCGCGAATCCGCCTTTGGCGTGTTCGAAATGGGCATGAACCATGCCGGCGAACTGGCGGCGCTGACCCGGCAGGTACGGCCTCATGTCGCCATCGTCACCGCCATCGCGCCGGCCCATATCGAATTTTTCGGCACCGAGGAGAAGATCGCGGAGGCCAAGGCCGAGATTTTCGAGGGGCTGGAGCCGGGCGGCACGGCGGTCATCCCCTATGACAGCCCGCATGTCGCGACCCTTTATGCCAAGGCGGAGAAGCATGCGGCACGAATCCTGACCTTCGGCTTCGATCCGGAGGCCGATGTCCGCGCCCGCGAAACCGTGCCTGCGGTGGGCGGCGGCACGCTGGTCACGGCGGCGCTGCCGGGCGTCGAACTGTGCTTCACCGTGGGGGCTCCGGGCGAACATTGGGTTTCCAACGCTCTGGCGGTGCTGGCGACGGTGGAGGCGCTGGGCGGCGATCTGGCGGCGGCGGGACTGGCGCTGGCGGAAATGCCGGGCCTTCCGGGTCGGGGTCAGCGGAGCATCCTGCCTGTCGAGGGCGGCGAGGCGTTGCTGATCGACGAAAGCTATAACGCCAATCCGTTGAGCATGACGGCGACGCTCAGGCAATTGGGCCGGGAGCAGGCGGAGCGCCGCATTGCCGTGCTGGGCGGGATGCGCGAACTGGGCGACCGCAGCCGCGAATTGCATGCCGGGCTGGTCGAACCGCTGACGGCGGGCCAGGTGGATTATGCGGTGCTGGTGGGCGAGGAGATGGAGCCGCTGGCGCAAGCGCTGGGCGGCGTCATCGCCTTCGACCATGTATCCGACGCAGCCAGCGCCACCGACCTCATTCGACATGAAATACGCGCGGGCGATGCGGTCCTGGTGAAGGGATCGAACGGCATCGGCCTCTCGCGCCTCGTCGCCGCGCTACAGGAAGCAAAGAACTGATGCTCTACTGGCTTGCCCAGACCATGGATTTCGCGGGTGTGTTCAACCTCATCCGCTATTTGAGCTTCCGGGCGGGCGCGGCGATCGCGACCGCGCTCATCATCGGCCTGCTGATCGGGCCGCGCTTCATCGGATGGCTGCGCGTGCGGCAGGGCAAGGGGCAGCCGATCCGCGACGACGGCCCGCAGACGCACCTCGCCAAGCGCGGCACGCCGACCATGGGCGGCCTCATGATCCTGACGTCCATGGTGTCGTCGGTGCTGCTGTGGATGGACCTTTCCTCCATCTATGTCTGGGCCTGCCTGTTCGTGACGCTGGGTTTCGGCGCCATCGGTTTCCTCGACGATTATGACAAGGTGACGAAAGCCAGCCACAAGGGGCTTTCGGGCAAGATGCGCCTGGCCTTCGAGTTCCTGATCGCCGGTTTCGCGGCGTGGCTGATCGTCAGCCAGCATGGCAATACCGCGCTGTACGTGCCCTTCTACAATGGTCCGGCGATCGAACTGGGGCCGTTCTATTTCCTCTTCGCGGCCTTCGTGATCGTGGCGTTCGGCAATGCGGTGAACCTGACCGACGGTCTGGACGGGCTTGCGACGATGCCGGTCATCATCGCCTGCATGGCGTTCATGGCCATCGTCTATCTGGTCGGGCGCGCCGACTTTGCGGGTTATCTTGGCATTCCGCATGTGCCGGGAGCGGGCAACCTCACCATATTGTGCGGCGCGATCATCGGGGCGGGCCTCGCCTTCCTCTGGTTCAACGCGCCGCCCGCCGCCGTCTTCATGGGCGACACCGGCAGCCTGGCGCTCGGCGGCACGATCGGCGTGATCGCCGTCACCGCGCATCATGAGATCGTGCTGGGCGTGATCGGCGGGCTGTTCGTGGTGGAGGCGATGTCCGTCATCATCCAGGTCTTCTTCTACAAGCGCACCGGCAAGCGCGTGTTCAAGATGGCGCCGATCCACCATCATTTCGAACAATTGGGCTGGGCCGAGCCGACCGTCGTGATCCGCTTCTGGATCATTTCCTTCGTGCTGGCGCTGGCCGGCCTCGCCACGCTGAAGCTGCGGTGAGCGCCATGGGGATCGTTTCCGACGTCTTTGCAGGCAGGAAATATGCGGTGCTGGGGCTGGCGCGGTCCGGCCTCGCCACGGTCGAGTGCCTGGCGGCGAGCGGGGCTGAGGTCGTGGCATGGGACAGCCGGGACGAGGCGCGCGCCGCCGTTAAGGGCAAGGCGGAGTTGGCCGATCCCACCGAAATCGACCTCAAGGGCTTTGACGGCGTGGTGGTGTCGCCCGGCGTGCCGCTCAACAAGCATCCCATCGCCATGCATGCGAAGCTCGCGGGAGTGCCCATCATTGGCGACATAGAGCTGTTCGCGCTCGCCCGGCCCAGCCTGCCCAGGCATCGTGTGGTGGGGATCACCGGAACCAACGGCAAGTCCACCACGACCGCTCTGGTCCATCATATCATCGAGACGGCGGGCATTCCCACGCGGATGGGCGGCAATATCGGGCTGCCGATCCTGGGACAGGACCCGTTGCCTGAGGGCGGCGTCTATGTGCTGGAGCTGTCGAGCTACCAGATCGACCTGACGGGCAGCCTGGATTGCGACGTGGCGGTGCTGCTCAACATCACGCCGGATCATCTCGACCGTTATAATGGCTTTGAAGGCTATGTAGCCTCCAAGGCGCGGCTGTTCGCGATGCAGTCGGCCGGGCATGTCGCGGTAATCGCGACGGAAGATGAGCCGAGCCGGGGGATATTCCATTCCGTCCGTCATTCCCGGCAAGGCGGGAATGGCGGGGTTGTGGAGGTGCGATCGGGCGACATCGCTCCCTCCGCTCAGGCCGGCTGGCCCGCATTGCAAGGCCCGCATAACGCCCAGAACGCTGCCGTCGCCATTGCGGTCGCCCGCGCGCTGGGCATCGGCGAAGCGACAATCGAACAGGGCCTGCAAAGCTATGCCAGCCTTCCCCACCGAATGCAGCGGGTGCGGGAACTGAACGGTGTCCTCTACGTCAACGACAGCAAGGCGACCAATGCCGCCTCGACCGCGCCGGCGCTGGCCGCCTATCCGCCGGTCGATGGCCGCAAGCGGCTGCACTGGATCGTCGGCGGCCTGGCCAAGACCGACAATCTGGACGAGTGCGCGCCCTGGTTCGCCAATGTGGCCCAGGCCTATACCATCGGCGAAGCGGGCCCCATGTTCGCTGAGCTGTTGCGCCCGCATATGGCGGTGGACGATTCGGAAATGCTATCGGCCGCCGTTCGCCGCGCTGCGCGGGTGGCGCAGCCGGGTGACGTGGTGCTGCTGTCGCCAGCCTGCGCGAGTTTCGACCAGTTCCGCGATTTCGAGGCGAGGGGCGATGCCTTCGCCGCTGCCGTCGCCGCGCTGGAATAAAGGGAATCGGAGGAGCTTTGGGGGGCATGTCGAGGGCAGGCGATCTTGTAAAGGAGTTCAGGAACCGCACCGTCCCGCGTGAGCGTACGGCGCTGGCTATCTGGTTCTGGGAAATCGACCGCGTGCTGCTGTCGCTGATCGTCGCGCTGATGGCGATCGGGCTGGTCGCCGTGGCGGCGGCCTCCCCGGTGGCGGCGATCGACCGGTCGACCAGCACGGTTTCGGTGACGCCGCTCATCTATTTCTACCGCCAGTTGATGTGGGTGTTCATCGGCCTGCCGATCATGCTGGTGATCTCCATGCTGCCCCGGACGCAGGCGCGCCGACTGGCCTTTATCCTGTGCATCGTCTTTGCCGTGGCGCTGCTGCTGGTGCCGGTGCTGGGTTCGGTGGTGAACGGCGCCAAGCGCTGGATCGACCTGCCGGGTTTCCGGTTCCAGCCGTCGGAATTCCTCAAGCCCGTCTATGTCGTCACCATGGCCTGGTTGCTGTCGCTGCGCGGCAAGGACATGACGTTGCCCGTGATCCCGCTGACCGGCGTGCTGACGCTGCTGATCGCGGCGATTCTGATGAAGCAGCCGGACTTCGGCCAGACGGTGATCTTCCTCGCCTGCTGGGGCGGCCTGCTGCTGCTGTCGGGGGTGTCCATGCGCTTCATCGGCGGGATGGCGGGCGCGGGGCTTGGCGGGCTGGTGCTGATGTACATGTTCTATGAGAACGGACGTCAGCGCATCAACGACTTCCTGGGCATCGGCGTCGCGCAGGATGTCGGGCCGGACCAGACCGAACTGGCCTTCCGCACCATCACCCATGGCGGCTTCCTGGGCGTCGGGCCGGGCGGCGGGCAGAACAAGTTCCGCCTGCCCGAAGCGCATACCGACTATATCTTCTCGGTCATCGGGGAAGAGTTCGGCCTGCTCGCCTGCATCGGCATCGCCTGCGTCTATCTGGCGATCGTCGTGCGGGTGTTCCTGCGCATGCTGGACGAGGATGATAATTTCACCATCCTCGCCGCCGCGGGCCTCACCACCCAGTTCGGGCTTCAGGCGATCATCAACATGGGCGTCAATGCCCAGATATTTCCGTCCAAGGGCATGACGCTGCCCTTTATCAGCTATGGCGGCTCCTCTATGCTGGCGCTTTGTATCGGCGTCGGCCTGTTGCTCGCATTCACGCGGCGCAACCCCTTCATGGGTCGGCACACGGTCGTCAAATGGAGTGGTCGATGAGCATTTCCCGACACTTCGTCCTCGCCGCCGGCGGGACGGGTGGTCATATGATTCCGGCGCATGCCGTTGCTGAAGAGCTGATGCTGCGCGGCCATCATGTCGCGCTGGTGACGGATGAGCGCGGCGCCAAGATACCTGGCATTTTCGACAAGGCGCCTGACAATCGGGCACAGGTCCATGTCATGCCCGCCGGGCGGATGACCCGGAATCCCAGAAGCTGGCCGGGCGCGTTGAAGGCGATTTTGGCGGGCCGGGCGATGGCGCGGCGTCTGAACGAGACGTTCCGCCCGACGGCCGTTGTGGGTTTTGGCGGCTATCCGGCCATGCCCGCGTTGCTGGGCGCGCTGGCCGATGGCATTCCGACGGCCATTCACGAACAGAATGCCGTGCTTGGCCGGGTGAACCGCTATCTGGCGGGACGGGTGGATGCCATCGCGACCGCCTATCCGGATGTCGAGCGGCTCAAGGACAGATATGCCGGCAAGGTCCACCTCGTCGGCAATCCGGTGCGCGAGGAGGTGAAGCAGCTTCGCGAGGAGGATTTTCCCGCGCTGACCGACGAGAGCGTGTTCCGTGTGCTGGTCATCGGCGGCAGCCAGGGGGCGACGATCCTTTCCAGCGTCGTGCCCGACGGCCTGGGCATGCTGCCGCTCAGCCTGCGCCGGCGCCTGCAGGTGACGCAGCAATGCCGGGCGGAGGATATTGAGCGGGTGCGCCGGCTCTATGCCGATCTCGAAATCCCGGCGGACCTGGCGACTTATTTCAACGATGTCCCGGAAAAACTGGGCTGGTCGCACCTTGTCATCGCGCGGGCGGGCGCTTCGACGCTGGCGGAACTGACCTGTGCGGGGCGTCCGGCGATCCTGATACCGCTGCCGAGCGCGATGGACGACCACCAGACCGCCAATGCCCGCGAGATGACCGAGGCCGGGGGCGCCCGCACCATTCCGCAGGCGCGCTTCACGGCTGTGGAACTTGCCAAGCAGATGCAGAAGATGGCGCTGGAACCCGGCGCGCTCCAGAATGCGGCCAAGCGCGCCCGCGCCTGCGGTCGCCCGAATGCGGCCCGCGACATGGCGGATCTGCTGGAAAGCATTGGCCCGGCGCCCATCATCAATGACCCGCTGCGTGTCGGCCCGACGCCCACCAGCCTCAATTTGCAGGGTGTTCCTGCATGAAGAACGCCAAACTCTCCCCCCACGGCTCTCTCTATTCTGTCAGCAAGGAATCCCACGCATGAAGGGTGTCGGCACCGACATCGGCACGATCCATTTCATCGGCATCGGCGGCATCGGCATGTCCGGCATCGCTGAGGTGATGCATAATCTGGGCTACAGGGTTCAGGGCAGCGACGTCGCCGAAGGCTATGTGGTCGAGGGGCTGCGCAAGAAGGGCATCCCCGTGATGATCGGTCACAAGGCCGAAAATCTGGGCGATGCCGCCGTGGTCGTGACCTCCACCGCGATCAAGAAGGGCAATCCGGAGGTCGATCTGGCGCTGGAGCGCCGCGTCCCCGTCATCCGCCGGGCCGAAATGCTGGCGGAACTGATGCGCCTCAAATCGACCGTCGCGGTCGCGGGCACGCACGGCAAGACCACGACCACATCGATGGTCGCGGCGTTGCTGGATGCGGGCGGGGTGGACCCGACCGTCATCAATGGCGGCATCATCAACAGCTATGGCTCCAACGCCCGCCTCGGCAACAGCGAATGGATGGTGGTGGAAGCCGACGAGAGTGACGGCAGCTTCCTGCGCCTGGACGGCACGCTGGCGGTCGTCACCAATATCGATCCCGAGCATCTCGACCATTATGGCAGTTTCGACAAGGTGAAGGACGCCTTTGTCGAATTTGTCGAGAATGTGCCTTTCTACGGCGCGGCGATGCTCTGCCTCGATCATCCGGAGGTGCAGGCGATCCTGCCGCGCGTGCAGGACCGGCGCATCGTCACCTATGGCTTCTCCGCCCAGGCCGATATTCGCGGCGAAAATGTGCAGCCGATTCCCGGCGGCAACCGCTTCGACGTGCAGATCCGGGAGCGCGACGGTTCGCTCCGCCGGATCGAGGGCATCGAAATGCCGATGCCGGGCCGCCATAATGTGCTGAACGCCATGGCGGCGATCGGCGTGGCATTGCAGATGGGCATCGATGACGCGACGATCCAGACCGGCTTCGCCAAGTTCGGCGGCGTCAAGCGGCGCTTCACCAAGGTCGGGGAAATCGCGGTCGGTGGCGGCGCCGCGACGGTGATCGACGATTACGGCCACCATCCGGTCGAGATCAAGGCGGTGCTGGCTGCCGCCCGCGAAGGTGCGAAAGGCCGGGTCATCGCTGTGGTGCAACCGCATCGCTTCACCCGCCTGCGCGACCTGATGGACGAGTTCCAGCAGGCCTTCAACGATGCCGACATCGTCTATGCCGCCCCGGTCTATCCAGCCGGCGAGCAGCCGATCGAGGGCGTGGACAGCGCGGAACTGGTCGCAGGGCTGAAGCGCCGGGGCCATCGCAACGCCGCGACGGTCGAGGGCGCGGACGATCTTGCCCGCCTGATCGCCGCCGATGTGCAGGCGGATGACATGATCATCTGCCTGGGCGCGGGCGACATTACCAAATGGGCGGCGGGGTTGGCCTCCGCCGTTGCGGAGAGGGAAGCCGCCTGATGTTCGAACTGCTCAATGTCGGGCTGGAAATGCAGAAGCGGATGATCGACATCCAGATGCAGGGCGTCGAAGCGGCGCAGCAGATGGTCGACGCCGCCCAGCGCAATGTGGATGCGGGCCTCGCCGCAACCCGCGCGGGCGAGGCGGGCATGAAGGCGATGAAGGGCTGGATGCGGCTTTGGGGGATGCGCGATTGACGCTGGCGGCAACGTCCCTTCCTCCGGTTCGCGGTTCGCTCAAGGCCGATGCGCCGTTGGCACCGCTCGTCTGGTTCAAGGCGGGCGGCGTCGCGCAATGGCTGTTCGAGCCGAAGGACGCGGACGATCTTTCCGATTTCCTCACCCGACTGGACCCGGCGATCCCGGTGATGGCGCTGGGGCTCGGTTCCAACCTGATCGTGCGGGACGGCGGCGTTCCGGGCGTTGTGGTGCGTCTTGGCAAGCCCTTTGCCAAGGTGGAGCAGGTCGATGCGACCAGCCTGCGCTGCGGGGGAGGGGCCTCGGGCATCCTCGTTTCATCGACCGCGCGGGATGCAGGGATCGCCGGGCTTGAATTCCTGCGCTCCATTCCGGGCACGGTCGGCGGCTTCGTGCGGATGAACGGGGGCGCCTATGGTCGTGAGACCTGCGATATTCTTGTGGAATGCGAGGTTGTGCTGCGGTCCGGCGAGCGGGTGACATTGCCGGTCGATGCATTGGGCTACGCTTACCGCCACAGCACTCTTCCCGACGGCGCTGTCGTGGTGAGCGCGGTTTTCCGGGGCTTTCCCGGCGAGTCCGCGGCCATCCAGGCGGAGATGGACCGCATCGCGACCGCCCGCGAGGAAAGCCAGCCGCTCCGCAGCAAGACCGGAGGGTCCACCTTCAAGAACCCGGCCGGTCACAAGGCCTGGCAGTTGGTGGATGAGGCCGGGTGCCGGGGGCTCCAACGGGGGGGCGCGCAGGTTTCGGAAAAGCACACCAATTTCCTCCTCAACCTGGGCGATGCGACCAGCGCGGATATAGAGGCGCTGGGCGAGGAGGTGCGCCGCCGGGTGAAGGAAAAGAGCGGCATTGACCTCGAATGGGAAATTCAAAGGGTGGGCGTTCAGCTGGTTGAAGGAACAGATACATGACTCGTGGCCCCTGGCATGTTGCCGTCCTGATGGGGGGCTGGTCCGCCGAACGGCCCGTTTCGCTTTCGTCGGGCGAGGGCGTCGCCAAGGCGCTGGAATCGCGCGGCCACAGGGTTACGCGGATCGACATGGACCGCGACGTCGCGCTGCGCCTCGCGGAGGCCAGGCCCGATGTCGTGTTCAACGCCCTTCACGGCGTGCCCGGCGAGGATGGCACGGTGCAGGGCATGATGGACCTGATGGGCCTCACCTACACCCATTCCGGCCTCGCCACCTCGGTCATCGCGATCGACAAGCAGCTTACCAAGCAGGCGCTGGTGCCCCATGGCATCCCCATGCCCGGCGGTCATATCGTGCCCAGCGAAAGCCTGTTCGAGGGCGATCCCCTGCCGCGCCCCTATGTGGTGAAGCCGGTCAATGAGGGCAGTTCGGTCGGCGTCGCCATCGTGACCCGGGACGGCAATTATGGATCGCCCATCGGCCGGGATGTCGAGGGACCGTGGCTGCATTTCGAGGAATTGCTGGCCGAGCCCTATATTCGCGGCCGGGAACTCACGACCGCCGTGCTGGGCGACGAAGCGCTGCTGGTCACGGAATTGCGCCCGAAAAGCGGCTTCTACGATTTCGACGCCAAATATACCGACGGCATGACCGAGCATGTGTGTCCCGCCGATATTCCGCAGGAGATCAGCGAAGCCTGCAAGGCAATCGCGTTGCGCGCGCATCGGTTGCTGGGCTGCAAGGGGGCGTCGCGCGCCGATTTCCGTTGGGACGATGAACAGGGGATCGACGGGCTGTTCCTGCTGGAGGTGAACACCCAGCCGGGCATGACGCCGCTCAGCCTCGTGCCCGAACAGGCGGCCAGGCTGGGCATTGACTATGCCGAGCTGGTGGAGCGTATAGTCGAGGACGCGCTGAACGGCGCCCGAATTGCAGCCAATGGGGGGGCGAAGCATGGCTGAAGCACGCATCCGGCGTGGCGGAACGGCGCGGCTGACGCGAACGACCGGCGCGCGCGGCCGCAGCGGGGGGCGAGGGCGTTCGGTCAAGCAGCGGAGCTGGATCGACGGCTTGATCGACCTGCTGCCGGTGAGCGAGGAAACGCTCCAGCGCATGGCGAGCTGGACCATCGTCGGCATCGTGCTGGCCGCGCTGGTCGGCATCGCCATGCTGATGGGCGTTCCCGCCATGGCCGGGCAGAAGGCGTCCGAACTTGCCGCCCAGGCCGGTTTCGAAGTCGAGAAGGTCGAAGTGCGCGGCGTCGAGCGGATGGACGAACTGCCCATCTACAATATCGCCCTGGGCCAGGTGAGCCGGTCCATGCTTTCGCTCGACCTGCCCAAGGTGCGGGCCGACATGCTGAAGCTCGGCTGGGTCAAGGATGCGCGCATTTCCCGCCGCCTGCCCGATACGCTGGTGGTCGACATCGTCGAACGCGATCCTGTCGCGGTGTGGCAGCATGATGGACAGCTTCACCTGATCGACGTGGCCGGCGTGGTGCTGCAATCGGTGTCCGCCGGGGCGATGCCGGACCTGCCGCTGGTGGTCGGTCCCAACGCCAATCTCCAGACCGCGGGCCTCAACAGGCTGATGGAAAATGCGCCCGCGCTCAAACCCATGCTGGCGGGCGCCACCTGGGTCGGGAACCGGCGCTGGGACCTGCGCTTTCAGTCGGGGGAGACGCTTTCCCTGCCGGAAGGCGACAAGCCGTCGGCCACGGCGCTGGTCAATTTCGCGCGGATGGACGGGGTGAACCGCCTGCTGGGCCGGGGCATCGTCAAGTTCGACATGCGCGATCCCGACCGTTTCGTGCTGCGCCTGCCGCAGGGCCAGGGAAGCGGTTCGTCCGGCGACAAGCCCGATGCGAGCGCCGAAGCGCCCGCCAAGGGCGAGGAAGGCTGAACCCCCATGGCTCAACCCAAGGTCGAGAAGTTCGTCACCGCGATCGACATCGGATCGTGGAAGGTGTCCGCGCTGATCGCGGGGCGCACCGAAAATGGCGAACTGGCGATCCTGGGCACCGGCCAGCGCGAAAGCCGGGGGGTGCGGCGCGGCTTCATCGCGGACATGGAGCGGACCGAACTCGCCGTCCGGGAAACCGTGGAGCAGGCGGAACGCGTCGCGGGCACGAATATCGAGGATGTGTGGGTCAGCTTCTCCGGCGGCTCGCTGGTCAGCGACGTGGTCACGGTCGAGCGCGACATGGGCGGCTATCGCGTCGAACAGGCGGACATCGATGACCTTCTGACCACCGGCCAGCAGGGGATCGATCCGGACGGGCGCGTGGTTCTGCATGCCCAGCCGACCTGTTTCACCATCAACGGCCGCGTGCCGGTAAAGAAGCCGCTCGGCATGCATGCAGACCTGCTGGGCGTCGACATCCATGTCGTGCTGGCAGACGGGGCGCCGCTCGCCAATCTCGACCTCTGCGTGCGCGGCGCTTATCTGAACGTCAACTCCATCGTGGCTTCCCCCATTGCCACAGGCCTCGCGTGCCTGTCGGAAGAGGAGCGGGACCTGGGCGTGGCGCTGGTCGAACTGGGCGCCGGCGTCACCAATGTCTCCCTCTATGCGGGCGGCATGCTGGTCGGGCTGCACAGCATTCCGATCGGCGCGTCCGATATCACGGACGACATCGCCTCCGCCTTCGGCATCCGCCGCAGCCAGGCGGAGCGGATCAAATGCTTCTATGGGTCCGCCATGCAGAACCGCCGCGACTTCCGCGACATGATAGAGATCGCCGCGCCCCATGGCGACGTCGCCATTCCGGGGCAGAGCGCAGGCCCCAATGCCGATGGCGGCAAGATCACCCGCGCCGCTTTGGTGGCGGTGATCTGCGAGCGGTTGAACCAGATCATGGTGGAGGTGAATGCGGCGCTCGCCGGCATGGGCTTCAACACGCCCACCGGACGGCAGGTCGTGCTGACCGGCGGCGGCGCGGAAATGAAGGGCATTGCCGACTATGCCCAGGGCGCGCTGGGCCGCGCGGTGCGGATCGGACGGCCGCGCGGCCTAGCCGCCATGCCGGAGGCGCATAGCGGCCCGGCCTTCGCGACGCTGGCCGGACTTGCGCTTTACGGCGCTTCGAACCCGGTTGATCTTAGAACGATAGCGCCCGCTCCCCAGACCGTTCATCGTATCGGCGCGCCAGCATGGTGGCAGAGAATGGTGAAGGCGATGAAGACGAACTATTGAAATAAACACAGGTCAGACGAATTTTACTGGTGAAATACGCCATCATCTGTTGCATTAACCTTCGATGACAGTTTCGCTCACGTCACCGAAGCTGGAGGGAGCTAGAATTTATGAGCATTGAAATCAGCCCGCCGCATGTGGACGAGTTGAAGCCACGCATCGCGGTGATCGGCGTCGGCGGCGCGGGCGGCAACGCCATCGCGAACATGATCGCCGCCTCCGTCGAGGGCGTGGATTTCATCGTCGCCAATACCGACGCGCAGGCGCTGAATGCCTCGCCCGCGGAACGGCGCATCCAGCTTGGCCCGCAGATCACCGAAGGGCTGGGCGCCGGCTCTCGCCCGGAAATCGGCAAGGCCGCCGCTGAAGAGACCATCGCCTCGGTCGAGCAGGCGCTGGACGGCGCGCATATGTGCTTCATCGCCGCCGGCATGGGCGGCGGCACCGGCACCGGCGCCGCGCCGGTCATTGCCAAGGCCGCCCGCGACCGCGGCATCCTGACCGTCGGCGTGGTGACCAAGCCCTTCACCTTCGAGGGCAATCGCCGCATGAAGTCGGCGGAGGCGGGCATCGAGGAACTGCAGAAGCATGTCGATACCCTCATCGTCATCCCGAACCAGAATCTGTTCCTGATCGCCAACCCGAACACCACCTTCAAGGAAGCCTTCCAGATGGCGGACGAGGTGCTGCAGCAGGGCGTGCGCGGCATCACCGACCTGATGGTCATGCCGGGCCTCATCAACCTCGACTTCGCGGACGTCCGTTCCGTGATGGGCGAAATGGGCAAGGCGATGATGGGCACCGGCGAAGCCGAAGGCGATGGCCGCGCTCTGCAGGCCGCTGAAAAGGCCATCGCCAATCCGCTGCTGGACGGCGTGTCGATGCGTGGCGCCAAGGGCGTGATCGTCTCCATCGTGGGCGGCGACGACATGCGCCTGATGGAAGTGGACGAGGCCGCCAACCACATCCGCGAACTGGTCGATCCCGATGCGAACATCATCTGGGGTTCGGCCTTCAACGACAATCTGAACGGCAAGATCCGCGTATCGGTGGTCGCCACCGGCATCGACAGCGATGCGGGAGCCAATGCCGCGCCGCTGACCCAGCCGTTCAGCTTCGCCAGCCGTCCGGCGGTCGCGGTGCCGACCGCCGCCGCGCCCAAGCCCGCGCCGCAGCCTGCGCCGGCTCCGGTCGCGGCTCCTGCGCCCGCGCCGGAAGCCGAGCCTGAAACGCTGGAACTCGACGTGCCCGCCGCGCCGGCCCCGGCTCCGCTGACCCCGCCTGCCGCAGCGCCGGCGGCGGCGAAGCCTGCGCCTTTCAGTCCGCAGCGTCCTGCCGCAGTGTTTTCGGATGAAGACCCTTCGCAGGACGAGTTGCTGCTGGGTGAGGATGCGGCCGAAGAAGCGCCGGCTCAGCCCGCTCCGGCGCCGCAGGCCGCGCCGCGCGTCGCCACCGGTGGCACGCTGTTCGAGCGGATGGCGGGCCTGACCCGCGGCGCCGACAAGGGCGCCGCCGCCAGCGACGAGGGCGTGCCGACGCCCGACATTCCGCGTTTCCTGAACCGCCAGAGCAACCAGTAATCGGCCGCGGGGTTCGCCCCGGGGCATACTGACAAGCGCGCCATCGGCTGCCATGGGCAACCGGGCGCGCTTTTTCTTTCGACATATTCCCTTGTCCCGCCTCCATCCGCTAAAGGGCTGTCTGTGAGACGTTATGACATATGGATTCTCCGCGGACTGCTTCTAGCGGGCACCGCGCTGGCGCAACCGGTTCTGGCGCAGCCCGCCCAGGTGCAGGCGATGCGTCCCTCCAGCGCGGAAAACCTCAACAATCATCTGGCGCGGCTGGCGTCCAATCCGCGTGACGTGACGGCGCTGATCGGCGCGGGCGAGGCTGCGCTGGACATGGACGACGCGCGGGCGGCGGCGGGTTTCTTTGCCCGGGCCGACACGCTGGCGCCGAACAACGGCAAGGTGAAGGCGGGCCTTGGCCGCGTCATGCTGAAGAACCAGAACCCCGCCGAAGCGCTGCGCCTGTTCGATCAGGCGACGCGGCTGGGCTTTCCCGAAGCGACCCTGTTGTCCGACCGGGGCCTTGCCAAGGACATGACCGGCGATCAGGCGGGCGCGCAGCGCGACTATCAGGCGGCGCTCCAGCGGACACCGGACGATGTCGAGCTCACGCACCGCTATGCCGCCTCGCTTGGCATTTCCGGCCAGGTCGACGCGGCGGAACGAGTGCTGAAACCGCTGCTCTACAAGAGCGACCGGGCGGCCTGGCGCTACCGGGCGTTCATCCTGGCGATGAACAACCGACAGGCCGACGCCAGGAAGATCGCGGAGCAGACCATGCCGTCGCAGCTTGCCGCGGCGATCCTGCCCTATATGCAGAAAATGCCCTATCTGACCGCTGCCCAAAAGGCGGCGGCGGTGCATTTCGGGCATTTCCCGGCCAATGTCGGTTCGACCGTCGCCGCCATCACGCCCACGCCGCCCGCTTTCGCGTCCGCCACGCCTGCCGCACCGCCGGCCAGCCAACCCGCTGCCCGGACGCCGCCGCCGGCCCGATCCGCGCAGCAGGATCGTCGTTCGCGCCGCACCGAAACCGCCACGAGGCTTGCGCCGGCCGAAGCGCCGACCCGTAACGCGCCGGCGCCAGGCCAGCCCGTTCCCACCTCCACCATTCCACAGACCCAGACCCAGACGCCGCCTCCGCCGCAGCGCGCGCCGCAAGCTGCCGCCTCCGCCGCCGCTCCCGCCACCTCCAATGTGCAGGGCCCGCCGGCGCCCGGCTTCGAATCTGTCCCGGCGCACAGCCCGGCGCCCGCCAGTCCCCCGCCGAGCCAGCTCAACGCGATCACGCTGGCGCAGGCATCGGCGCCCCCCCCGTCCAGCCCGCCACAGGGCGGGGTGGACGCGCCGTCGGCTCAGCCGGCCGCTCCGCCACCAACCGCAACGCCTGCGCCGCAGCAGCAGATCGATCCGGCCGTCACCCATTCGCTGGCGGACATCATCCACGCCATCGATGTGCCGGAATCCGAACGCCAGTCGAGCGTCGTCGCGGTCGACCTGTCGGAGGTCGCCCGGATCCAGGCCGCCCGCCGCGCCGAGCGGGAGGCATCCGCCGCCGCTGCCGCGGAAAAGGCGAAGAAGGCCGCCGCCGCCAAGGCGAAGGCCGAAGCGGATGCCAAGGCCAGGCAACTGGCCGAGGAAAAGAAGAAGGCGGCCGAGGAAAAGGCCCGCCTTGCCGCCAATCCCTCGCGCAACTGGCTTCAGGTCGGTACGGGTGCGAACAAGGGCGCACTGGCCTTCACCATGAAGGGATTGCGCAAGAAATATGACTCGCTCGAACCGCAGGACGCCTGGGTGGCGAGCTGGGGCCGCACCAATCGCCTGCTTGTCGGGCCGTTCAGCAGCTTCACGCGGGCCAGGGCGCTGGAGGACAGGCTGAAGGCGGCGGGCGCGGACGTGTTCGCCTGGAAAAGCGATGCCGGGGAAGTGGTTGAGCGGCTTCCGGCGAAATAGGGCGATTTCCCATCGATCGGAACATCGAACGACTCGGCAATGGTCGAAAACGGCATTAAAGGGCGCGGCATGACGCTGCTTGCATCCTATGCCTCGCATCCCGGCCAGAGCCGGGGCCGCCTCCATGCCGAACCCGGCGGGGAGGTGCGGGGGCCCCGCGACATGTTCCAGCGGGACCGCGACCGCATCATCCACAGTATCGCCTTTCGCCGCCTGCGCCACAAGACGCAGGTGTTCGTGTCGCCCGACGGCGATCATTTCCGCGTCCGGCTGACCCACAGCCTGGAGGTGGCGCAGATCGGGCGCACGACGGCGCGGACACTGGGCCTCAACGAAGACCTTACCGAAGCGCTTTGCCTGGCGCACGACATCGGCCATCCGCCTTTCGGTCATGCAGGGGAGGATGCGCTGGAGGCGGCGCTCGACGCGCATGGCGGCTTCGACCATAATGCGCATACGCTGCGCACGCTGATGCTGCTGGAAAGTCCCTACCCGCTGTTCCGCGGCCTCAATCTGAGCTGGGAGATGCTGGAGGGGCTGGCCAAGCATAATGGCCCGGTCACGCGGCCCGGCTGGGCCATGCGGGAGGTGGATGCGCTGTTCCCGCTCGACCTTGCCAGCCATGCCTCGCTGGAGGCGCAGCTCGCGGCGATCGCGGACGACATCGCCTATGACAATCACGACATCGACGACGGGCTGCGCGCGGGCCTGCTGACGCTGGACCAGCTTCTGGGCGTGCCGCTGGTGAAAGGCTGCTGGGACCGGGTTCGCGCGCGCTATCCCGATGTGCCGGAGGATCGCCTGCTGCGCGAACTGGTGCGGGAACAGATCGGCGTGATGGCGAACGACCTGATCGCCGCCACCCGCGCCAACATCCTTGCGGCGGGCGTGGAGACGGCCGACGACGTTCGCCGGGCCGGACGCCCGCTGGTCGGCTTCTCGCCCGAACTCGCAGCGCAGGAGCGCGATCTCAAGCGGTTCATGTATGCGACGCTCTATCACCACCCATCGCAACTGGCGGCCGCCGACCGGGCGCGCGTGATCGTGACCGATCTGTTTCGCGCCTATCAGGCGGACCCGAAACTGATGCCGCAGGAGTGGCGCGACGATTGCGCGACGCTGGAACCCCGGCGCAGCCGCCATATAGCGGACTTCATCGCGGGCATGACCGACCGCTATGCCGAAAAGCGGCATGCCGAGATTTTCGGTGAACTGGCGCTGGCCTGAGCCATTGTCGGGAGATTCGCGACGGTCCGGCATTCCCTTTGCCCTGAAACCGCTTGTCTTATGACATTGCTGTCCGTTTGGGTCATGCTGGATTGCCCGGACCGGGGTGGCCACCCCGGTCCGGGCGGAAGGGGACGGATCGCGAAACC
>NZ_LTAB01000029.1:0-54094 GCF_001580035.1 Sphingobium sp. 22B | reverse complement strand
CCTGCGGGAGGGGGAATGTCCGCAATCCACCCGAACATCTCGCCCAAACGCATTTGCACCATCGTAAAGTTACTGGCGTAAAGCTACTGGCCTCGCCGCTGCGGCGTCTCTATGGTCGCGCCGTTCGTTCTTCCCGCGAAAGCTTTTCATGCATCTTCTCATTGGCCTAGCCGGTATCGCGCTGATCCTTGCCATTGCCTTCGCCCTTTCCTCCGACCGCCGCGCCATCCGGCTTCGCGTCGTGGGCGCGGCTTTCCTGCTGCAGGCGGGCATTGCGCTGCTGGTGCTCTATGTCCCCGCCGGGCGCGCCGTGATCGCCGGCATGTCGCACGGCGTCGCCAATTTGCTCGGCTATGCGCAGGCGGGAACGGACTTCATCTTCGGCCCGCTCGCGAAACCGGAGATCGGCGGCGCGAGCTTCGCCATCGCCGCGCTGCCGGTCATCATCTTCTTCGCCAGCCTGGTGTCGATCCTCTATCATCTGGGCATCATGCAGCAGATCGTGCGCTGGGTCGGCGGCGCGATCGAGAAGGTGACGGGCGTGTCCAAGGTCGAAAGCCTCTGCGCCGCCGCCAACATCTTCGTGGGGCAGAGCGAGAGCCCGCTCGTCATCCGCCCCTATCTGGCGGGCCTGACCCCGCCGCAGCTTTTCGCCGTCATGACCAGCGGCATGGCGGGCGTCGCGGGCACGATCCTGGCCGCCTATGCCTCGATGGGGATCAAGATCGACTATCTGCTGGCGGCCAGCTTCATGTCCGCGCCCGGCGGCCTGCTGATGGCGAAGATCATGATGCCCGACGAGCCGGAGCGCGAGCCCGAACTCCCCCTGGGCGATCATCCCGAAGTCGTCCTGCCCGAAAGCCGGATCGGCGACACCGGCCCCGCCGCGCTGCTGCCGGGGGGAACGCCGGGCGAACCGATGCCGCCCGCCACCCATGACGAGGAAAAGCCCGCCAACCTCATCATGGCCGCAGCCCAGGGCGCGCAGACCGGCGTGAAGCTGGCCGTCGCTGTCGGCGCCATGGTGCTGGCCTTCGTGGCGCTGGTGGCGCTGGCGAACGGCATCCTCGGCGGCGTCGGCGGCTGGTTCGGCTATCCCGACCTCAGCTTCCAGCAACTGCTCGGCTATCTCTTCTCTCCGGTCATGTATCTGCTCAACATTCCCTGGAATGAGGCGCAGATCGCCGGCGGGCTGTTCGGCACCAAGGTCGTGCTCAACGAGTTCGTCGCCTATATCAATCTCGGCCAGGCGCAGGGCGCGCTGTCGCCGGCGACCGTCGCCATCGTCACCTTCGCGCTCTGCGGCTTCGCCAATTTCAGTTCGATCGCGATCCAGATGGCCGTCACCGGCAATCTCGCGCCCAACCAGCGGCCGGTGATCGCCCGGCTGGGGCTGAAGGCGCTGGTGGCGGGCAGCCTCGCCAATCTGATGAGCGCGGCGCTGGCGGGCCTGATGCTCAGCCTGCGATGATCGTTCCGATTCTATAACGAAAGTTCTACCCGTCGCTGGCAGGATCAGCTATGGTTAACGCATGGGGGCGAAACGCATATTCGAACTGACGGCCATGCTGTCGGTGGTGATGGCAGCGGCGCCGGCTGGGGCGCAAGCGCCGAAGCCGGGCAGGCTGGAAAGCTACAAGGACTGGACCATCGGTTGCGACAACGGCAACCGGTGCGAGGCCGTCTCCCTGCTGCCAGAAGGCGGCGACTGGCCCGATGCGCCGGTCATGCTGGGGATCGCGCGAGGGGCGGGGGCCGACGCCGATCCCGAAATCCGGGTCAGCCGGGACGCAAAGGGCCGGGAGGCGCTGGACTTCCTGATCGACGGGCGAAAGCTTGCCCGCGTGGCGAGCGTGGACGGCGAAGCCAGCCTGGAAGGGCCGCAGGCGTCCGCACTGGCCATTGCCATGGCGAAGGGCGGACGCATGGAGATCCGCGCCGGCGCGAGGGCGATCGACCGTCCGTCGCTCGCCGGCTTGACCGCTGCGCTCCGCTATATGGATGCGAAGCAGGGAAGGGCGGGCACCATGGCGGCCCTCGTCGCGACGGGACCGCTCGCACGCAGCGCCGTGCGTCCCGCGCCTGCCATCCCCACGATCCGGCGCGTTGCCGTACCCGGCGGCGCGCAGCCGCCCGCGCTCTGGCGGGAGGAACTGACGGCACTCGGCATCTTCACGGGTTGCGCCGACGAGATGAGGGGCGCATCCTCTCCTCCCGAATTGCACCGGCTGTCGAAGACCGAGACGCTGGTTCTGGTGCCCTGCGGCGCCGGGGCCTATAATTTCACATTCGTCCCCGCGATCGCCACCGGCATTCCCGGCCGCCGAACCTTCCGCTTTGCCGGCTTCGACTATCAGCCGGGCTGGAGCGAGGAGGCCGGCCATCCCATGCTGGTCAATGCAGGCTGGGCGCCGGAGACCTCCACCTTGCAAAGCTATGCCAAGGGCCGGGGCCTGGGCGATTGCGGGGGTAGTGAAACCTATGTCTGGGACGGTTCGCGCTTCCGCCTGGTAGAGGCGAGTGCGATGGGGGAATGCCGCGGCGCCTGGCACTGGATCACCACATGGTCGGCCAAAGTGACGGACTGAAGGCCGGAATTTCCTGTCGATTCGCCGTGCCGCCGCCCTGGCTCTTTTTTTCGCGCCTGGAAATCGCCCCTAGGCTTCTGCCAATATCAGCGAGAACAGTTCGTCCGCATCGCTCCATTCGCGCACCGGCTCCCATCCCCCGGCGCGCAGCAGCAGCCTTTCGTCGCGCGCGCCATATTTGTGGCTGCTTTCGGTATGGATCGTCTCGCCCGCGGCCATGCGGAAGCATTGGCCCGCGACGTGGAAGTGAAGCGGCCGCACCGCCTCCAGATGCATTTCGATCCGCGCCTTGTCGTCGTTCCAGATGGCGCGATGGAGGAAGCCGTCCAGCGGCAGGTCGCCCTCCAGCTCCCGATTGATGCGCGCGATCAGATTGAGGTTGAACGCAGCCGTCACCCCCGCGGCATCGTCATAGGCGGCGACCAGCCGGTCACGGTCCTTGATCCGGTCCATGCCGATCAGCAGCATCGCGTCCTTGCCCAGCAGGCGCCGCATTGCCCGCAACAGGTCCACCGCCGAATCGGGTTCCATATTGCCGATGGTCGACCCGGGGAAGAAGCCGAGGCGCGGCAGCCCCTCTATCGCCGCCGGCAAGGCCAGTTCGCCGTTGAAGTCGCCCACCACCGGCAAGACCGGCAGCCCCGGAAAGGCCGACGCCAATTCGGCGCTCGAAGCGCGAAGAAAGTCGCCGCTGATGTCGATCGGCACATAGGCGGCTGGATCGATGGCGCGCAGCAGATGCGGGGTCTTGCGCGAACTGCCTGCACCGAACTCCACCACCGCCCGCCCCGCGCCGATGGCGGCGGCGAAATCCGCGCCATGCCGTTCCAGCAGGGCGGTTTCCGTGCGCGTCGGATAATATTCCGGCAGGTCCGTGATCGCTTCGAACAGTTCCGACCCGCGCCGGTCGTAGAACCAGATGGGCGGGGTCGCCTTGGGCTCGCGGGACAGGCCCTCAATAATGTCCCGCCGGAAGGCCGGGTCAGGCGCGCGCAGGGACGGCGGGGCATCTTCGGTCAGCAGCATCGCGTCAAAGATCCTTTGCCAGCCGCAGTCCGGTGAACTGCCAGCGTTGATGGGGGTAGAAGAAATTGCGGTAGCTTGCCCGCATATGGCCGCGCGGCGTGGCGCAACTGCCGCCCTTCAGCACGAACTGCCCCGACATGAACTTGCCATTATATTCGCCCACCGCGCCGTCCGCCGCGCGGAAGCCGGGATGCGGGCGATAGGCGCTGCCCGTCCACTCCCACACATCCCCGAACATCTGCGTCAGCGTGGAGCCGCTATCCGCCGCGCGGGGGCGGGGGCAGGCCGGACCGTCCAACTGGTTTCCGCTGGTCGGCGCGACATTGAGGGCGGCGCTTTCCCATTCCGCCTCGGTGGGAAGGCGCGCCCCCGCCCATCGGGCATAGGCATCCGCTTCATAAAGACTGATATGGCTGACGGGCGCGGCGGTATTGACCGGCTTGCGCCCATCCAGACCGAAGCGCGTCCAGCCTTGCTCGCCCCGCCGCCAGTATAGCGGCGCCTCGACCCGCTCGGCCTGCACCCATGCCCAGCCGTCGGACAGCCAGTGGGCGGCGTCGGCATAGCCCCCATCCTCGATGAAGGCGATCCATTCGCCATTGGTTATCGGCCTGTGCGCCAGGGCATGCGGGTGGAGCACCGTCTTGTGGCGGGGGGTCTCGCAATCGAAGGCAAAATCGCTTTTGCCGTCATCGCCGATCTCCACCAGCCCCTGCCGGCCCTCGATCCAGTGGAGAGGGCCGGGGACGGGCGCAGGCAGCGCATTGGGCGCGTCGTACAGCGCCGGTTCCAGCGGATTGAGCGACAGAAGATGCTGCACGTCGGTCAGCAGCAGTTCCTGATGCTGCTGCTCATGGTGGAGGCCCAGCAGCACCAGCGCCTGCACATCGGGCATCAGCATCGGCAGGGCGGTGGTCAACGCCTCGTCGACTTGGGCGCGATAGGCTCGGATTTCCTCCAGCGTCGGCCGTGTCAGCATGCCCCGCATCGGCCGCGCATGCCGTGGACCTTCGGCCTCATAATAGCTGTTGAAAAGATAGGCGTAATGCGGATCGAAGGGTGCATAGCCCGCCACATGGTCGCGCAGGACGAAAGTTTCGAAGAACCAGCTTACATGCGCCAGATGCCATTTGGCGGGGGATGCGTCGGGCATGGACTGGACCGTCGCGTCCGCATCGGACAGCGGCGCGGCAAGCGCTTCGCTCAGCGCCCTGACCTCGCGATAGCGGGTGATGAGGTCGATCTGGCTCGGTACGGTCCGGCTTCTTGCCATGCATGCCCCTTCGATACGGTTGCGCCGCTCTCCTGGAATAATCGCATGAAGGGGCGGATCGGTTCCGGCCGGGCCGTTTCGCCGCCCTTCGATGATTGCGCATGGGGACGATGGGAATGGCTGGACAAGGGCCCGCCGCTTGCCCAAATGATGGGCCTGTCATGACCAAGCGCATCCTTCTCATCGTTTCGGGCGGCATCGCCGCCTATAAGTCGCTGGAACTGGTGCGGCTGCTGCGCAGGCGCGGCATCGCGGTGCGGGCGGTGCTGACGGAAAGCGCGGAGAAATTCGTGACGCCGCTGTCGCTGGGCGTGCTGACCGAGGATCATGTCTATGGCGACATGTTCGACCTCAAGGAAGAGCGCGAGATCGGCCATATCCAGCTTTCGCGGCAGGCCGATCTGGTCGTGGTCGCGCCGGCGACGGCGAACATCCTGGCCAAGATGGCGGGCGGCATTGCCGACGATCTGGCGACGACGCTGCTGTTGGCGACCGACAAGCCGGTGCTCGCCGTTCCCGCCATGAACGTTCGGATGTGGCACCATGCCGCGACCCGGCGGAATGTCGCACAGCTCAAGGCCGATGGCGTGCATGTGATGGAGCCGGACAGTGGCGAAATGGCCTGCGGGGAATTCGGCAAGGGCCGTCTGCCCGATCCGGAAGCGATCGCGGCGGAGGTGGCGCGGCTGCTCGCCCGGCCGCTCGCCGCCGATCCGCTGGCCGGGCAGCCGGACTTCGAAACGGCCGACGCGCCGCTCGCCGGACGGCATGTGCTGGTGACGGCCGGCCCGACGCATGAGCCGATCGACCCGGTCCGTTACATCGCCAACCGGTCCTCCGGCAAGCAGGGCTTCGCCATAGCGGCGGCGGCGGCGCGGGCCGGCGCGCGGGTGACATTGGTGGCGGGGCCGGTATACCTGCCGACGCCGGCCGGCGTGACCCGCGTCGATGTGGAAACCGCGCGGGAGATGCTGGCCGCGGTGGAGGCGGCCCTCCCCGCCGACGCGGCGATCATGGTGGCGGCGGTGGCCGACTGGCGCACGGTGGACGCTGCGGACCAGAAGCTCAAGAAGGATGGATCGGGCAAGCCGGCGCCCTTGGCCCTGGTCGAGAATCCGGACATTCTCGCCACGCTGGGCAAACATGCGCAGCGTCCCGCCCTGCTGGTCGGCTTTGCCGCCGAGACGCAGAAGATCGCTGAACATGCGCAGGCGAAGCTGGCGCGCAAGGGCGCCGACTGGATCGTCGCGAATGACGTGTCGGGGCCGCCCGGCTCAAGCGTGATGGGCGGCGATTCCAACAGCGTGCACATCGTTTCGAAGGATGGCGTCGAGAGCTGGGACCATCTGCCCAAGGACGCCGTCGCCACCCGCCTGATAGAAAAGGTCGCCCATGTCCTCTCCTCTTACGCCCATTGAAATTCGCCTGAAGCGCCTGCCCCATGGCGCCGGCCTGCCGGCGCCGGCCTATGCCACGGCGCATGCGGCGGGGATGGACGTCGTGTCGGCGGAGGACATCATCCTTGTGCCCGGCGGCCGGCATGCGGTGGCGACCGGCTTTGCCATGGCGATTCCCGAAGGCTATGAAGTGCAGGTGCGGCCGCGTTCCGGCCTGGCGCTGAAACATGGGATCAGCCTGCCCAATACGCCGGGGACGATTGATGCCGATTATCGCGGCGAGCTGAAGGTCATATTGATCAATCTGGGCGAAGAACCCTTTGTGATCGCGCGGGGCGACCGGATCGCGCAACTGGTCGCCGCGCCGGTGCAGATGGCGCGCTTTGCCGAAGTCGAGGAACTGGACGAGACGATCAGGGGCGCAGGGGGATTCGGATCGACGGGGGTTCGATCCCAATGACGCCCTTGGCCCTCACGGACGATCAGCTTGAGCGCTATGCCCGCCATATCGTGCTGAAGGAGATCGGCGGCGCGGGGCAGGCGCGGCTGCTGTCGGCGGATGTGGCCGTCGTGGGGGCGGGCGGGATCGGCAGCCCGGCCATCCTCTATCTCGCCGCGGCGGGCGTGGGTACGATCCGGGTGATCGATGACGATGCGGTCGCCCTCTCCAATCTGCAGCGGCAGGTGCTGTTCGGCACTGACGAGATCGGAGCGCCCAAGGCCGAAAGCGCGATGGCGGCGGTCGCGCGGCTCAATCCGGACGTGAAGCTGATCCCCATCAACGCCCGCATCGACGCGGGCAATGCCGCGCTGATGCTGCGGGATGCCGATGTGGTGCTGGATGGCTGCGACAGTTTCGCGACGCGGCTGGCGGTGGCGGACCGCACGCAGAAGCTGCGGATTCCGCTGGTGTCGGCGGCGGTCGGGCCGTTCGAGGGGCAATTGGCCACCTATCGCGGTTGGGAGGCGGGCAAGCCCTGCTATCGCTGCCTGGTCGGGTCGCCGCAGGATGCGCCGGAGCGGAACTGTTCCGAAACCGGCGTGATCGGGGCGCTGACAGGGGTGATCGGCAGTCTGGCGGCGCTGGAGGTGATCCGCGCGCTTGTGCCCTTCGGCGATGACATGGCGGGGCGCTTGCTGCTGGCCGATCTGTTGTCGATGCGGTTTCGGACCGTGGCGGTGCCGAAGGATCCCGCCTGCCAGGGTTGCGCCGTGGAACTATGCGCGAGCTGAGGATCATCGTCGCGACGGCGGATGCGGAACGGCTGCGCGGAGCGTTGGTGATCGCGGCGGCTCAGGCGGCGCTGGGCGGCGGCGCGGCGCTGTTCCTGCAACTGGACGCGGTGAGCTTGCTGCGAGCGCCTCCGGAAGCGCCCCGCGACGAAGCGCATCGGGCATCGGGGCTGCCTTCGCTGGCGATGGTGATCGAAGAGGCATTGGGCTTGGGCGTGATCCTGCTTGCCTGTCAGAGCGGACTTGCGCTGTGCGGAATGACCGCCGATGATTTGCCGCAGGGCGTTGAGGTCGGCGGCCCGATGGGGTTCTTGCAGCAGACCGGCGAAGAGGCCCGGCTGATCTTTGCCTGAGCCGGTCGGCTGGCTCGGCTGGTCGGAAGCGGACGATTGCGACGCTTTCCTGAAGGCACAGCATGCTCATGCGAAAGCAGGCGCCCGGATCGGGCGGCGATGATGCACGGAAGGGAGGGCCGGGCCTGCCTGCGCAGGAGCAGGCTTCCTTCAGGGAAAGCAGAAGCTCCGCTCCCTGACCGCATTCAGTCAGCCCCCTACCAGGCCAGCCGGTACTTCACGCCCATGGCCTGGGCCAGTTGCCGCTGCCGCCGCTCGACCGCTTCTCCGAACAGATCGGCGTCCACGCTGCGCAGCCGCAGTTCGAGCACATTGCCCTCCATCTCCAGGCGGGAGGCGAGCAAAGGCCCCTCCACGCCGCCGGACAACCGCTGCCCCAATCTGATCGCCAGACCCCATAAGGTCGCTCGCTGAAGCGCTTCGGGCGGGGCCAGCCGCTCGATGCCGGGCGGCGTCGACAGGCCGCCGCCAAAATTGCTGTGCAGCGCCTGGGCCAGCATGGCTCGCTCGGCCGCGTTGATGCCGACCCAATTGCTGTGCAGCGCGATCTCGACGCCCCGGTCCGACCGGAAATCGGGATTGGCGCGCCACCCGACATCGGCCAACAGGCAGGCCGCCCGGCGAATCCGCCGCCATGCGCTGCCGTCCTCCAGGAACAGCGGCGCGATCCAGCGCTCGATCATGTCGCCATGGCCGGTAAAGCGCGCCTGCGCTTCGCCTTCGGCCTCCGCCGCGATCAGCAGCGGATCATGTGCCTGAATATCCGGGGGCAGATCGCTGAACAGCAGCCCCTCGCGCAGGCCATAGGCCGACACGACCAGCCTGCTCGACCTCAACTGGCGCACGATCACCGACAGCAGCGCCGCCGCATCCGGCAGGGTCGGCACGCGCGATCCGGTGATCTGTGGAATATCCTTGAACCGCGCCTTGCCGACATGGGACACGATGCGCGTCAATTGTTCGGCCCGCGCGGCAGGCATTTCATATTGGTGCACGACGGGAAGCGGGAATTGGGTCAATTCCATGTCGAACCGGGCCAGCGCGCGCCACGACCCGCCGACCAGATAGAAGGGCAGGCCGGCAGGCGCGTCCCAGCCCGCCTTGGCCAGCATCTTCCTGACCATCCGTTCCAGCACGGCCGGCCCCTTGGCGCGGATTTGCGGCAGGCGCAGCACGCCCAGCGGCAAGGACACCGTTTCATGCACGGCGCCGTCGCGGATTCGGGCCAGCTCAAGGCTGCCGCCGCCCAGATCTCCGACGATGCCGTCCGCGCCCGGAATGCCCGACAACACGCCATAGGCCGCGGCGACCGCCTCCTGCCCGCCGGACAGCAGCTCGACCTCCAGCCCCATGTCGCGGGCGCGCCGGATGAACTCGTCGCCATTTTCCGCGTCCCGCACCGCGGCGGTGGCGACGCAGCGCACCTCCTGCACCTCCATCTCGCGGCAGAGATGGGCGAAGCGGCCGATCGCGCGCAGCCCCCTGTCCATGGCTTCCGCCTCGATCCGGCCCGTCTTCCCCAGGGACGCGCCCAATCCCGCCATCACCTTTTCGTTGAAGAGGATGAAGGGGATGCGGCGCGGCCCGTCATAGACGACCAGCCGCACGCTGTTGGAACCGATGTCGATGATCGCCGTGCGCGCCTTCGCCTGATGCGGGGACGTCGCCATGCCGGGGGCGAGCGCCCGGACCTGGCTCAACATGGAATTCATGCCGTTCAGGCCCGCCCGCGCAGGCGCAGCGTCGGCACCGCTTCGCTGTCCAGCGCGGCGCCACGGCCCGAAAGGGACGGGTTGGTCATGAAATAGCGGTGCAGGTTGAACGGCCGGTCGCCCGCCTCGACGCGGCTGTAATGGCCGTCGCTGTCCAGCACCCAGCTCTGTTCGGTGTCGATCAGGTTGGCGACCATCACCTGGTCCAGAATCTGGTCGTGCACGGTCGGATTTTCGACCGGCGCCAGGAACTCCACGCGCCGGTCGAAATTGCGCGGCATCCAGTCGGCCGAACTGATGAACACCTTCGCGCCATTATTGGGCAGCGCCTTGCCATTGCCGAAGACGGTGATCCGGCTATGTTCAAGAAAGCGGCCGACCACCGACTTCACCCGGATATTTTCCGACATGCCCGGCACGCCCGGCCGCAGGCAGCAGATGCCCCGCACGATGAGTTCGATCTGCACGCCTGCATTGCTCGCCGCATAGAGCTTTTCCATGATCGCCGGGTCCACCAGCGAATTCATCTTCGCCCAGATGGTTCCCGGCCGCCCGGCGCGGACATGCTCTATCTCCGCATCGATCAGGTCGCACAGGCGGTTGCGCAGGTCGCGGGGCGACATCACCAGCTTTTCCAGCCGCTGCGGCTCGACATAGCCGGTGATGTAATTGAACAGCGCCGCCGCATCGCGCCCATAGGCCGGATCGGCGGTGAAGAAGCTGAGGTCGGTGTAGATGCGCGCCGTCACCGGATGATAGTTGCCGGTGCCGAAATGGCAGTAGGTGCGGAACGCCTCCCCCTCCCGCCGGACGACCATCGACACCTTCGCATGGGTCTTCCAGTCGATGAAGCCATAGACCACCTGCACGCCCGCGCGCTCCAGCGCGTCGGCCCACATCAGGTTCTGCTCCTCGTCGAAGCGGGCTTTCAGCTCCACCACCGCCGTCACGGACTTGCCCGCCTCGGCCGCGTCGATCAGCGCGCGGATGATCGCGGACTGCTTGCCCGCGCGGTACAGCGTCTGCTTGATCGCCACGACATCGGGGTCGGACGCTGCCTGCTTCAGGAAGGACACCACCACGTCGAAGGCTTCATAGGGATGGTGGACCACGATGTCCTTCGCCCGGATCGCGGCAAAACAATCCCCGCCATATTCGCGGATGCGTTCCGGGAAGCGGGGGGCGTAGGGCTCGAACTTCAGGTCCGGCCGATCCTCCTCGACGACGCCGGACAGGTCGCCGATGCCGACGAACCCTTCCACCTCCGCGATGATCGCCTCATGGCCCTGGAGCATGTCCTGCAACATCTCCTCGACCGGCTCGGGAATGCGTTCCTCTATCTCCATGCGGATCACGCGGCCCCGGCGGCGGCGCTTGATGGCGCTGCGGAAATAGCGGACCAGATCCTCCGCCTCTTCCTCTATCTCTATGTCGCTGTCGCGGATGATGCGGAAAACGCCGCTGTTGCGGACGCGATAGCCGGGAAAGAGATCGGCCGAGAAGCGCCGGATCACCGCCTCCAGCGCCATATAGCGGGCCGTTTCGCCCGGCATCCGCACGAAGCGGGCGAGTGAGGACGGTATCATCACCAGCTCGCGAATCGGTTCCTTGTCCGACAGCCGCTCCAGGTCGAAGACGATCGACAGCCCCTGATTGGGGATGAAGGGGAAGGGGTGCGCCGGGTCCAGCGCCTGCGGCGTCAGGATCGGGAAGACCTGCGTCAGGAAATGATCGCGCAGCCAGTTCTCGCAGGAGGGGTCGAGCGCGGTGGACGGGCCGATCACCTCTATCCCCACCTGCGCCAGTTCGCCGTGCAGCGCCCCCCACACCTTCTGCTGCGCGCCCATCAGCCGGGCGGTTTCCTCGCTGATGGCGGCCAGTTGCTGCGCCGGGGTCAGCCCGTCGGCGGAGCGCATGTCGACATCCTGCAATTGCTGCCCCTTCAGGCCCGCCACGCGCACGGAGAAGAACTCGTCCAGATTGGCGCCGGAAATCGACAGGAAACGCAGCCGCTCCAGCAGGGGATGCGCCCGGTTCATCGCCTCCTCCAGCACGCGCTGGTTGAAGGCCAGCCAGGACAGTTCCCGGTTGAAATAGCGGTCGCTGGGCAGGGTCAGGCTGGCGGAGGGGTCGGCTTCGGCCACATCTCTCTCATCGTTCGGAACCGGAGGATCAGTCCGGGACTATAGGCAAAAATCCCGCGTCTTGCAGGACATCTTTCGCCATAGCGGTAGAAATCTTACGTCCCGATGACAAAGCCGCCTCGTCCAGCAGGCGCGTCACGGCGGCGATGGCGGCATAGCTGCGCTCGATCCGCCGCAGCAGCCATTCGGGCAGGTCGGCGGCATAGCTTGCCCCGGCCGACGCCAGGGACCGCTCGATCAGGGCGCGGGCCAGCGCCTCGTCCGGCTGCTCCAGCGCGACATGCGGCGCCGCTGCCAGCCGGGACCGCAGGTCGGGAAGGGCCACCTGCCATAGCGCGGGCGGCGCGTCCGCGATCAGCAGCAGCGGGCGCTGCGCCGTCTGCGCATCGTTCCAGGCGTTGAACAGCGCCTGCTCATCCTGCCGCTGCGCATCGTCGATCATGGTCCCGCCGCTCTGCGCGACGAAATGGCGGCCCAGAGTCGAACGGCCCGACAGGGGCGGCCCGCTCAGCACGCTGATCGCCAGCGGCCATCCCCGCCAGTTCTCCAGATGGCGGACGGCGATGCGGTTGGCGTCGCTGACCAGGAAATCCTCGCCGCTTGCCCGATCAGGCCGGTCGAACGGCAGGCTGATCTGTCTCATGGCGCCTTTCATTGCGCAGAGCCGGCTCCCGGTGTCCCACCCCTGCGGATGCGCAGCGTATTGCCGGACACGGCGACGTTATAGCCCTTCGCCCCCAGCGCTGCACGCAACATGTCGACCGTGCCGTCGAAGCTCACCTGCATGACCGACGTGCCGCCCAGCGCCAGGCTGCTGGTCGCCGCCGAACGCACGCCCGCGATGGAACGCACGGCGGCTTCGCCCTGCGCCACCGATCCGACGTCCGGGGTGTCGAACTGGATCGCGTAGCTGCCCGTCGTGGCGGCGGGCGTCGGCATGTCGAGCGTTTCCACCGGCAGATCGGCGGCATTTTCGATCTCCAGCGCATTGGGATCGACCGGCTCCTCGATGATCAGCGACGGGTCGGGACGCAGGCGGCCGTCGTTCAGCGCCTGGGTATAAAGCTGGTCGATCCGCTGCGTCGCCTGGTCCAGCATCTGCGGGATCGCGCTGTCGTTGGAGGCGCGCAGGGAAAAGCTGCCGATCAGGAAATTGTCGGGGCCGTAGCGCGCCGTGAAGGTGCCGGTCACCGGACCGCCCGGATATTGACGGTCGAGCCGTGCGATCGGGATCACCACGTCCGCCGCGCCATATTGGTCGAGCAGCACGCGCCACCACAGCCGCCCGCGCCGCCCGGTCTGCCCCGCGTTCAGCAGGATCGGATCAGCGATCGACCCGGCCACGCGGACATAGTCGATCGCGCTGTCGCCGGTGCGGAAACGCGCCCAGGCCCGCTGCCATTCGTTGATCCGCTCATAGGACACGGCCGACCCGCCGTCCCACAGCACCGGGATCACCAGCAGGGGCGGGGACCGCATGACATTGCCGGTCACGCCCAGCAACTGGCCCGTCCGCGCCCGGTCGAACATGACGCCCAGCGTGGCGACATAGCGGGTGGGGCCCGCCTGCTCATATTCGATCTCGATGCCCGAAATCATGCCTTCAAGCTGCGAATCGGACAGGGCCGGCGCGCCGCTGCCGCCATGGGTCCGGGTCCACAGCATCTGCCATGCCCGCCGCTGCGCCAGCCGCCAGCCGGCCTTGCGCGCGCTGTCGGCATCCTTGGCGAAGACGTCGACCTTCACATGGCTCACCTGGAAATCGCCGCCGCTGGCGATGGGGGGCACGCCGCGCTCCCCCTCCATCTGCGCGACCAGCGCCGCAGCGGCGAGGCCAAGCATGATCGCGCCCAGTATCTGGATCGGGCGCGACGCTGCGCGGAACAGGTTCAAAGGCCGGAGGGACAGGCCACGAAGGACAGAAGGCACGTTCACGCGCGTCCTTTTGGCGAGATTTGCCTGCGCTGCCAAGCGGCAACCCATTTCCCGTTCCGTTTTCGCGCACAATGTGCGTTATTTGGCTTGCCGCATTTTCTTAAGCCGTCAGATGTTTCCATCTGACTTGAAAATGCTTAGGGGCCACAGCCATGAGCGACACCGAATCCTACAGCTACGCCAAGGCTGGCGTCGACATCGCCGCGGGCAATGCGCTGGTTCGCGCCATCGCCCCGCTTGCCAAGGCCACCCGTCGCCCCGGCGCCGACGCGGAACTGGGCGGCTTCGGCGGTTTCTTCGACCTGAAGGCGGCCGGTTACGACGATCCGCTGCTGGTCGCGGCCAATGACGGCGTGGGCACCAAGCTGAAGCTCGCCATCGATCACAACGCCCATGACGGCGTGGGCATCGACCTGGTCGCCATGTGCGCCAACGACCTGATCGTGCAGGGCGCCGAACCGCTCTTCTTCCTGGACTATTATGCCACCGGCAAGCTGGAGAGCGGCGTTGCCGAACGCGTGATCGCGGGCATTGCGGAGGGCTGCAAGCAGGCCGGCTGCGCCCTTATCGGCGGAGAGACGGCGGAAATGCCCGGCATGTACGGGCCGGGCGACTATGACCTTGCCGGTTTCTGCGTCGGCGCGGTGGAGCGGTCCAGGGCGCTGACCGGCAACCGGGTCAAGGCGGGCGACGTGCTGCTGGGTCTCACTTCCTCGGGCGTGCACAGCAACGGCTTCTCGCTGGTGCGCCGCCTTGCCGCCGACAAGGGCTGGAAGCTCGACCGTCCGGCGATCTTCGATAATGAGGTGCTGTTGATCGACGCGCTGATGGCGCCGACGCGCATCTATGTGAAGTCGCTGCTGCCGCTGGTCCGGGCAGGCCGGATCAATGCGCTGGCCCACATCACCGGCGGCGGCCTGCTGGAGAATATCCCGCGCGTGCTGCCCGAAGGCTGCCATGCGGTCGTCGACGCCGATGGATGGGAACAGCCGCGACTGATGGCTTTCCTCCAGGCGCAGGGCAATATCGAGCCGGAGGAAATGGCCCGCACCTTCAATTGCGGCGTCGGCATGGTGCTGGCGGTGGATGCGGATGCGGTGGACGCCGTGACGGCGGATCTGGAAGCAGCGGGCGAAACCGTGGTCCGCGTCGGCCTCGTGGAGGCGGGCGAAAAGGGCTGCACGGTCAAGGGCTCACAGGAAACATGGAGCGCCAGGGCCGACTGGACCGCCACGCATCTGGGGTAAGTCACTGAAACCCGTTCGTTTCGAGCGAAGTCGAGAAACGAAGTCACAAGGGTTCTCGACTTCGCGCGAACCGGACGGGGACTGCAAGTGAAGGCAAAGGTCGGCGTTCTGATTTCCGGACGTGGCTCGAACATGGCGGCGTTGCTCTATGCCGCCAGGCATCCGTCCTGCCCCTATGAGCTGGTGCTGGTCGCCGCCAACGATCCCGAAGCCCCCGGCCTGACCCTCGCCGCCGCCGAGGGCATCGCCACCTTCGCGCAGAGCCACAAGGGCCTGAAGCGCGCCGAATTCGACGCCATTATCGACAAGGCGTTGCGCGGGGCGGGCGCGGAATATGTCGCGCTGGCCGGCTATATGCGCCTCCTCTCGCCCGAATTCGTCGCCGGCTGGGAAGGCCGGATGCTGAACATCCACCCCAGCCTGCTGCCCAAATATAAGGGTCTCGACACCCATCGGAAGGCTTTGGACGCAGGCGATACCCATGCCGGCTGCTCGGTCCACATCGTCACGGCGGAACTGGACGATGGGCCGGTCCTTGGCCAGATCGAAGTCGCGATCCTGCCCGGCGACACCGCCGACAGCCTTGCCGCGCGCATATTGATGGCGGAACATCAGCTCTACCCGCGCACGCTGGCGGATTTCGTCACCCGCGAGCGCCAGCCCGAATGGCTGCTGAACAAAGTCCGTGAGCGCGCCCTGGCCCTGCCGCAGGCGGATGAGGTCACGTCCCACGGCATGCCCTGCTTCGGCATCGAAAAGGGCAAGAAATTCGCCTATTTCACGCAGGATCGTCATGGCGACGGCGTTATCGCCATCCTCGTCAAGACGACCGCGCCGGAAGAACAGGCGATGCTGATCGAAAGCGACCCCGCCCGCTATTACCGCCCCGCCTATTTCGGAGATGGCTGGGTCGGCATCCGCCTCGATCTGGGGGACACGGACTGGGACCAGATCAACGAACGGCTGGAGCGCAGCTGGCGGGAGGTCGCGCCCCGCAAACTCACCGCCCTGATGGACGCCGCCGACGAATTTTAACCCCGCTCTTTCCTTTCCAATGGCCCAACCCCACTATAGGCAGCCATGACCGACACCTCCCCCACTCCCGCCATAGAGATCGCCAACCTCACCAAGGTTTACAAGGGCGGCAAGCAGGCGCTCGACAATATCAACCTCTCCATCCCGCGCGGGCAGATTTACGGCCTGCTGGGACCGAATGGCGCGGGCAAGTCGACCACCATCAACATCCTCGCCGGGCTGGTGAACAAGACCAGCGGCACGGCGAAAATCTGGGGCTTCGACATCGACCAGAACCCCCGCAACGCCAAGAACAGCATCGGTATCGTCCCGCAGGAGATCGTCTTCGACCCCTTCTTCACCCCGTTCGAGACGCTGGAGAACCAGGCGGGCTATTATGGCGTGCCCCGGGACCGCCGCCGCTCGATGGAATTGCTGCGCGCCGTGCATCTGGAGGACAAGGCCGACGCCTATGCCCGGACCCTGTCGGGCGGCATGAAACGCCGCCTGCTGGTGGCCAAGGCAATGGTGCACAGCCCGCCGATCCTGGTGCTGGACGAACCGACCGCCGGCGTCGACGTGCAGCTTCGCCAGCAACTCTGGGCCTATGTGCGGGAGTTGAACCGCCAGGGCGTGACCATCGTACTCACCACGCACTATCTGGAAGAGGCCGAGGAATTGTGCGACCGGATCGGCATCATCAACCATGGCAAGGTCATCACCGACAAGCCGACCCGCGAACTGATCGCCATGGCGCAGGAGAAGGTGGTGCAGGTGACGGTCGACCGCGATGTGGTGACGCCCCCCGCCGACCCCAGCTTCGAGAAGATCGAACTGTCGGACGAACGCACGCTGACGATCACCTATATGAAGAACCGCGCCAATGCGGGCCAGGTGCTGAGCGCCGTGCAGGCCAGCGGGCTTTCGATCGTCGACGTGGTGACGCGCGACCCTGATCTGGAGGATGTGTTCCTGAACCTGACCGCGGCGGCGTGAGGGAGAGGGATGCCTCTCCCCCTCCCGCAGGCGGGAGGGGGCCGGGGGGTGGGCTGGCGCGACCTTTCAAAAGCAGGAATACGTCCCGCGCAAAGTCGCTAAGAAACGAGGCATCTCCGCCTGAGCGGTTCCTTTGGCATCGCCTGCGCAACCGCCAACTCGACGGCCGCAAGTTCAGCCGCCAAATCCCTATCGGCCCTTATTTCGCGGATTTCCTCTGCCGCGAGGCGAAGCTCATCATCGAACTGGATGGCTCCACCCACGACGACAGTGCGGAATATGACGCCCGCCGCGACGCCTACTGTCGCGAACTAGGCTTTACCGTCTTGCGCTTTCAGAATGCGGAAGTGATAGGGAATATCGAAGGCGTGCTGTCGCATATCATGGCAGCCCTCGCGCAAGCCCACCCCCAACCCCTCCCGCCTGCGGGAGGGGAGTAAGAAGACTATATGCCCACCACCACCTATGACGTCGTCATCATCGGCTCCGGCGCGGCGGGGCTGACGGCCGCCATCAACCTGGCGCAGGACCGCAAGGTCGTGGTGCTGGCCAAGGGAGCGCTGGACGGCGGGTCCACCAACTGGGCGCAGGGCGGCATCGCCGCCGTGCTCGACGCCGGGGACAGTTTCGAGGCGCATATCGAGGATACGATGGTCGCAGGCGCGGGCCTGAACGACCGCAGCACGGTCGAATTCGTCGTCTCCGAAGCCCCCGCCGCCATCGAGCGGCTGGCGGAACTGGGCGTGCCCTTTAACGGGGGCGAGGAATTCGGCGAACGCTGGCACCTGACCCGCGAAGGCGGTCACAGCCACCGCCGCATCGTCCATGTCGACGACGCCACCGGCCATGCCGTGCAGGTCGCGCTGCTGAAGGCCGCCCGCGCCAATCCCAACATCACGCTGCTGGAGGACAGGGTCGCCATCGACCTCATCACCAGCCGCCATGGCGAGCGCTATTCGGGCGACGGGCATGTATGGGGCGTCTATGCCTTCAACAGGCTGACGGACCATGTCGACGCGATCCTGGGCAAGGCGACGATCCTCTGCACCGGCGGCGCGGGCCGCACCTATCTCTTCTCCACGGCTCCCCGGGGCGCGACCGGGGACGGCATCGCCATGGCCTGGCGCGCGGGCTGCCGCGTCTCCAACATGGAGATGAACCAGTTCCACCCTACCTGCCTCTACAATCTGGAGGTCAAGAATTTCCTCATCACGGAGGCGGTTCGCGGCGAAGGCGGGCATTTGAAGCTCCCCCCCGGCGTGCCCGGCGGCGGCGAGCGCTTCATGCCCCGCTTCGACGAACGCGCCGAACTCGCGCCCCGCGACGTGGTGGCCCGCGCCATCGACCATGAGATCAAGCGGCTCGGCCTCGACTATGTCCATCTCGACATCAGCCACAAGCCGCCGGAATTCGTGCGCACCCATTTCCCGACCATCTATGCGCGCCTGCTGGACCTCGACATCGACATCACGAAGGAACCGATCCCGGTCGTCCCGGCGCAGCATTATACCTGCGGCGGCGTGGTCATCGACCTGGATGGCCGCACCGACCTGCCGGGGCTCTATGCGGCGGGCGAAGTCACCGAAAGCGGGCTGCACGGCGCCAACCGCCTCGCTTCCAATTCGCTGCTGGAATGCTTCGTCTTCGGGGAAGCCGCCGCCCGGCACATCCGCGCCCATTGGGACGAACTGCCCGCGCCGCCGCCGATCCGCCCCTGGGACGAAAGCCGCGTCACCAATTCGGACGAAGAGGTCATCGTCCAGCATAATTGGAAGGAAATCCGCCGCTTCATGTGGGACTATGTCGGCATCGTCCGCACCACCAAGCGGCTGGAGCGCGCCAAGCACCGCATCGACCTGCTGGCGAAAGAAGTCGACGAATATTACGGCCATTTCCGCGTGACGCCGGACCTCATCGAACTGCGCAACCTGCTGGAGGTCGCGCGTCTGGTCGTCCGCTCCGCCCTGCATCGCAAGGAGAGCAGGGGGCTGCACTATACGCTCGATTATCCGGCGATGCTGCCGCAGGCGGTCGATACGGTGCTGGCGCCCTGAAAGAAGCTGAAAAAAGGTGGCGCAGCGTCCATCGCGCTGCGCCATGAGTCGAGGAGTGACGCGGAGGAAGGCGTCGGATTGCTTTTACCCCTGCTGTCCCGCCGCGCCTTTGATCGGCGTCAAACCGTCTTCAGAAAATTGCCGAGGACCGCGTTGAAGCGGGCCGGCTGATCCGCCATGACGACATGGCCGCTGGGGCCGATGGGCACCAGCCGCACGCCGCGCTTGGCGGCATAGGCGGCGCGGAAGGTTCGGCCGATCTCGCCCGCCTGCGCCGCATCGCTGCCGACGGCATAGACCACCTCCATCGGCGCGGTCAGCCGCGCCAGTTGCGGCCCCAGGTCGACATTGGCGAGATCGCGCAGCGCATTGGCGACGACATCCGGATCGCTGCCCCGGGCGCCCGGCATTTCCGCCAGCATCCGCGCCAGATAGGCGCGGCCCGCCCTGGTTCCGGTGAAATATTGCCCCAGTTGATCGGCCAGGAAGCCCATGCCCTGCGCCGTGCCGCCGACCATCGCCGCCCCTTCGGGCAGCATGTCGACCACCATCAGCCGCCCCGCCAGCCCCTTCAAACCCAGCATCATCGCCAGCGTGCCGCCCATGCTGTGGCCGACGATGGCGGGCCGCTCCAGCCCCGCCGCCGCGATATAGCGGGCGATCTCGTCCGCCAAAGGCTGGACCAGCGGCCCGCTGGCATTGGCGTCCGCCGCCAGGCCGGCAAAACCCCGCACGTGGACCAGATGCCAGCGATAACCGGAAAGCGCGCCGACCACCCCGTTCCACAGCCCCGGCCCGCTCGCCAGCCCCGCGATCAGCACGACATCGCGACCGGCGCCGCGAGTCGTCACGGCAATGCGGCGCGAAGCGAAGGGCGCCGCCCACGCCCGTGCCGGCAACATGCCGCCCGCCAGCAGCGCAGTCGCCCCCCGCATCATCGCCCGTCTGTTCATCATGTGGTTCATCGGCATGTGGTTCATCGGCGCTTCCTTGCAGTCCTTCGCCTGAACCTCAACTGAGTTAAGGCGCGCCTCGTTCAGCCTCCTTACATCGCATTTGTGGAATCGTTCATCGCATGATTCTTGTCACCCGGCGCGGGTCTGAACCCTAATGCGAAAGGAGAGTGCGGGGATTTCGATGACCAATTTCAAGGGAGGGCGCGACAAGCGCCCAAATGGCGGCGGCAATAGCGGCTCGGCCCGGCTCGTCCTGTTGATGGCGGCGCTTTCGGCATGCGTCAGCGCGCCGCAGCAGCCCTATGCGGCGGTCCAGCAGCGGCCGCAGCCTTCCACCGCGACCTTCCCGATCAAGCCGGTCGCCAATCCGCCCAAGCCCTTCGAAGCGCTGAAGGTCGACCAAAGGGAAACGCCGCCGCCCGCTTTGGTCAGCGTGATCCGCAACCTGGGCCAGAGCTTCAACGGCAAGGTCGGCATCGCCGTGCGCCGCATCGGCAGCGACTGGACCGTTGCATGGAACGGCAATCTGCTCTTCCCGCAGCAGAGCGTTTCGAAGCTCTGGGTGTCCATGACCTTCCTCGACGCGGTCGACCGGGGCAAGATCCGCCTCAGCGACAGCACCACCATCACGAAGAAGGACCTGACCCTCTTCCACCAGCCGACCGCCGCCCTGGTCGGCAATGCCGGCTGGACCACCACCTATTCCGACCTGATGCGCCGCGCCATGACGCAGAGCGACAATACCGCCAACGACACGCTGCTGCGCGCCGTCGGCGGGCCGGAAGCGGTGCGCGGCTATCTCGCCCGGCGCTATATCAAGGATATCCGCTTCGGGCCCGGCGAGCGGCTGCTGCAATCCACCACGGCGGGCCTGGAATGGCGGCAGGATTATTCGATCGGCCGCAACTTCTATGCCGCCCGCGCCAAGCTGCCCCTATCGGTGCGGCAGAAGGCGCTGGACAATTATCTGGCCAGCCCGCCGGACGGCGCCGCGCCATCCTCCATCGTGCAGGCGCTGGCGAAGCTCAAGCAGAACGACATGCTTTCCCCGGCATCGTCGCAACTGCTGCTTTCGATCATGGGCGAGGCGAAGACGGGGCCGCAGCGGATCAAGGGCGGCGTGCCGGCGGGATGGCATTATCTGCACAAGACCGGCACGGGTCAGGAACTGGGCGCGCGTTCGACCGGGTTCAACGACATCGGCATCATGACCGCGCCCGACGGCACCAGCTATGCGGTCGCGGTGATGATCGGCAGCACGACGGAACCGATCCCGACGCGCTGGCAGTTGATGCAGGCGGTGGCGAAGGCGGTGGCGGCCAACCACGAGGCGCGGTAAGTTTTTCGCTTCCCGTCATTCCCGCGAAGGCGGCAATCCATCTCCTGACCGTGCATCAAGCACCTTCTTATGGGAGATGAGTGCCCACCTGCGCGGGAACTATGGAATAAGCCCTAATCCAGATTGGGCCGCAGCCAGCGCTCGGCCGTCTCCAGATCCACCCCGCGCCGCCCGGCATAATCCTCCAGCTGGTCGCGCCCCACCCGCGCCACGCCGAAATATTCCGCCTGCGGATGCCCGAAGTAAAAGCCGCTGACCGCCGCCGTCGGCAGCATCGCGAAGCTTTCCGTCAGCGAAATGCCCGTCGCGTGATGCGCGTCCAGCATGTCGAACAGCAGCGGCTTCAGACTATGCTCCGGACAGGCGGGATAGCCGGGCGCGGGCCGGATGCCGCGATATTGCTCCTTGATCAGCGCCTCGTTGGTAAGCTGCTCGCCCTCGGCATAGCCCCATAGCGCGGTGCGCACATAATGGTGCAGCCGCTCGGCAAAGGCCTCCGCCAGACGATCCGCCAGCGCCTTGAGCAATATGTCCGAATAATCGTCGATAGCGTTCTTGAACCGCGCCAGATGCGGCTCGATCCCGTGGATCGACACGGCGAAACCGCCCATCCAGTCGCCATCATGGCTGATGAAGTCGGCAAGGCACATATTGGCCCGGCCCTCCCGCTTGGCGATCTGCTGGCGCAGCATCGGCAGGCGGACATGCTTTTCATCCTCGACATGGACGATGATGTCGTCGCCTTCGCGGCGGCAGGGCCACAGGCCGGCCACGCCGCGCGCCGTCAGCCATTTCTCGTCCACGATGCGGTCGAGCATCTTCTGCGCATCGGTGAACAGGCTGGTCGCGCTTTCGCCCACCACCCTGTCCTCCAGGATCGCCGGATAATTGCCCGCCAGTTCCCATGCGCGGAAGAAGGGCGTCCAGTCGATATAGTTGCGCAGGTCCTTCAGATCCCAGTCCGGGAAGCGGTGGACGCCGGGCAGGCGCGGCTTGCCGGGCTTCAGGCTCTCGTCGATCTCGAAGGCATTGGCCCGCGCTTCCTCGATGCTGAGCAGCTTGCTCTGCCCCTTGCCCTCTCGGGCGGCGCGGACATGGGCATAATCATCCTTGGTCTTCTGGACGAAATCGGTCTTCTGGGTTTCGGAGACGAGCGCCGTCGCGACGCCGACCGCCCGGCTGGCGTCCAGCACATGCACCACCGGCCCGGTGAAGGCCGGATCGATGCGCAGCGCGGTATGCACTTTGGAGGTGGTCGCGCCGCCGATCAGCAGCGGCATGGTCATATCCGCGCGCTGCATTTCCGCCGCGACCGTCACCATCTCGTCCAGCGAGGGGGTGATGAGGCCGCTGAGACCGATCATGTCGGCGTCATTTTCGTTCGCCGCCTTGATGATGTCCTGCCACGGCACCATGACGCCCAGATCGATCACCTCGAAGCCGTTGCACTGAAGCACGACGCCGACGATGTTCTTGCCGATGTCGTGGACGTCGCCCTTGACCGTCGCCATCACGACCTTGCCCTTGCCCTTGGCGCCGGGCTCCTTCGCCGCCTCGATGAAGGGGAGGAGGTGGGCGACCGCCTTCTTCATGACGCGGGCGGATTTCACCACCTGCGGCAGGAACATCTTGCCCGCGCCGAACAGGTCGCCGACGACGTTCATGCCGTCCATCAGCGGGCCTTCGATCACCTCGATGGGCTTTGCGGCAGCGAGGCGGGCTTCCTCCGTATCCTCGACCACATACATGTCGATGCCCTTGACCAGCGCATGTTCCAGCCGCTTGGCGACCGGCCAGCCGCGCCATTCCTGCGCCGCCTTTTCCGATGCGGCATCCTTGCCCTTGAAACTCTCCGCCAGCGCGACCAGGCGTTCGCCCGCCTCCGGATCGCTGTTCAGCAGCACATCCTCGCACGCCTTGCGCAGCGCCGGGTCGATGGCGTCGTAAACGTCGAGCTGGCCCGCATTGACGATCGCCATGTCCAGCCCCGCCGGAATGGCGTGGTAGAGGAAGACCGAATGCATCGCCCGCCGCACCGGCTCATTGCCGCGGAAGGAGAAGGAGAAGTTCGACAGGCCGCCCGAAATATGGACATGGGGGCAGCGCTTCTTGATCTCCCGGCAGGCCTCGATGAAGTCGACGCCGTAATTGTTATGCTCCTCGATCCCGGTCGCCACGGCGAAGATGTTGGGGTCGAAGATGATGTCCTCCGGCGGGAAGCCGATGGACATCAGCAGCTTGTAGGCGCGCTCGCAGATCTCGACCTTGCGGTCCTTCGTGTCGGCCTGGCCGGTCTCGTCAAAGGCCATGACGACCACCGCCGCGCCATAGGCCATGCAGAGGCGGGCGTGATGGAGGAAGGCTGCCTCACCCTCCTTCATGCTGATCGAATTGACGATGGGCTTGCCCGACACGCATTTCAGTCCGGCTTCGATCACTTCCCATTTGGAACTGTCGATCATGACCGGAACGCGGGCAATGTCCGGTTCGGACGTCATCAGCTTCAGGAAGGTCGTCATCGCCTCCACGGCGTCGAGCAGGCCTTCGTCCATGTTGACGTCGACGATCTGCGCGCCGTTCTCCACCTGATCGCGGGCGATGTCGATGGCCGCGGCATAGTCGCCCGCCATGATCAGCTTCTTGAACTTGGCCGATCCGGTGACGTTGGTGCGCTCACCGATATTGACGAAAGTGGCGGTCGATTGGGTCATTCCCTGCTTCTCTTCTCTTCGTCATCCCCGCGAAGGCGGGGATCCATCTCCCAACATAGCACCAGGGGAGAAAGCAGGAGATGGATTCCCGCCTTCGCGGGAATGACGGATTTATATCTTACGCGGCAATATGCATCGGTTCGAGGCCCGCGAGCCGCGTCACCACCGGCAGTTCGGGCACAATGCGAGGCTTGTGCCCCGCCAGCGCCTTCGCCACGGCGCCGATATGCGCCGGCGTCGTGCCGCAGCAACCGCCGACCATATTCACCAGCCCCTCATCCACCCACTGGCGGATCAGGTTCGCCGTAGTCTCCGGCAGCTCATCATATTGCCCCAGTTCATTGGGCAGCCCGGCATTGGGATAAGCCAGGATCAACGTATCCGCATTCTTGGCCAGCTCACTCAGATAAGGCCGCAGCAGATCCGCCCCGAAGGCGCAGTTCACCCCGATGGTCAGCGGCTTCAAATGCCGCAGCGAATACCAGAAGGCGTTGATCGTATGCCCGGACAGGTTGCGCCCCGACATGTCCGTGATGGTGAAGCTCAGCATCAGCGGCACCGGCCGCCCCGCCGCCGCCTCGGCCTCCCGCGCCGCCATGCCCGCCGCCTTGGCGTTCAGCGTGTCGAAGCAGGTCTCGACCAGCAGGAAGTCCACGCCGCCCTCGATCAGCGCCTCGCACTGCTCGCGATAATCGGCCTTCAGCGTATCGTAATCGACCTCGCGATAGGCCGGATCGTTGACGTCCGGAGAGATCGACAGCGTCTTGTTGGTCGGCCCGATCGACCCCGCTACAAAGCGTGGCCGCCCATCCTTCGCGCTCGCCGCCTCGCAGGCCTTGCGGGCGATCCGCGCGGCGGCGATGTTGATCTCCCGCACCAGATGTTCGCAGCCATAATCGGCCATGGCGATCTTGGTGGAGGAGAAGGTGTTGGTTTCGATCATGTCCGCACCGGCGTCGAGATAGGCGGTGTGGATGCCCTCCACGATGTCCGGCCGGGTCAGGCAGAGCAGGTCGTTATTGCCCTTCTGGTCCTTCGCCAGATCGAGCGACCCGCGATAATCCGCCTCCGTCAGCCCATGTTTCTGGATCGACGTGCCGTAGCCGCCGTCGAATATCATGATCTTCTCCGCGGCCACGGCGCGGAAGCGTTCCTCGGCGGTCATGCCGTCTTCTCCAATGTCGCCGGCCGCAGCCCGAGCAGATGACAGATCGCATAGCTCAGTTCCGCCCGGTTGAGCGTATAGAAATGAAAGTCGCGCACCCCGCCCGCATAAAGCTTGCGGCACAGTTCCGCCGCCAGCGTCGCGGACACGAGCTGCCGTGCGGCGGGCAGGTCGTCCAGCCCCTCGAACAGCTTGCCCATCCAGCCCGGCACATCGGTGTTGCACATGGCCGACATGCGCTGGACCGCCGCGAAATTGCTGACCGGCATGATGCCCGGAATGATGTCCGCGTCGATCCCTGCCGCCGCCACCGTATCGCGGAAACGGAAGAAGGTATCCGGCTCGAAGAAGAATTGCGTGATCGCCCGCGTCGCGCCCGCATCCAGCTTGCGCTTCAGATTGTCGATGTCGCCCCGCGCGCTCAAGGCGTCGGGATGCGTCTCCGGATAGGCGGCCACCGAAATCTCGAAGGGATGGCGCTTCACCAGCCCTTCGACCAGTTCCGCCGCGCCCTTGTACCCGTCCGGATGCGCCTCGAACTTCGCGCCCGCTTCCGGCGGATCGCCGCGCAGCGCCACGATATGCCGCACGCCCGCTTCCCAATAGGCGTCGGCCACTCCGTCGATCTCCGCCTTGCTCGCCGCCACGCAGGTGAGGTGCGCCGCCGCGGACAAGGGCGTTTCCTTCGCGATCCGCGCGACGGTGTTATGCGTCCGCTCCCGCGTCGACCCGCCCGCGCCGTAAGTCACCGACACGAATTTCGGCGCCAGCGGCGTCAGGGTCTGGATCGCGGACCAGAGCTGCTCCTCCATCTTCTCCGTCTTGGGCGGGAAGAATTCGAAGCTCACATTCAGGTCGCCCGCCAGATCGGCGTAAAGCGGCGCATCCAGCGCCCGCCGGGCCTCTTCGACGGAGGGAAAGCTCAAGGTCATGCGGAAAGTCGTCCTTCGATAGGCAGGACGCGCGCGCCACGGCGGCGGCCCAGCCATAATTGCACCGTCAGTTCCTGGCCGGGCAGCACCTCCACCCGCTCCAGTTCCAGGCCCGCATCCGCGAACCAGCTTTCGATCTGCCCGTCGGAAAAGCCCAGCCGCGCATGCTGGTCGCGCAGCCTGAGTTCTTCCCGTTCATGCGCCGCGAAATCGGCGATCAGGACGCGGCCGCCCGCCGCCGTCACCCGGGCCGCTTCCTCGATCACCGCCTCGGGCGCCTGGGCATAGTGCAGCACCTGATGCAGCACCACCGTATCGGCGCTGCCCGGCTCCAGCGGCAGGGCGCTGAAATCGCCCAGCACCAGCGCATATTTGTCGCCCGCATCCTCGGGCAGCTTGGCGCGGGCCAGCCGCAGCATGTCCGGGCTGCGGTCCAGCGCCGTCACCTGCTCCGCCGACGGACCGAACAATTCGATCATTCGCCCGGTCCCGGTGCCGATGTCGAGCAGATGGCCGATCGGTTCCGCCCCCAGCAGGGCGGTCATCGCCGCCTCCACATCGCCCTCCGGCACATGCAGGGACCGGATCGCGTCCCATTCCTCGGCATGTTCGGCAAAATAGCTTTCCGCCGCCTGGGCGCGATCCGCCCGTACCGCCGCCAGCCGGGCGAGGTCGGCCTTCTGCCACAACAGCTCGCCCTCCGACGGCACGAGTTGGTCGAAAAGCGTCAGAAAGGGTCCGATTTCCGCCTCTTTGCCCAGCCGCAGGAAAACCCAATTGCCTTCCTTGCGCCGCTCCACCAGACCGGCTTCGGCCAGGATGCGGACATGGCGGGACACACGCGGCTGGCTTTGCCCCACGACCTGCGCGATTTCGCCCACGGCCAGTTCCATGGCGCGCAGAAGATAGATGATGCGCAGCCGCGTCGGGTCGCCCAATGCCCGGAAAATGTCGATTGCTGCGCTCATGCATGGATCATATAAAGAAATCTTTATATGCGTCAATGGTCGTTCGGAACCGCGCCGTTCAACCCCTGACAGCCCCGAATCACGGGCTTGACGCATGATTGGGATTGCCATGAGTCGCCGGATTCATTACGAATCGCGGCGCAGACGCAATGGGGGGTGAACTTTTCTCCGAGAGTGGTCTGCACCGTTATTATTCTCAGAGAGGGGTTAACCCATGACCAAGTCGATTGCTCTTTCGCTCGTTCTCGCCGCGTCGCTCGGCCTGGCCGCCTGCTCGGGCGGTGCGGAAAATGCCGCCAACGCTTCGGCCAATGCCGCGGAGAACGCTTCGAACGCTGCCGACAACGCCATGAACGCCGCGCTGAACGCTGCCGACAATGCTTCGAACGCCGCTTCGAACGCTGCGAACACGGCCGGCAACGCTGCCGCGAACGCGATGTAATTCCCAGAAGGGAATTGTCTGGAATGGGCCGCGCCGGAAACGGGGCGGCCTTTTTCTTTGACTCGCGCCGGTCGGTCGGTTCCATCAGGCTGAGCTTGCCCTGGCGTCGCAGCGACAGGATGCGTCAGAAGGCAAAAAAAGGGCCGCCCCGATGGAGCGGCCCTCTTTTCGTTCATCCTTCAGCGGTGGATCAGCAATCCCGGTCGATCGCCCGCCCGGCCAGCGCACCCACGCCCGCGCCGATGATGGCGCCCGTGGTGCCGTCGCCGCGGCGACCGTAGCGGCCGCTGCCCTTGCCGACTTCATTGCCGAGCAGGCCACCGGCTATCGCGCCGATGATGGTGCCGCCCGTGCCATTGTCCCGGCAGCGATAGCCACCGCGATAGCCGCGATAGCCCCTGTAATAACTGTCGCCGCGATAATAGCCGCCGCCCCGGTAATAACCATCGCCGCGATAGCCGCGATACCCGCGGTCGCCGCGATAATAATCGCCACGGTCATAATGGCGGCCCCAGCCGTCGCGGGCCATGGCCGGCGTTGCGGTGACGGCCAGAGAGGCAGCGCCCATTGCCAGCGCCGCCCCCAGATTGATCAGAAACTTCGTCTTCATGGCGTTGCTCCTCATTTGCCATCGATCACGGCAGGTCTTCCACGGAGGACTCACCATCGATTGAGACCCTTTTGCCCGATTCGCATTGAGCCAAGCCTGAATGGCGATGTCAGCCGCCGTTCAGCATTGGAGCAACCGGCGGGAACGCTTATCGCGCTTTTCGGCGGTCGATGCCAGCGCCGCGAAAAACCCTGCACGGGGGCCGATTATCCCCTATGGCAAGGGCGATGCGCCGAATCCTGATCGTCCTGCTGCTCGCGATCCTGCTGCTTCCCGCGCCGCACAAGAACAAGCCCGAACCCTTCGGCCCCGGCCCATTGCTGGTGCGGGCGCGCGCCTTGTCCCTGAACGCGGCCGATCCCGCCCAGCGCGACCTTGGAATGCTGCACTATCTGGGCGGATGGCAACTCAGCAGCACCCATCATGGCTTTGGCGGCATATCCTCGCTGCTGGCGGAACCCGACGGCCAGATTCTGGCGCTCAGCGATTCCGGCACGCTGATGGGTTTCCACATCGGCCCGGGCAGGGCGGAACGGCGTCCCTTCATCGCCCCGCTTCCCATCCGCCCGCAGGATCGGGAGCGCCCCTGGTGGGCCTGGGATTCGGAGGCGATGGCTCATGATCCGGCGACAGGGCGCTATTGGGTGGGCTTCGAACTGCAACAGATGATCTGCCGTTATTCCCCCGGCTTCGCCCGCGTCGAAGCCTGCCGCACCTGGCCGGAGATCGAGGCCTGGCCGGAGACGGGATCGGTCGAATCCCTGGCGCGGCTGCCCGGCGGCCGCTTCCTCGTCCTGGCGGAAATGGGGATGACCGCCGACGGCAGCCACGACACGCTGCTGTTCGCGGGCGACCCGACCGAAGCCGCCACGGCGGCGCCCATGCACCTGCGCTATGTGCCGCCGCGCGGTTATCGCCCGACCGACGCGGTCGCGCTGGACGACAGGCATGTGCTGGTCCTCAACCGGCGGCTGACCTTGCAGGAACTGTTCACGGCGACCCTGGCGATCATCGAACTACCGGAAGAGCCGCGCCCCGGCGACCGGCTGAAGGCGCGCGTCCTCGCCCGGCTGGCGCCGCCCCTGTTGGCCGACAATTTCGAAGGATTGGCCCTGAGCCGGGAAGGCGGCCGCCGGATCGTCTGGATCGCGTCGGACGACAATCACGAATTTTTCCAACGCACCCTGCTGCTGAAATTCGCCCTGGATTGGCAGGGATAGGGCGGCATGAAGGAACAGCGGGCGGGGACCGGCCTCCCGGCCCCCCAGCCCGTCTCAGCTACGCACATCCTGCTCCGTCACCGGAGCGATCTTGATTTCGACGCGGCGGTTGGACGCCTTACCCTCCGCCGTGGCGTTGGATGCGATCGGCTGGGTTTCCCCGAAACCGCGCGTGGCGATGCGGGCCGACTGCACGCCATGGCTCGTCAGATAATCGCCCACTGCCTGGGCGCGCCGTTCCGACAGGGCCTGGTTATAGGCATCGGTGCCGTCGCTGTCGGTGTGGCCGTACACGTCGATATAGGTCTTGGGATATTGCGCCAGTACGGATGCGACGTCGTTCAGCGTCGGCTGGAACTGGGGCTGCACGGCGGAACTGTCGGTGGCGAAGGTGATGCCCGATGGCATGCGCAGCACCAGATTGTCGCCATCGCGGATCACGTCCACGCCGCTGCCGGCGGTTTCTTCGCGCAATTTCTTTTCCTGCGCGTCCATATAGGCGCCGATGCCCGCGCCCGCGACCGCGCCGATGCCCGCGCCCAGGATCTTTTCGGTGCGGTCATGCCGCCCGCCGACCAGATCACCGAGCAGATAACCGCCCAGCGCGCCGCCGATGCCGCCGATCGCGGCCTTGGAAATGGTGCGGTTGCCGGTGTTGGGATCGGTGGTGCAGGCCGTGGTCGCCAGCATGGCGGCCAGGCCGGCCGCGCCGATGATGCGATGAAAATTCCGCATGGATATATTTCCCTTTCTCGTGCGCCCGAACGGAGCGGATGCACCCCCAATGGATGAGAGGAGGCCTTTGTTCCACAAGCGAACTGAACTGCAGATGATGCGGCGGTTGTGAAATTGTAAGAATCAGGGTTATAGGTGGCCGCCGACCGCCATGGCCAATATCCCCCCGCACGCTCCAACGCCCTTTCCCTGGGTCGACCTCGTCATCATCCTGGCGCTCGTCGCGCTGAACGGCCTGTTCGCCATGTCGGAACTGGCGATCGTATCCGCCCGCAAGCCGCGCCTTCAGGCGATGGAAAAGGCCGGGCGGCGCGGCGCGCGCTCCGCCCTCGCGGCGGCGAGCGATCCCGGCAAGTTCCTTTCCACCGTGCAGATCGGCATCACCCTGATCGGCATCGTCGCGGGCGCCTATTCCGGCGCCAGCCTTGGCGGGCCGACGGGGGAACGGCTGGCGATGCTGGGCCTGTCGCCCCATGCCGCGCAGAATGCCGGTTTCGCCCTGGTGATCGGCCTTACCACCTATGCCTCGCTGATCGTCGGGGAACTGGTGCCCAAGCAGTTCGCCCTGCGCGCGCCGGAGCCCATCGCCGTGCTGGTCGCCGGGCCGATGCTGTGGCTGGCGAAGGTCACCGCCCCCATCGTCTGGGTGCTGGACGGATCGAGCGCCCTCATCTTCCGCCTGCTGGGGCTGACCCGCGAATCGGAAAATCAGGTGACGGCCGAGGAACTGCACCTGATCGTGGCCGAGGCGAGCAGGTCCGGCGTGATCGAGGAGAGCGAGCGGGCCATCATTTCCGGCGTGGTGCGGCTGGCCGACCGCCCGGTGCGCGAGGTGATGACCCAGCGCATGGATGTCGACTGGATCGACATCCATGCCGATGAGGAGGCTATTCGCGCCAAGCTGCTCGATACGCCGCACACCCGCCTGCCGGTGGGCCGGGGGACGGTGGAGGACATCATCGGCGTGGTGCAGGCGCGCGACATCATGACCGCGCTGTTCCGGGGCGAGGGGCTGAGCCTGGAAAGGCTGATGCGCAAGGTGGAGGTCGTGCCGGATCAGGTCGACGCCATGGACGCGCTGGAGGTGCTGCGGCGGGCCGAGGTGCCGATGGTCATGGTGCATGACGAATATGGGCATTTCGAGGGGATTGCGACGCCTGCCGACCTGCTCTCCGCCATTGCAGGCCATTTCGTGTCCGACCTGGACAGCGAGGATGAGCCGGACCTGGTCGAGCGGGAGGACGGCAGCCTGCTGGTGTCGGGCCAGATGCCGGTGGACCTGCTCGCGGACCGGATCGGCATCGACCTGCCGGAGGATCGCGACTATGCGACGGTCGCCGGCCATGCGCTGTGGCTGCTCAAGCGCTTGCCGGAAGTGGGCGATTTCATCGACGATCAGGGCTGGCGGTTCGAGATCGTGGATATGGATGGGCGCAAGATCGACAAGCTGCTGATCGCGGAGCAATAGCATGCGGAACGATGCGCTGGACGCGGTCGAGGGATTGACGCGGCGGGCGCTGAAGGAGGCTGGCGGTCGCCTGCTGGTGATCGGCCTGTGCGGGGCGCAGGGCAGCGGCAAGTCGACGCTGGCGGCGGGCTTGCGGCAGAGGTTGCAGAGCGACGGGATTCCGGCCGCGATCCTTTCCATCGACGATCTGTATCGCACGCGGGCGGAGCGGGAGGCCATGGCCCGTTCGATCCATCCGCTGCTGCGCACGCGCGGGGTGCCGGGGACGCATGATGTGGCGCTGGGGCTGCGGGTGATCGACGCGTTGGAGCGGGGAGAGGCGACCTTGCTGCCGCGTTTCGACAAGGCGTCGGACGATCCTTTGCCGGAAGGGCGATGGGAAAAGGCGGCGACTGGCACGCGGTTGCTGCTGCTGGAGGGCTGGTGCGTCGGTGCGCTGCCGCAGGGCGCGGCGGCGCTGGTGGAGCCGGTCAATGCCCTGGAGCGGGAGGAGGATGCGGACGGCGTCTGGCGCGCCTTTGTAAACCGGGCGCTGGCGGAGGACTATCAGGCGCTGTTCGCGCGGCTCGACCGGCTGGTGCTGCTGGCCGCGCCGGACTTCGGGATCGTCCGGCGCTGGCGGACGCAGCAGGAGCATGACCTGCGCAAGGAGGCTGGCGGCGGCATGCCGGATGCCCGGATTGCGCGCTTCGTCCAGCATTATGAGCGGCTGACCCGGCATATTCTGGAGGAGATGCCGGGCCGGGCGGACCTGACGATCAGGCTGGACGAGATGCGGCGGGTGATCGGGATTTGCAACGGCTGACGCCCGGCATTGCTGCGGTCGCCGCCTCGGACTTGATCCGGCCCCCTTGCTTCTCAGTCACCGGATCGCGTCCGGGGTGACCAAAAGGGCATCTCAAACGGAGGAGCGGCAGACGAGCGCGCCCGTCAGGCCATGAGACGCTTCACCCAGAATTGCATGGGATGGCGGCTTTCCGCGTCGTCGCCCAGATCCTTCCAGTCGAAATGGCCGATCAGCCCCTCGACCGGGGCATAGCCGCGCGCGCGCCAGAAGGGATCGAGCGGGGCATAGCCGGCGGGGCGGGCAGGGTGATCCGGCGGGCGAATCACCGCGCAGAAGCTGGTCATGGCGAATCCCAGTTCCCGCGCTTTGGCTTCCCGCCGGTCGAAAAAGGCGTGGCCGATCCCGCGCCCGCGCCATTCCGGCAGCAGCACCGATTCGCCAAAATAATAGATTTGGCCGATGTCCATGCCGCATGCCCGGAAAGGAGCGGCGAATTCCGCGGCATGGTCGGCCATGGGAGCGGCGGTGGCGGCGCCGACCAGCCGGTCGCCCGCGAAAGCCCCGGCGATCAGCGCGCCGGGGCTGTTCGCATAGGCGGTGAGATAATCGCGCTCATAGGCGCGGCCCGCTTCACCCGACCCATCATAGAGGTAGGGAAAGGCGCGGAAGACCGTGATGCGCAGGTCCGCCAAGGCGTCGAGCGCGGCCAGCAAGGCCGCGCCCGTCAGATCATCGACCCGAATGGGTTCGCTGTCCAGTTCTTACTCGCTGGCGGCGGCGTTGGCGGCGGGCGCCTCTGCCGCGTTGGCGGCGGCATTGCCACCCTCGGCCGCGGCATTGTCGCCGCCGGCTGCCGGAGCCGCATCGGCGGCGGGCAGCGGCAGGTTCGAACCCTGGGTGTTCAGCCATGCGATCAGGTTCGCGCGGTCGGCCGGGTTGCCGAGACCGGCGAAGGTCATCTTGGTGCCCGGCGCAAATTCACGCGGGGAGGTCAGCCAGTGATCGAGATTCTCGAAGGTCCAGTTGCCGCCCTTGCTCTTGAGCGCGTCGGAGAAGGCGAAGCCGCCCTTGCCCTGGCCGATCGGTTCGCCGACCGTGGCGTAGAGATTCGGGCCGATGCCGTTGGCGCCGCCCTGGTTGACGGTGTGGCAGGCCGCGCACTTGGCGAACACCTTCTCGCCCGCCGCGACGTCCGCGCTGGCGAGCAGGGTGTTGAGGCCGGGGCCGCTGGCCGCGCCGCCTTCGCCTTCCGCTTCGACGCCCTCGATGGCGTAGCCCATTTTCTCGGGCCGTTCCTCATGGAAGAATTTGGAACTGACGATGGCACCGCCCAGTGCGATGATACCCGCGAACAAAGCCCAACCGGCAGCGGTGTTGAAACGATCGCCCATTCGCTCGGATTCCCCTGGATTTCTGTTCTGGCCGCTTGGTTCGCGTCCCCTCTAGCGCGCTGCCATAATGGCGCAAGCGCGAACGTGCAAGCGGCCTTGAACGGGATCGCGCACGCTTTTCATGGCTTTGCGGCCGGAGAGGATGCTTGCGCGGGCGCGATGAAGTGAATAAGCGCGCAGGCGCCCATGGAAAACTATCCCGCCCCCGCCCGCGATCTGGTCGCGGACCTCGCCGCGAAGGCCGCCGTCGATCCCGTTCGCGCCGTCGCCTTCCAGGGCGCGCCGGGCGCCAATTCGCATCTGGCGGCGCTGGATTATGCGCCCGATTGCGTTCCCTTGCCCTGTTTCGCGTTCGAGGATGCGATCGATGCGGTCCGGGAAGGGCGCGCCGCGCGGGCGATCATTCCGATCGAGAACAGCCTGCATGGCCGCGTGGCCGACATGCATTTCCTGCTGCCCGAATCCGGGCTGCATATCGTCGACGAATATTTCCTGCGCATCCGGCACTGCCTGATGGCGGTCGACAGCACCCCCGTCAAAAGCGCGGTCAGCCACCCGCAGGCGCTGGGCCAGTGCCGCCATTATCTGCGGGAACGCGGCATCCAGCCGGTCAGCTATGCCGACACGGCGGGCGCGGCCGCGCTGGTCGCTGAAACCCGGGTGGCCGGGGAAGGGGCCATCGCCCCCTATCTGGCGGCGGAACTCTACGGCCTGCGGCTGGTGGCGGAGAATATCGAGGACAGCGCCGACAATATGACGCGCTTCCTGGTGCTCTCGCGTGAGCCGAAGATGCCGGCGGCGGGGGTGGGCCCGGTGATGACCACCTTCCTGTTCGAGGTGAAGAATATTCCGGCCGCGCTCTACAAGGCGATGGGCGGCTTCGCCACCAATGGCGTCAACATGACGAAGCTGGAAAGCTATCAGCGCGGCGCCAGCTTCGCCGCGACGGAATTCTATTGCGACATAGAGGGGATGCCGGGCGATCCGGCCATCGACCGGGCATTGGCGGAGCTGGAATTCCACACCAAATGGGTGCGGATACTCGGCAGCTACCGGCAGGCGCGGCCGCGCACCTGAGCGCCCGGGCGTGACGGCGGGCTCCAGACCGCTTATGGTCGTGCCGATGTTCACCGCGATCCTTCTGTCGGCCCTTGCCATGAGCGTGATCGTGGGCGTGCGCTATCTGCTGGCGAGCGGCGCCTTCGCGCTGGCGACCCGTTATCGCAGGCCGGGCCTCTATGCCGGGCTGGACCGGCAGGTCAGGCGGGAAATCGCCTGGTCGCTGGCCTCCGCACTGATCTACGGCGTGCCGGCGGGCATCGTCGCCTGGGGCTGGCAGGCGCATGGCTGGACGCGGGTCTATGCCGACGTCCATGCCTTTCCCCTCTGGTATCTGCCGCTGTCCGTGCTGCTTTACCTTGCGGCCCATGACGCCTGGTTCTACTGGACCCACCGCTGGATGCACCGTCCCCGGCCGTTCCGGATCGCCCACGCCGTGCATCATGCCAGCCGCCCGCCGACGGCCTGGGCCGCGATGAGCTTCCATCCATGGGAGGCGGCGACCGGCGCGGTGGTGATCCCGGCGCTGGTCTTCCTGATTCCGATCCATGTCGGCGCGCTGGGCGTGGTGCTGACGATCATGACGGTGATGGGCGTCAGCAACCATATGGGATGGGAGATGTTTCCGCGCTGGATGGTGCAGGGCCGGGCCGGCCGCTGGCTGATCACCGCCAGCCATCACCAGCGGCATCATGAACAATATGCGTGCAATTACGGCCTGTATTTCCGCGTCTGGGACCGGCTGTGCGGGACCGACAGGGGATTGGGCCATTTTTAGGGAAGGACGGGCGTGAAGGGCAGGGCAGCGATGATGGCGGCGGTCCCGCTGGTCATGGGCGCGGCGGTGGCCGAGCAGGCGCAGCCGCTCAGCATGGACGTGCAGGGTCTGCGGTCCTCCAGGGGCAATTTCCTGATCTGCGTGACGCGGCAGGCGGACCATTTCCCCGATTGCCGGGGCGATCCGGACGGGCGGCATTTCACCGTCCCCGCGACCGCCGGCATCGTGCCCCTCGGCCGGATGGAGCCGGGAACCTATGCGATCGCCATCATTCATGACGAGAATGGCAATGGCAAGCTGGACACGCTGGCCGGCATTCCGCGCGAGGGGGTGGGCTTTTCGCGCAATCCGGCGATCCGCTTCGGCGCGCCCAGCTTCCGCTCGGCGCAGTTCGCCATGGCGGGGGCGGCGGTGCGGCAGGACATCAGGGTCAAATATTTCCTCTGAATGTCGCGCTGCGGAACGGTAATGCCGTAAAAACATTATCTTGCCCGACAATCTCTTTGAACAGGCTCATCATGCATCATCGCTGTCGCCTTTCCGCGGCGTTCGCCGTCGCGGCCCTTTGCCTTGCGCCATCGGCCTTCGCCCAGCAGGATGATCGCAGCAGCCTGACCATCGGCGTGGGCGTGGCCGCCGTGCCGAGCTATGAAGGGTCCGACGACTATCGCGTCCTGCCCATCCCGCAGCTTCGCGGCAAGGTGAAGGACTTCGCCTTCTGGACGCGCGGTCCGGGCCTTTATGTCGACGCGATCCCCAACAGCGATCCCGACGGCGTCGACTTCGAACTGGGCCCGGTGGTCAACGTCCGCTTCGACCGGTCGAGCCGCAGGAACATCAAGGACGATGCCGTGCGCCTGCTGGGCAAGCGCGACATCGCGGTGGAGGTCGGCGGCTTCGTCGGCATCGGCAAGACCGGGGTGATCACCAGCGCCTATGACAATCTGTCGGCGCGCGTCGCCGTGACCAGGGATGTGGCGGGCGCGCATGGCAGCTATGTCATCACGCCCGCGGTGGAATATATGACGCCGCTGTCGCAGACGGCCTTCGTCGGGCTGGGCGTGTCGGCGGACTATGTCGGCAAGAAATATGGCCGCTATTATTATGACGTCGATCCGGCGGGCGCCGCCGCATCGGGGCTGCCGGCCTATGGCGGGGCAGGCGATGGTTCGGGGTTCAAGAAGGTGAATTTCAGCCTGGCGGGCGGCAAGTCGCTGTCGGGCGACCTGCGCCATGGCTGGGCGATCTTCGCCGCGGCCAGCTATTCGCGGATCCTGGGCGACTATGCCGCCTCGCCCATCGTGTCCGTCGCGGGCTCCCGGAATCAGTGGATCGGCGCGATCGGCGTCGGCTACACCTTTTGATCTCTGGCTGATCCCCGGCCGATCTCCCTTGTTCCTATGGGGTGACGCCCCACATAAGGCGCTGTATGAGGGCGGCTTGGCAACCGCGTTTGCAGCAGGAGATAAGAGAAGTGGCGACCCTTGGACTGAGCGAGGCCGACAAGGCATCGGTGGAGGCTTTCCGCCGCGATGTGGTGGATCCTTCGCGCACCCAGTTGGTGATCGTCGATTTCTGGGCCGAATGGTGCGGCCCCTGCAAGCAGCTCGCGCCCGTGATCGAGAAGGTCTGCGCCGACTATGCGGCCAAGGGCGTCAAGCTGGTCAAGATCAACGTCGATGAGGACAAGTTCATCGCCGCCCAGTTCCGCGTCCAGTCGATCCCCACCGTCTATGCCGTGTTCCAGGGCCAGCCGGTGGCCGACCTCAGCCAGGCGCGGACCGAGGGGCAGTTCAAGCAATATCTCGACCAGTTGCTGGGCCAGTTGCCGATCGAATCGGAGGAGAAGGCGCAGCTGGAGGAGATTGCGCCCCTGATCGCTATGGGCGAGGAATTGCTGGCCGGGGGCGAGGCGGAGCGGGCGCTGTCCGTGTTCCGGCAGATCGATCAGATGCTGCCCGACAATGCCGATGTGGCTTCGGGCGCGGCGCGGGCGCTGGTGGCGCTGGGACAGTTCGACGAAGCCGAAGCGGCGTTGGCCGCTCTGCCCGCCGATGTGGCCAAGGGCCAGGCGGTGGAGCGCGCACGCGCCGCCATTGCGCTGGCGCGCGATGCCCGGCCGGTGGCTGACCTGTCGGGTGTGGAGGCGAAGGTCGCCGCCTATCCGGACGATCATGAGGCGCGCTTCGAACTGGCGAACGGCCTGATGGCCAATGGCGACCGCGATGGAGCGGCGGAGCAGTTGCTGGAACTGGTTCGGCGCGACCGGGCGTGGAATGACGGCGCGGCGCGGGCGCAGCTCCTCAAGCTTTTCGAGGCGACGGGGCTGGAAGATCCCTGGGTCGCGGGGCAGCGGCGCAAGCTTTCCCAGATCCTGTTTTCCTGACCGGCGCAGGCGTCATGTCGCGCGTCTCGATCTTTCCCCTGCCGGGCGCGCTGCTGCTGCCGGGCATGGAACTGCCGCTCCATATCTTCGAGCCGCGCTATCAGGCGATGATCCATGACGCCATGGCGCGGGACCGGCGCATCGGCATGATCCAGCCGCGGGAGGAAGGAACCAAGCCCGCGCTGTTCGATGTGGGCTGCCTGGGCCACATCACCCATATCGAGGCGTTGGAGGGCGGCCGGTACAACATCCTGCTGAAGGGGCTTGCGCGCTTTCGTGTGGTGCGGGAACTGGACGTCCCCACCGCCTTTCGCCAGATCGAGGCGGATGTGGAGCCCATTGCGCAAGAGGATGAAATCCTCTCCGCCGTGGAGCGGGCGGCGCTGGAGCAGGAATCGCGGCGCTTTGCCGATGCGCTGGGCTATGTGGTCGACTGGACGGCGGTGTCGCGGCTCGACGACATGGCGCTGGTGAACGGGATCGCGCAGATCGTGCCGTTCGATCCGGCGGCCAAGCAGACCCTGCTGGAGGCGGATACGCTGGGCGAACGGGCCGGCCGGATCATCCAGCTGATGCAGATCGTCGGGCGGATCGAACGCGACGGCGGGGCGACGATGCAATGAGCGGCAGGATCGATCCGGCGCTGCTCGCGAAGCTGGTCTGCCCGGTGACGCGCACGCCCCTGCGCTGGGATGCGGAACAGGGCGAATTGCTGTCCGAGGCGGCGGGGCTCGCCTTTCCGGTGCGCGACGGCGTCCCGGTGCTGGTGGTGCGGGAGGCGCGGTCCATAGCGGGGTGACGAACCGCTACCGGACCCTGTCTGTCCGCGACGGCCTTTTACGCGACCCCGTCCGTATCCAGCGCATAGCCCGCTGAACGCACCGTGCGGATGATGTCGTGATAGCGGCCGTCCGCGTTGATCGCCTTGCGCAATCGCCGGATGTGCACGTCCACCGTGCGCAGTTCGATGTCGCTGTCCTGGCCCCAGACGCTGTCCAGCAGCCGCTCGCGGGAGAAGACCCAGCCGGGATGCTCCAGGAAATGCTTGAGCAGCCGGAATTCCGTGGGGCCGAGCGGGATCACCTGCCCGCCGCGTCGGACCTTGTGGCCCACCGTGTCCATCTCGACATCCGCGAAGATCAGCGTCTCGCCGGCCAGCGCGGGGCGCACCCGCCGTAGCACCGCCCCGACCCGCGCCACCAGTTCGCGGGGAGAGAAAGGCTTGGTCACATAATCGTCGGCGCCCGTTTCCAGCCCGCGCACGCGATCCTCCTCCTCGCCGCGCGCGGTCAGCATGATGATCGGGACGTTGGCCGTGCCGTTCATGCGGCGCAGGCGGCGGCAGACCTCTATGCCCGACAGGCTTTCCACCATCCAGTCGAGCAGCACGATGTCGGGCACATTCTCCTGCGCCAGAAGCAGCGCTTCCTCCCCGTCGACCGTGTGCGCGACCTCGAAATCCTCGCGCTTGAAATGCCAGATGAGCAGTTCGGCCAGCGCCGCGTCATCCTCCACCAACAGCATCTTGGCCCGCGCCATGCTCAGCCCTCCGCCGCCGCGCCGCCGCGTTCGCGGTCGGGCAGGGTCTGGCCGGTGGCGGCATAATAGACCATCTCCGCCACATTGGTGGCATGGTCGCCGATCCGTTCGATATTCTTGGCGATGAACAGCAGATGCGCGCATTCGCTGATCGTCTTGGGATTTTCGACCATGAAGGTGACGAGCGTGCGGAAGACGCTGTTGTAGAAATCGTCGACCACCGTATCGCGCTCCACCACCGCGACGGCCAGGTCGGCATCCCGCGCGGCAAAGGCGTTCAGCGCATCCTGCACCATCTCGCCCGCGACCTGGCCCATGGAGGGAAGAAGCGCGATGGGCTCCTGCGTCCGCTGGTTGGCGGCGATCAGCGGCACGCGCTTGGCGATGTTCTTGGCATAATCGCCGATCCGCTCGACCACGCCGACGATCTTCAGTGCGGCGATCACGTCGCGCAGGTCGTTGGCCATCGGCGCGCGCAGGGCGATGATCTCGATGGCGAGCTTCTCGACCTCCGCCTCGATCGCGTCGATGCGCTTGTCCTCCGCCACGACCTCCGCCGCCAGCACCTTGTCATGGCGTTGCAGCGCGAGCATCGCCTTCTCAATGGCGGATTCAGCGCGACCGCCCATTTCCGCGATCAGACCGCGGAGCTTGTCCATTTCCTGGTCGAACGCCTTGATCGTATGTTCTGCCATGTCTTTCCTCCCCCGGATCAGCCGTAGCGTCCGGTGATGTAATCCTTTGTCCGTTCCTGCCGGGGATTGGTGAATATGTCCGACGTCACGCCATATTCGACCAGCTCGCCCAGATGGAAAAAGGCGGTCCGCTGTGACACGCGGGCGGCCTGCTGCATATTGTGGGTCACGATCACGATGGCGTAGCGGCCGCGCAGTTCGTGGATCAGCTCCTCGATCTTCGCCGTCGCGATGGGGTCCAGCGCCGAGCAGGGCTCGTCCATCAGGATCACTTCCGGTTCGACGGCTATGGCGCGGCCGATGCACAGGCGCTGCTGCTGCCCGCCCGAAAGCGCGGTGCCGCTGTCATGCAGCCGGTCCTTCACCTCGTCCCACAGGCCGGCGCGGCGCAGCGATTTCTCGACGATCACGTCCAGGTCCGCCTTCGCATGGGCCAGGCCATGGATGCGCGGGCCATAGGCGATATTTTCATAGATCGACTTGGGGAAGGGATTGGGCTTCTGGAACACCATGCCGACGCGGGCGCGCAGTTGCACCACGTCCATGCTGGGGGCGTAGATGTCCTCGCCGTCCAGCGTGATCGTGCCTTCCACCCGCGCAGAGGCGACCGTATCGTTCATGCGATTGAGCGTCCGCAGGAAGGTCGACTTGCCGCAGCCCGACGGGCCGATGAAGGCCGTCACATTGTCCATGTCGACATCGATCGACACGCCCTTGATCGCCTGCTTATCGCCATAGAAGACCTTGACGTCGCGGGCCGTCATCTTGGTTTCGACCGCAGGGGTCAGCGTCTGTTGTTCATGCATCATGGCTGTCATCGCGGTCACCACCGCCTTTCGAACTTGTTGCGCAGGTAGATGGCGATGCCGTTCATCGCGAGCAGGAAGACCAGCAGGACGATGATGGCGGCGGAGGTCTTTTCGACGAACCCCTTGGACACTTCGTCGGACCAGAGGAATATCTGCACCGGCAGCACGGTCGCCGGATCGGTGATCCCGCCCGGCGGCGTGGCGATGAAGGCGCGCATGCCGATCATCAGCAGCGGGGCGGTCTCGCCCAGCGCGCGGGCCATGCCGATGATGGTGCCGGTCAGGATGCCGGGCAGGGCCAGCGGCAGGACATGGTGGAACACCACCTGCACCGGGCTGGCGCCGATGCCCAGCGCCGCGTCGCGGATGCTGGGCGGCACCGACTTGATGGCGTTGCGGCCCGCGATGACGATGACCGGCATGGTCATCAGCGCCAGCGTCATGCCGCCGACCAGCGCCGCCGACCGCGGCAGCGCCAGGAAGTTCAGAAAGATCGACAGGCCCAGCAGGCCGAAGATGATGGAGGGGACGGCGGCCAGATTGTTGATCGACACTTCGATGATGTCGGTCAGCCAGTTCTTGCGCGCATATTCCTCCAGATAGACGGCCGTCGCGACCCCCACCGGGAAGCTCAGCGCCAGCGTCACCAGCATGGTCAGCAGCGATCCCTTGAACGCGCCCCATATGCCGACCTGCGTCGGATCGGTGCCGTCGCTCGCGGTCAGGAATCCCCAGTTGATGCCGGTCGTCAGCAGGCCCGCCTTGTCGAGCCGTGCCACCGCCGCTTCCGCCTCGGGCGAACCGTTGCTCTTGGCGGCAAGGTCGATGGCGGTGGCGGCGGGCAGCTTGACCGTCACGGTCTGGGCGAGGATCTTCGGATCGGCCTTGATCGCGTCGCGCAGCACGGTCCAGGCGGTGGGCGACACCCATTCCTCGGCATCCGCGCCCAGCGCCTTCTTCACGACCGCCCCCGTCACCATCGGCAGATTCGCATTGGCGAGCGCCTGATCCGTAATGGCATTGGGGTCCAGCAGCAGCGGGGAGGCGGGGAAGTCGACCTTCACCGCGATTTCCGTCCGGGTGAAGCCGCGCAGGCCGTTGCCCAGCATGCTGAACAACAGGAAGGCGAGGAACGCGGCGGAGAGCGCGACGGCGAGCAGACCCGCCGCCTTGAAGCGGCGTTCCGATGCATAGCGACGGGCGATCCGCCTGCGCATCGCGTCCGACTTCCAGTCGGTGGGAAGGCGTTCGGCACTCATTATTCGTAAGCCTCGCGATATTTCTTCACGACCCGCAGGGCCACGATGTTGAGCAGCAGCGTCACGATGAACAGCACCAGCCCCAAAGCGAAGGCCGCCAGCGTCTTGGCGCTGTCGAATTCCTGGTCGCCGGTCAGAAGCTGGACGATCTGCGTCGTCACCGTCGTCACGCTGGCAAAGGGGTTCAAGGTGAGGTTGGCCGCCAGACCCGCCGCCATCACCACGATCATCGTCTCGCCGATGGCGCGGCTGACGGCCAGCAGCACGCCGCCGACCACGCCGGGCAGCGCCGCGGGGATCAGCACGCGGCGGATCGTCTCGCTGGTGGTGGCGCCCATGGCCAGGCTGCCGTCGCGCATCGACTGCGGCACGGCGGCGATGCTGTCGTCCGCCATGGAGGAGACGAAGGGAATGATCATCACGCCCATCACAAGTCCCGCCGCCAGCGCGCTTTCCGAAGAGGCGCCGTGGATGCCGATCATGACCGCGAAATCCCGCAGGGCCGGGGCGATGGTGAGCGCCGCGAAATAGCCGTAGACGACCGTCGGCACGCCCGCCAGCACCTCCAATATCGGCTTCATCCACTTGCGGAAGGTGGGGCTCGCATATTGGGTCAGGTAGATGGCGCTCATCAGGCCCAGCGGGATGGCGACGGCCATGGCGATGATCGCGCCGATGAAGATCGTCCCCCAGAAGAGCGGCACCGCGCCGAAGGCATCGTCATTGCCATAGCCGAGCGCGGCCGATTGCGGGCTCCATTTCGCGCCGAACAGGAAATCGACGGGGCTGACCATGGAAAAGAAGCGGAAGCTTTCCCACAGCAGGGACGCGACGATCCCCAGCGTCGTGATGATCGCCAGCAGCGATGCGATCAGCAATGTCGCCATCACCAACCGCTCGACCCGCGTGCGCGCCCGGAAATCCGGGCGCACGCGGGTGAAGGCATAGGCCCCCCCGGCAAAGGCCAGCACCAGCGCCAGCGCGGCGCCGGCAAAGCCATATTGGCCGATGGCGTCCCTATAGGGTTCGACCAGTCCCTGCGAGAGCGGATTGAACGCCCCCGCCTGCATCCCCGTGGCGATCGCCCGCGCCTCGCCCAATATGGCGGAGCGCGAGAAATCGTCGGCGGGCAGGCTCTGCGCCGCCGGACTGCCCAGCACGTCCTGCGTGACGAGGCCGGGCGCGACATTGGCCCAGACCGCCAGGAAGAGGCCGGCGGGCACCAGCGTCCAGAGCGCGACATACCAGCCGTGATAGCCCGGCAGGCTGTGCACGGCGTCGCGGCGGCCCGAAGCCCGCGCGGCGCTTTGCAGCCGCATCGCGCGGGCGCGGGCGCTGACCCAGGCGATCGCGCCCAGACCGGCGAGCAGCAGAAGGATTGCGGGACCTGTCATATCACCTGTCTTATTTGAGCTGCGAACCGTCGAGCACGGCCAGCGACTTGACGGTCTCGGCGCTCGCCTTGCGCACGCCTTCCGGCGCCGCGACCATGCCGCGCTTGGTCAGCGCGCCGTTCGGGTCCCAGTTCGCGGCGAAGGTGTTGAGATAGGCCTGAAGACCGGGGATCGCGGTCATGTGCGCCTTCTTCACATAGATGTAGAGCGGGCGCGCGCCGGGATAGGTGCCGGTCGACACGGTTTCATAGGTCGCCTCGACGCCGTTGATGGAAACGTCCTTCAGCGTGTCCTTGTTTTCCTCCAGGAAGCTGTAGCCGAACACGCCGAGCGCATTGGGATTGGCGCCCAGCTTCTGGACGATCAGATTATCGTTCTCGCCCGAGTCCACATATTTGCCGTCCTCGCGGATGCGGGTGCAGGTGGCCTTGAACTCGTCCTCATTCTTCTTCTTGAGCGCTTCCATCGCCGGGTCGGTCTCGCAACCCTTGGTCAGGATCAGTTCGGCCAGCGAATCGCGGGTGCCGCTGGTGGACGGGGGGCCGAAGACGCTGATCGGCGTGGCGGGCAGGCTGGGGTCGACATCCTTCCAGCTCTGGGCCTTGTTCGGACCCTTGCCATAGGGATTGGCGGCCAGCGCCTCATAGACGATCTTCGGGGTCAGCTTCAGGCCCGGACCGTTCTTCGATTCCGCGAAGGCCAGACCGTCGACGCCGATCTGGATTTCGATGATGTCCTTGACGCCATTCTTCCGGCAGTCCTCATATTCCGACTTCTTCATGCGGCGGGAGGCGTCGGCGATGTCGGGATGCTGGGCGCCGACGCCCGCGCAGAACAGCTTCATGCCCCCGCCGGTGCCGGTCGATTCGACGATGGGCGACTTCATGCCGGGATTGCCCTGAACGAACATCTCGGCAATCGCGGTGGCGAACGGATAGACGGTGGAGGAGCCGACCGCGCGGATCTGGTCGCGGGTGCCGCCGGCCCCGCCGCCGGACTGCTGGCCGCAGCCTGAAAGAGTGAGTGCCGCCGCAGCGGTCGCGGCCATCAGAGCGAAATGCTTCACCGGGTAATCTCCTTCGTCAAAGGCCGCGATTCGCTTCTCGCCGCCCCCCTCTGGGCACGCGCCGTAGCCGCGGTACGTCGCGCCTTTGTGACAATGGGATTGCACTTTTATGACATTGACGGCGGAAGCCCGGCCTGTCGCTGTCTTTTTTTGATCAAGCCTTTGCCGCGACGGCCTTTTCCTCGACGGCAAAGCGGGGCAGCAGGATGGAGATGGTGGTGCCCTTGCCCAGCACGCTGGCGATGTCCAGCCGGCCGCGATGCCGCTCCACGATATGCTTGACGATGGCCAGCCCCAGTCCCGTGCCGCCCACCGCCCGGCTGCGCCCCGAATCGACGCGGTAAAAGCGTTCGGTGAGGCGCGGCAGGTGATCGGGGCCGATGCCTTCGCCCTCATCCGCGACGGTCAGCCGCAACAGGCCGCTCGGCCCGTCGGAAAGGGACACGTGGATCGGCGTGCCCGCGCGGCCATATTTCACCGAATTGCCGATCAGATTGTGCAGCAGTTGCGACAGTTGGGCGCGGTCGCCCTGCACGTCGGTCAGGCCGGGCGCGATCTCCATCTCCACCTCCCGCCCGCGATCGCCATGGCTGGTGCGGAACACGCCCACCACCTCGGCCACCAGGCCGGACAGGTCGACCGCGCTGTCGGGCAGGCGATATTTCTCTGCCTCTATGCGGGAAAGGGAGATGAGGTCGTCGATCAGCCGCTGCATCCGCCGCGCCTCGCCGTCCATGATCTTCAGGAAGCGCTGCCGCGTTTCGTCGTCCTTGCCCAGGTCGGGGTCGGTCAGCGTCTCGATGAAGCCCAATATGCCGGCCAGCGGCGTGCGCAGTTCATGGCTTGCATTGGCGACGAAATCGACGCGCATCTTTTCCGCCGCGTGGGCGCCGCTATGGTCGGCCAGATGGACCAGCCGCCGGACATGGCCGTCCTCCCCTACCGGCGCGATCCGCATCTGCCAGCGCTGGTCGCGGGTGCCCAGGCCCACCAGCTCGATCATGACCGGTTCGGCCAGCGGCGCCTGGCTGGCGAGCCGTTCGGCAGCGGCGGGATGGCGGATGGCGATGCGGGCGTCCTCCCCCTCGATATGCGCGCCTAGCAGCCGCTGCGCGGCGCGGTTGGCGGCGATGATGCGGCCCCGTTCGATCAGCATCAGCGGGTCGGCTATGCCCTCCAGCAGGCCGCGCGCATCGGGATGGGCGATGATGTCGGGAACCTCCGCCGGCAGGGGCGACACGGCCGGTTCCGGACGGTCCGGACTGGCCGCGCAGATGACGAGCACCAGCAGCGTCGCCAGCACCGGCAGGAGGATGTCGAGCGGCCGCGCGCCTATCATCAACGCGCCCCCGGTGCCGAGCAGCAGAACGGCCAGCGAGGCGGTGATCTGGGAGGCGGTCAGGCGATTCATGGTTACCATGCTGGAAATTTGACGCATTTGCTGCAAAGAGGGCCGCAGTAGCCGGCAATTTTTACAGTTTGGCAAGCGCGATAGCGGATCAGGATGACATGAGCGAGCCGTTGCCCCCCCAGAAGGAAGCCGAGTCGCAGGACGACGGCCTTGCCGCGCCGTCGCGCCGCCAGTTGCTGATGGGCGGCGCCGTCGCGGCCTCCGCGATCATATCCATCCGGCCGGCGCTGGCGAACACGGCCGCGTCGGTGCTCAACTGCACGATACCCGTTCCCGACCAGGGCCGGGCCGGCAATTATATCGCGCCGAACGGGCAGGTGGTGCCGGCGGGAACGCAGGGCGCCTTCCCCGCCGGCAAGAACTTCAGCGGGGAACAGGTCCGGCAGGCGCTGCGCGGCGGCCGGCTGCCGGGTGCCAGCTATGAGCAGAACCAGGCCTATCTGAACTATATCCGGCGGCTTCAGTCGGGGACGAGCGGCTTCACCTGCTACGCATCGCTGCAAATGCCCCGCTGAGCCGAAGGCTCTATTTCCACCCGAACTTATACGGTTCGCCAGCGTTGACGGCGTCGAGGCTTCGACGATCCGGTCAGGCGCAGCAAGGGCGACCCCATGTTCCATACACCCCATTGGGTGAAACAAGATTGTTCGGTCGCGATCTACCTCTATGAACCCGGCGATGGCGGGCTGGATCGGGTGGCGATCCTGCTCGCCAACCATCTGCGGCTGCGCGGCGTGGACGTGGAACTGTGGATGACGCGGACGGACGGCCCGGTGGCGGGCCTCATCCATCCCGCCGTGCCGGTCCGCCGCGTACCGGCGCCGCCCTTTTCGCGGCGGCTGTCGATGATCGCGCAATTCCCGGCGCTGGCCGCCATGGTGCGGCGGTTCCGCCCGGATATTCTCTATTCCGCGGGCAATCAGAGCAACATGCTGTGCGCGCTGGCGGCGCTGGGCACGGCGACGCGGGCGGTCGGCCGGATTTCCAACCCGATCGTCCGCCCCGGCCAGCGCGGCCTGTCCGCCTGGATCAGGCGTAGCCGCTTCCGCGCCATCGCCCGGACCAGCGCCATGACCATCGTGATGGGCGAGGCGGACCGGATGACGCTGACGCAGGCCGGGCCGCTCGCGGGCCGGCAGGTGACGCTGCTGCCGCGCCCGACGGTCACGCCGCTGCTGGAACGGCTGCGGCGGCAGCGCGCCGCCAGAGCCGGCGGCGGCCCATGGCATTTCCTGATGGTCGGGCGGCTGGTCGCGCAGAAGGACCAGGCGACGGCGCTTCTGGCGCTCGCCCGGCTGAAGCATCTCGACTGGCGCCTGAAGATCGTCGGGCAGGGGCCGCTGCGCCGCGATCTGGAGGCGCTTTGCACGCGGCTCGGCATCGCCGGGCGGGTCGAATTTCCGGGCTTCGTCGGTGATCCGGCGGAACTGGCGGCCCTGATGGCGGATGCCGATCTGCTGCTGCAACCCTCGCGCTGGGAAGGGCTGGTCGCGACCCTCATCGAAGCGCTCGGTTGCGGCACGGGGGTCGTCGCGACCGATTCGACGCCGAATATCCGCCCGGTGCTCGCCGCGGCGGGCCAGCATGCGCCGGTGCCGGTGGGCGACGCCGATGCCTTTGCCGATGCGATCCTCTGGGCGCTCGACCATCCCGCGCCGGCTGCGCGCCTGGCAGACGCGGTGAAGGAACATGGCGTCGAAAGCGCGCTCGACGCCTATTTGCGGGCCTTTGTCCGGCTGGCGCGATCCGGCGGCATGCGGTGGCGGGGCGTCGCGCAAAATAGCCTGTCGCGTTAGGCACTTGGCTACCCCTTTGTCTTAAGGATGGCGCGACATTCCCATCCGAAGGCCAGGTTTCGCGATCATGCCAGCCCGATATTGCCAGGACAGCCCGGACGCCATCGCATCCTGCGTGCTGGAGGATATGGTGCTGCTCTACCACCGGCCGTCGGGACAGACCCATATGGCGATCGCCCCGGTGCCGGAGATCCTGGCGGCGCTGGATGACGGCGCGGCGCTTACGGCGGGCGAGCTGTTAGGGCAGTTGGCCCAGCTTTACGATCTGGGCGAGCCGGAGGAGGCCCTGCCGCTGGTGGAGGCGCATCTGGCGGAACTGGCCGCCCTTGGACTGGTCCGCATCGCGTGAACCATGCCCTGACCCTGAAGATCGGTCCGGCGACCTTCCGCATCGGATCGCCCTGGCGCCAGCCGGTGGACGCGCTGGCGCGGCTCTACGCCGATTATCCCATGCCGGCGGGCGCGATAGCCGATTTTACCGTGCGGCTGGAGCCTGCGGGGCCGTTCCGGCGCTGGTTCCGGCCCTCCATCTTCATCACCGGCGATCATGGGCTGGCCGACGCCGCGCCGATGAGCCTTGCCCACGGGCTGCTGGCGGCGGAAATGGGGATGAACCTGCAAATGGCGCTCGGCTGGCGGCGGCACCTGCTGCTCCATGCCTCCAGCGTCGAAAAGGACGGGCGGGCGCTGGTGATGACCGGCGAGTCCGGTTCCGGCAAGTCGACGCTGGCCGCGCAACTGGGGGAGCGGGGTTGGCGGCTGATGGGCGACGAGTTCGCGCTGCTCGACCTGGAAACGGGGGCGATCTTTCCCTTTCCGCGCCTCGTCTCCCTCAAGAACCGCGCCATCGACGTCATCGCGGCGGAAGCCCCGGCGGAGCGCATGGGGCCGCTGCTCGCCGGCACGGCCAAGGGGGACATTCGCCACCTGATCCCGCGCAACGACGCGATCGGGCGGATGGCGGAGGGCGCGCCGCCCGCGCTGCTGCTGTTCCCGCGTTTCGGCCATGAAGCGGACGTGCGATCGGTCGGACAGGGGGAGGTCTTCATGCGGCTGACCCAGGCATCGACCAACTATGTCGCCCTGGGCGAAGCGGGCTTCGCGGCGTTGAGCGGTTTCGTCGGGAATGTCCCCGCGCGCGCCATCGACTTTCCATCGGGCGACGAGGCCATCGCCCTTGTCGAGCGGCTCTGGGAGGAACTGGCATGAGCGCCCGGCCACTGGTGCGCGCCTTGCGCGACCCTGACGAGGTGGCGGCGCTGGATGCGGACGGGTGGAACGCCCTCATCGCCATGGCGAGGGCGGAGCGGCTGATCGGCACGCTCGCCCTGCGGCTGGGGGAGCGGCCCGTGCCCCCGGCGGTGGGCGCGATATTGGCGGACGCCCGGCTGGATGCGGCGCGCGAAGCCCTGCAGGCCCTCTGGGAGGCGGATCGCGCGGCAGAGGCGCTTGCCGGCCTGGACGTGCCGGTCGTGCTGCTCAAGGGCACGGCCTATGCGGCGGCGGGGCTGCGCGCCGGGCAGGGGCGCTTCATCGGCGATCTCGACATATTGGTGCCGCGCGATGCGATGGATCGGGTGGAACGGGCGCTGATCGGCGCGGGATGGGAATGGGTCAAGGACGACCCTTATGACGACGCCTATTACCGCCGATGGATGCATGAGCTGCCGCCGATGATCCACGCGGCGCGGGACCGCATGATCGACGTGCATCACACCGTCCTGCCGCTGACGGCGCGGCAGACGCCGGACGCGGCGGCAATGATCGCGCAGGCGGTTCCCCTCACCAACGAATTATCCATGCTCTCGCCCGAGGACCGGCTCTGCCACGCGGCGGCGCATCTGCTGGCCGACGGCGATCTGGCCGGGGGGCTTCGCAACCTCTGGGACATATATTGCCTGCTCGATGGCGTCGACGGGACGGCGCTGGAGGCGCGGGCGGCGCACCATGGCCTGCTGCCCCATGTGCGGCAGGCGCGGCGGCTCGCCATGGCGCTCTATGGCGAAGGGAGGGGCGAAGGGGCGCGGCTCACGCTGTGGGACCGGATCGTCAAGGCCCGGCTGCTGGCGCGCGACGGGTGGGGACGGGAAAGGCGCGGGCTGCTGCGCTTCGCCTTCTACCTGCGGTCCCACTGGCTCAGGATGCCGCCCGCCATGCTGGCGCGGCACCTGTTCACCAAATGGCGCAAGGGGCATCGGCCTGTTTAGGAAGGGGCGCCAGCCAAGGTTTTTGCGTCTGCACGGAAATGCCCTATATTGCCCCTTCGATGCCAGGACTCAGGACACGCATGAAATCCAATTTCTTCCGGGGCGCCGTCGCCCTTGGCGCGCTCGCGCTCATCCCTGCCACCACCGCGGCGCTCGCCGATGGGGAGGCAAGCAGCTACAAGGCGCTCGACGAGTTCATGGACGTGTTCCAGAAGGTCCGCAGCGACTATGTCGAGAAGGTCGACGACGAAAAGCTGATCAAGGGCGCCATCGACGGCATGCTCGCCAGCCTGGACCCGCATTCGAGCTTCCTCGACGCTCGCGATTTCCAGAATCTCCGCACCCAGACCGAGGGCAGCTATGGCGGCCTTGGCCTTTCCGTCACGCAGGAGGACGGCGCGGTGAAGGTGATCGCGCCGACGCAGGATACCCCGGCCTGGCGCGCGGGGATCAAGGCGGGCGACTATATCACCCATCTCGACGGGCAGCTCATCTATGGCGGCACGCTGGACGAGGCGGTCGACAAGATGCGCGGCGCGCCGGGCACGCAGATCAAGCTGACCATCGTCCGCCCCGGCCGCGACAAGCCGATCGACCTCACCCTGACGCGTGAGATCATCCAGTTGAAGCCGGTGAAGTGGGAGGTGCAGAACGGCATCGGCGTCATCAACATCGTCAGCTTCTCGGCCAATACCGGCGCCGACGTGCGCCAGGCGATCCGCAGCATCGACAAGTCGCTGGGCCGCAAGCCCACCGGCTATATCCTCGACCTGCGGTCCAACCCGGGCGGGCTGCTGGACGAAGCCGTGTCGGTCAGCGACACCTTCCTGGAACGCGGCGAGATCGTGTCGCAGCGCGGCCGCAACAAGGGCGATGTCGAGCGCTATTATGCCAAGCCCGGCGACGATGCGAGGGGCCTGCCGGTGATCGTGCTGGTGGACGCGGGCTCTGCCTCCGCATCGGAAATCGTCGCGGGCGCGCTGCAGGACCAGCATCGCGCGCTGGTGATGGGGGAACGCAGCTTCGGCAAGGGCAGCGTCCAGACCATGCTGCCGCTCAGCAACACCACGGCGCTCAAGCTGACGACGGCGCGCTATTACACGCCGTCGGGCCGCTCCGTGCAGGAAGGCGGGATCGAACCCGATGTCAGGGTGCCGCAGCTTAGCGACCCCGATTACAAGAATCGTCCGAAATTCCGGGAAAGCGACCTGCGCCGGCACCTGATCAACGAGATCAAGACCGACAATGCGGCGCTGGAAGAGGACAGCAAGGACGATCCCCGCTTCGCCGCCACGGCGGAGGAGCTGAAGAAGAAGGGGATCGAGGATTTCCAGCTCGACTATGCGCTGAAGACCATAGCGCGCCTGGCGGCAAAGCCGGGCGGGGCGGTGGCTCAGGCCGCTCCCGTCCGCAAGCCGGCGACGCATTGATCGTTGCGGATCGACGTGCCGCGCCCGGCCGGCGGGGACCGGTTCGGGACTTGCCGGATTGCGTTGGACGGGAAGCGGACACCCGCTTTATCCCTCTCCCTTGAGGTAGGGGGCTGCGCAGACTTGGCAGCTTGCTGCCTGGTCGCAGCTGGGTGAGGGGATCGCGCGGCCCTCAGGCCGGCTCCCTTCACCCCGCAAGTTCAGCATGACGAAAGCCACGTGACGGTTTAAGCGAGCGACATGAAATCCTTGCCTCTCGCCCGCGCCCTGGCGCTGATCGTCCCGCTGGTCATGCTGGGCGGCGCCTATGCCTTCCAGTTCCTCGGTGGCCTGCACCCGTGCGAAATGTGCTGGTGGCAGCGTTATGCGCATATGGCGGCCATTCCGCTGGCGCTGATCGCCTATGCGCTGCGCGGCAAGGCCTGCGTGAGCGCGCTGTTCACCGGACTCGCCGGCCTTGCCATTGGCGTCAGCGGCGGCATCGGCCTGTTCCATGCGGGCGTCGAATATGGCTGGTGGCAGGGGCTCACCGCCTGCTCGACCAGCCCGGCCGGCGGCAATCCGGCGGACATCCTCAACCAGATCATGGCGACGCCGATCACCCGCTGCGACGTCGCGCCGTGGAGCCTGTTCGGCATTTCCATGGCAGGCTATAACGGCCTCTTGTCGGGCGTGGCCGCGCTCCTCATCTTGGCGCTGCTGATCGGAAAAGGAAGCAAGGTATGAGCGCAAAGGACTTCCCACGCCCCGGCCGCCGCGTGACCGGGGCGGAGCGCGCCTCCATGCTGCGCGTCGATCAGGCAGGCGAGTTCGGCGCGACCCGCATCTATGCCGGGCAACTGGCCGTCATGGGGGATCGGCATCCCGATTCCCGTCTGATCGCCGGCATGGCCGCGCAGGAGGAACGGCACCGCAAGCATTTCGACGCGATGATCGCGCGCCGGGGGGTGCGGCCGACCGCGTTGCAGCCGATCTGGAATGTCGCCGGCTTTGCGCTGGGCGCGGTGACGGCGGCGATCGGCCCGCGCGCCGCCATGGCCTGCACCGCCGCGATCGAGACCGAAATCGACCGGCACTATGCCGAGCAGCTTGAGCAGTTGGGGGGGGACGATCCGGAACTCTCCACCGCCATCGCGGATTTCCAGGCGGAGGAGGTCGAGCATCGCGATGCCGCCATCGCCCATGGGGCGGAGCAGGCTCCGGCCTATCCCCTATTGTCGGGCGCCATCAGATTGGGCTGTCGTGCCGCCATCGCCCTTTCCAAGCGTATCTGAGGAGAAGCATGATGAAGACCAGCCTGATTGCCGCTATGCTTTTGCTGGGCACGGCTTCCCCTGTGCTGGCGCAGCAGGGGCCCAGCGTGCCGCAGGAACAGGCGCCCGCCGCGCAGGCGGGGTCGGAACGCGTCAATCTGGTCATCGTCTATGGCGACGATCCCTGCCCGCAGAGCCAGGGCAGCGACATCGTCGTCTGCGCCCGCAAGGGCGAGGAGGAGCGCTACCGCATTCCCGAGCCGTTGCGCGGCGATCCGAACCAGCCCAGCCACCAGGCATGGGGCGAACGGGTGAAGTCGATGGAATATGTCGGGCGCAGCGGCACCGAAAGCTGCTCGCCGGTGGGCGGCGGCGGGGCCACCGGCTGCTTCGCGCAACTGGCGCGCCTCGCCAAGGCGGAGCGGCAGGCCGCGGACAATGCGAGCTGGAAGGATCTGGTCGAGGCGGAACGGACCCGGCGCCTTTCCACCATCGACGCGGAAAGCAAGGCGATCGAGGCGCAGGCCGTGGCGGAGGAAAAGGCCCGTGCCGCCCAGCAACAGCAGCCGGCTCCGGCGCAGGGATCGCAACAGGGAACGCCGCCGCAGCAGTGACGGCATTTGCCGCGGCGCGGCGTCTGGAAGAAGGCTGCCGGAAACCGGGCAATCCGGCCGGCGGGACAGGGGACGAACAAGGATTATGGATCGATGCGTCTCCTCACTGCCCTTTCCCTCGCCGCTGTTGCGCTGGCTCCCCTGACTTTCGGCGGCGCGGCCCATGCCGAGCCGCCGCAGAAAATCTTCAACCTGATCGTCTATGGCGACGATCCTTGCCCAAAGGGTGAGGGCGACGAGATCATCGTCTGCGCCCGCAAGCCCGAATCCGAACGCTATCGCATTCCCAAGAAGTTGCGCGAAAAGCCTGAACCGGCGGGCGGCCCCGGCTGGGGCAGCCAGGTCGCGACCATGGAGCAGGTGCAGCGGCAGACCCTGCCGGGCAGTTGCTCCGCCATTGGCAGCAACGGCTTCACCGGCTGCACCGCCAAGGCGCTGGAGCAATGGTTCGCGGAGCGGCGGATGCAGGAGTCCAGGGGCGAGCCTTGAGCGGCGCGCCATCTCTAGGCGGCGTGGATAAATTCGAGACTCGCCGGACTGAGTGATTTGGGTGGTTTCCTTTCATTCCCCCTCCCGCAGGCGGGAGGGGGAATGAAAGGAAACCACCCAAATCACTCAGTCCGGCGAGTCTCGAATTTATCCACGCCGCCTAGAGATGGCGCGCCGCTCAAGGCTCGCCCCTGGACCTGTCTCTTATACACA
>NZ_LTAB01000028.1:0-57944 GCF_001580035.1 Sphingobium sp. 22B | reverse complement strand
CCCCGCCCCAGCCCATGGCCGCCGATGCGGACCACGCCGCGCTGCCCGACCCCGCCGCCCCCGAAGAAGCGCCCGCCATCGAACAGGCCGCCGCCGCCTTGTCCCCCGGCGCCTCCGCCGCGCTGTTCGTCGCCGCGCGCCTGGCGCTGGGCGAAGGCGGCAAGGCCCCGCTCTTCCCCCTCGATGGACGGTGTGAACTTCGGCCCATTCCGGCCGCTCCGCCGGTCGACCGCGCCAGCTTCCCGCCGGAGGAAGCCGCCGCCCGGCTGCGCGGCATCTGGTGGGATGAGGAAAGGGACGGCTGGCGCACCGACTATCCCGCGCCGCCCGGCTTCGACGGCGACGAAAGCGACGCCCTCTACGACATCGACGCCTATGAGCGCGACCTGACGACGGCGGAGGAACAGGCGCTGGCCCTGCGCGCGGAGGCGGAGCGCCGCCCCTATGAACATGCCGCCGCCCGCGCCCGCGACGCCTTTTTCGGCTTCGCCGCGCTGGCGGGAGCAGGATGATCGCACCCGCCGATTTGCTATTCCGCCCCCATGCCCCTATATGGGGAAGGCTATAGTCGCAAATCGACGGTCTTTCGGCGCTTTGCGGCACCAAACTTCCTTCTTTCCCTGCCCCTCTAGCGCAAGGCCCGTCCACACGGGACGCGCCCACGTAAAGAAGGAAATACCCCATGAGCATCATCGGAACCGTCAAATTCTTCAACGCCGACAAGGGCTATGGCTTCATCGCTCCCGATGACGGCAGCCCGGACGCCTTCGTCCACATCTCCGCGGTGGAGCGCGGCGGTCTCGCCACCCTGCGCGAAAAGGACCGCGTCTCCTACGATCTGGAGCAGGACAAGCGCGGCAAGATGGCGGCGGTGAATATCCAGCACGCGCAATGATGCGCCGCTGACAGGCCGGGCGCCGCCCACGCGGCGCCCGCCACTCTTGAAAGGAGCGTCCCATGGCCAACCCCGATTTCCGCGCCCTCGCCCGTCAGGCCCGGAACGAAGCCGACGCCGCCACCCTGGACAATGTCCGCCAGCGCTGCCTGCGTTCCGAAGCCGCCTTTCTGGTCATGGCCCGACGACAGGAATATGTCGATGAAAGCCGCGCCCGCCGCGCCGCCGCCACCAACTGAACGGCCCCGGCCGGCCCTGCCACTCTTCGCATCGCCGGCCCCGCTCGCCCTGCCGCACCGCGCCGGAACCGATCCGCGCCGCCAATGTTATCCTTGCAAATTCCCCACGGAACAAGGAGCCCCCACCCATGATCCGCACCCTTATCTTCGGCGCGATCGCAGGCTATGTCGGCAAGAAACTCTATGACGAAGGCAAGCTGACAGAGTTCAAGGACGACCTCGTCGCCCGCTATAACCAGGCGAAATCGGACCTCGACCAGCGCCGCGACAGCGACAGCACGGTGGCCAGTCCCAACCTCGCCACGCCCGCCGCCAGCACCACCGGCGCCGCGCCCGTGACGCCCTGACGGCCCGACCCTTTCCTTTCCAGCGGTGAACACCCTCTCCCCGCTGGCATCACTGCCCGCCCGGCTGCCTTTCCCCCCTTTTGGTGCCGCGGCGGGCAGACTATTTCGCGCAACTTCCTCCCTTCCCAAGGGTTGTCACCCCAGCAGGGAAAGCACAGGAGAAAAGGACAATGCGCACCCCCCTATTGGCAGCGGCGCTGCTTGCAATGCCGTTGACGGCCTGCGTTTCGGACGGTGACGGTGGCCGCTACGGCTACGACCGCCCCGGCTACGGCCACCGCCCCGGCGGCCGGCCCATCGGCGACAACGACTATATCTACCGCGACAATGACGGCCGCTATTATTGCAAGCGCGACGACGGCACCACCGGCACCATAGTCGGCGCGATCGCGGGCGGCGTATTGGGCAACATCATCGCCCCCGGCGGCTCCAAGACGCTGGGCACCATCCTGGGCGGCGCCGGCGGCGCGCTCGCCGGCCGCGCCATCGACAAGAACGACGTCCGCTGCGAATAGAACGAAAAAGGGCGCGGACCCAAGGCCCGCGCCCTCCTTCTGAACCCCGACAGGGCTTACAGCTTTTCGACCAGCTCCGGCACGACCTTGAACAGGTCGCCGACCAGCCCGATGTCCGCCACCTGGAAGATCGGCGCATCTTCATCCTTGTTGATGGCGATGATGGTCTTGGAATCCTTCATCCCCGCCAGATGCTGGATCGCCCCGGAGATACCCACGGCAATATAGACTTCCGGCGCCACGATCTTGCCGGTCTGCCCGACCTGATAGTCGTTCGGCACATAACCCGCGTCGACCGCCGCGCGGCTCGCGCCGACCGCCGCGCCCAGTTTGTCCGCCAGCGGGAAGATCGTCGCCTCGAACGTCTCGCCGTCCTTGAGCGCACGGCCCCCCGACACGATCACCTTGGCCGAAGTCAGCTCCGGACGCTCCAGCTTGGCGATTTCGGCCCCGACGAAGGAGGAAATGCCCTTGTCACCCGTCGAAGCCACCGCCTCGACAGTCCCGTTGCCGCCTTCCTTGGCCGCCTTCTCGAAAGCGGTGCCGCGAACGGTGATGACCTTCTTGGCATCCTTCGACTTTACCGTCGCGATGGCGTTGCCGGCATAGATGGGCCGGGTGAACATATCCTCGCTCTCGACCGACAGAATGTCGCTGATCTGCATGACATCCAGCAGAGCCGCCACGCGCGGCGCGATATTCTTGCCATTGCTGGTGGCGGGCGCGACGAACGCATCATGATGGCTCATCAGCTCAACGACCAGCGGCGCGACATTCTCGGCCAGCGCATGACCGAAGGCGGCGTCGTCGGCGACATGGACCTTGCCCACGCCCGCGATGCTGGCGGCTTCCGCGGCAACGCCGCCGACGTCCTGCCCCGCAACCAGCAGATGCACTTCACCCAGCTTCGATGCAGCGGTGACGGCGGAAAGCGTCGCGTCCTTGACCGCGCCGCCCTCATGTTCAACCCAAACGAGCGTCTTCGTCATGCTGCAACTCCCAGAGCCTTGAGCTTCGCGACCAGTTCATCGACATCGGCCACCTTCACGCCGGCCGAACGCTTGGCCGGTTCGGACACCTTGATCGTCTCCAGACGCGGCGCAATGTCCACGCCGTAATCGGCAGGCGCCTTGGTCGCGAGCGGCTTGCTCTTCGCCTTCATGATGTTGGGCAGCGAGGCATAGCGCGGCTCGTTGAGACGCAGGTCGGTGGTGACGATGGCGGGGACGTTGAGCTTCACCGTCTCCAGACCGCCGTCGACTTCGCGGGTCACGCTGACCTCGTCGCCTTCGACCTCCACCTTGCTGGCGAAGGTGCCCTGCGGCAGACCCAGCAGGGCCGCCAGCATCTGGCCGGTCTGGTTGCTGTCGTCATCGATCGCCTGCTTGCCCAGGATGATCAGGCCGGCGCCTTCCTCTTCCTGCACCTTGGCGAGCAGCTTGGCCACGCCCAGCGGTTCGACCTCATCGTCGGTCTGGATCAGGATCGCCCGGTCGGCACCCATGGCCAACGCCGTGCGCAGCGTCTCCTGCGCCTTGGCAACGCCGATCGACACCGCCACCACCTCGGTCGCCACGCCCTTCTCCTTCAGGCGGATGGCTTCCTCGACCGCGATCTCGTCGAACGGGTTCATCGACATCTTCACGTTCGCCAGATCGACGCCCGTCCCGTCCGCCTTCACCCGAGGCTTCACATTATAGTCAATCACCCGCTTCACGGGCACAAGGATCTTCATCTCCAACATCCTTCCTTCATTCACGCCAAGCCCGCAAATGCAAGCAGGGGCGCGGGCAGCCCGTCTCCGGACCACCCGCACCCTTTTGGTGTCTTGTTCAGGCGAAAAGCTGCGTCAGGCTGCCTTCCTCACTTCCGCCACGATCTTCTTGGCCGCGTCGCCCAGATCGTCCGCCGGGACGATGGCCAGGCCCGACTTGGCCAATATGTCCTTGCCCTGCTGGACGTTCGTGCCTTCCAGGCGGACGACCAGCGGAACCGACAGGTTCACATCCTTGGCGGCGGCGACGATGCCGTCGGCAATGATGTCGCACTTCATGATGCCGCCGAAGATGTTGACCAGAATGCCCTTCACCGCCGGGTCCTTCAGGATGATCTTGAAGGCCGCCGTCACCTTTTCCTTGGAAGCGCCGCCGCCGACGTCCAGGAAGTTGGCCGGGAATTCGCCGTTAAGCTTGATGATGTCCATGGTCGCCATGGCAAGGCCCGCGCCATTCACCATGCAGCCGATATTGCCGTCCAGCTTGATATAGGCGAGGTCATATTCCGAAGCCTCGACTTCCGCCGCATCTTCCTCGGTCAGGTCGCGCAGTTCGACGATGTCCTTGTGACGGAACAATGCGTTACCGTCGAAGCCGACCTTGGCGTCGAGGACGAGGAGGTTGCCCTGCTCGGTGACGGCCAGCGGGTTGATTTCGATCTGCGACGCGTCGGTCGCCAGGAAAGCGTCGTAGAGCGACGAAGCGACCTTGGCGGCCTGCTTGGCCAGGTCACCGGTCAATTCCAGCGCGGCGGCAACGGCCCGGCCGTGGTGCGGCATGAAGCCGGTGGCCGGGTCGACGGCGAAGGTGTGGATCTTCTCCGGGGTCGAATGCGCGACTTCCTCGATGTCCATGCCGCCTTCGGTCGACACGACGAAGGCCACGCGGCCGGTCGCACGGTCCACCAGCAGGGCGAGGTAGAATTCCTTCGCAATATCAGCCCCGTCGGTGATGTAGAGGCGATTGACCTGCTTGCCTGCTTCGCCGGTCTGCACCGTCACCAGCGTGTTACCGAGCATGTCGGTGGCGTGAGCCTTCACCTCGTCCAGGTTGAAGGCCAGACGGACGCCGCCCTTCGCGTCGGGACCGAGTTCCTTGAACTTGCCCTTGCCCCGGCCACCAGCGTGGATCTGCGACTTCACGACATAAAGCGGCCCGGGCAGCTTCTTGGCGGCTTCGACCGCTTCATCGACGGAGAAAGCGGCGTAACCGGCGGCGATCGGCGCGCCGTACTTCGCCAGCAGTTCCTTCGCCTGATATTCGTGGATGTTCATGGGGCTCGCCCGTCCTTTCCGCTGAAACTCTTGTGCCCAGCGGCTAAGCACAGGCAAAAGGGCAACACCAGCAAATTTCGCAAAATGACTTTGCAAAATTGCAAAACCTTTGCAAAGCGCAAGCCTTGTTTATTGCGAAATCAGCCGTCGATGGCGCAGACGATCGCCGCCTTGCTGGTCACGGCAAAGATCTCCGGATCCTCCAGCGCGCGGACCTTGAAGAGGAACCGGTCCACCGTCATGTCCCCCATGTGAGACTTGCGGAGCGATGCCAGCGACTGAAGCCTGCGGAGCTGCGTCAGACTCAGCCGATCAACCATCCTTTCGGCCATGCAGCCGGCCATGCGGGGCGATATACCCGCATCGATCAGCCCGGTGCGAAGGCGCGATTCGGGAGAGACCGTCGCGCAAGACATGAGGAGGAGCGAAGCGCCCAGCCCGCAGGCCAGCGAACGGAGGGGGATGGTTGTCATCCCTCCTTCATGGCAAGCATGGTCTGAACAGAGGCTAAATGCTGGCCGCGCCCAAGGGAGAAAAAGAGAGATGGACAGGATTTTCACGGCCTTTGCCCACCGGATCGCAAGCTGGTCGGGCCAGCCGGCCGCCTTCATCCTGGCCGTGCTGGTGATCCTGGGCTGGATCGTGACCGGCCCGATCTTCCATTATTCCGACACCTGGCAGCTCATCATCAATACGGGCACGACGATCGTCACCTTTCTGATGGTCTTCCTGATCCAGAATGCGCAAAATCGCGACGGCTCCGCCATACAGGCGAAAATGGACGAACTGATCCGCGCCGTATCGACGGCGCGGAACGAGTTCATCGGCATCGAACATTTGACCGAAGCGGAACTGGAGAAGATCAAGACGGTGCTGGAAAAGGAATGTGGCGACAATGAAACGCACCGCGAGTCGATAGAACGGCTGATCGAACGCCGCTAATGCGCCAGGTCGACCAGCCTTTCATTCTCACGGCGATAGGCGTCGATCTGATCGGTATAGCCGCGCGCAAGGCCTTCATAGGCCTCCCGGCCCTTCACCGACCGGCTCATCTGCGCGCGAATCAATGCAACTTGCTGTCTGTGCAGCAGATAGTTGACATCCATCTCCCCATTCATATTCACCCTCCTACCTGATCGCTGAAAGAGATTGGCTGGGGTTCGCATCCTGTGCGAGTCGCTCTACGGCGTGGTCACGATAGCATCGGCCCGATGGCCATGCGATTCCATCCGGCGCATGCGGAGAGCAGCCTGCCGGATATTACCCCCCCTCAAAAGCGGGCCGCCTTCCAAAAGGAGGCAATCCACAATGGTCAAAGCAGCAGCAAGCCAGCGAGAATGGCGGTCTTCGCCTTCTCCATGAGCACCGAGGGCCTGAAAGCCACTGTTGGGGAAGGCTATGGATCAATAAAAATTATTACGCCTATGAAATGATTATTTGTTTGAGAATCAAGTCTTTGCTGTCATAGCCGCTCGTCGGGAACAGGGAGAGCTCGATCCGTGGAGGCAATGATCTTCGCTTATCTGGCGAGGGTTCATCATGAAATTCTGCTGTTCGCGGTGGTGGCGCTGGCGATCGGCGGCATGGACGATTTCATCATAGACCTGGTCTTCCTGTGCCGAAGGCTGTGGCGCAAGCTGATTGTCTATTCCCGTCATCGACGAATGACGACCCTCACCCTGCCCGCCTCCCCGCAACCCGGCCGCATCGCCATCTTCATCCCAGCCTGGCAGGAAGCCGATGTGATCGGCCCGATGCTCCGTAACGCGCTCAACCACTGGGGGGATCAGGACTATCGGATCTTCGTGGGCGCCTATCCCAATGACCGGGCGACATTGGATATTCTCACGCCCTTGGCGGCCCGGGAAACGCGGTTGATCCTGTGCATCAACGAACGAAATGGGCCAACTACGAAAGCCGATTGCCTGAATGTGGTCTGGCGCGCCATGCTGCGGGAGGAAGAGCGCACGGGGGTCCCGTTCAAGGCGATCGCCCTGCACGATGCGGAGCAAGTGGTGACTGTTGTAACACAAAAATTTCGCAGTTTCCTGCGGGTTTTGCGGATTGGCCACCCTCTCCAAGCGCTAACCCTGTAAGCCCCTAGGAACACCACTCAGAGTGAAAGCGCCTCGCGTGCTTGCGGGCGCTTTCTTCTTCTCTGCGGGGCTTACAGGGGATCAGCGACTATCGCGAAGCCACAGTGCGATCAGCCATTTGCGACAAGCAGTCGTTGAACGCATCTTTGACGCCGTTTAGATAGTTGGTCGAAAAGGTAGCCGTCGATCCGCCGTTGAATCCACCTTTCTGGCAGAACAGTGCCTTACCCAGAATGCGTTCACCGGTAGCCCACGGCGAGGGCATAGGCACCCAAATAAGAAACTGAATTTGATAGTTCCCGACGCAGGTTACACCGACCTTACCAACGGAGCCTGAGAAATAGACGGTCGGGACTTTGCTAACTGTGCCGCCGGTTGCCGTGGTATCCTCAGTCATTCGATTGTAGCGCATTGCAGCGCGTATTGCTGAGGTCGCTGTTGCTTCAGTTATGCCACATGCAGGCCCAGCATGACCGACCTCTTCCGCAACTATCCTCGCGGCAGACGGCGGCGTTCCAGCGAATGCGCTCATAGGAGCTATGGCAATCATCACAGCCGACAAAAATGCAATAGACTTCATACCACCCCTTCGCCAAATTTCAGAACTTGACCTTAACCTCTTCAGGCTTGTCCACTACCGCACAAATACCATCAAAGAGGATGGTGTCTTGATCACCATTCCCTACCAGCAAAGTAGTGGCTTCACTGATCTTCCCGGTTTTTCGGTCGATGTTGAAACTCTTCTGGGGCCTTCCACGTGTCGCCTCTGCCGTAATGAAAAAGACCATGTCAGGCGCTACTTCAAGGTCGCCCTTTTTGCCCCATCGATGAAATTCCGCTCCGTCCCATGTTTCAACGCTCCTATCCTTCTCATCGATCCGGTACGTCATCGTCATTGGGCTTTTCGTCCCGGCAGCCATGCTCTCGCCATCACACTTGAGGATATATTGGACCAGTGGAGGTTTCGCAAAAACAGGCGCTGAGCCAGCGAGTAGCGAAAAAGCAGTAAAAAACAGACGGTTCATAAATCCCCCATGCGGCGCGGCATAACATGCCTGCCCGTCCCCGAAAATCATCTTCAGATAGAAAAAGCGCCTCGAAATGAGACGCTTCATTTCATCTAAACACGATTTGGCTCACGGACGCGGCAACTCAAACACTGCCGCTCCATGCTCAATCCGAAAGTGCATCCGGCGCCGTTCGACGTAGAGACGATAGCCGCGGAACGTCAGGCCGAAGCAATCCTCTTCATACTCAGCGGAACAATCAATTTCTTCAATAAGGAAGTCAGCAAGTGCGTTGAGGTGGATCTCTAGCATATCGGCACTCCGATGTCTCGTTGTGCCGGAACAGCTAAACTCTCATGAACTGCCGCGTCATCCGCTTTCTTGGACTGTGCCAAACTCTTCTACAAAGTTCACTTCTCGGCTTGATTTCTGGATGCAATGGCGCATTGTTTTCTTAGGCACTCAAAAGAGGACTGTGCCTATGAAGAATGAGATTAAAGAGCTGAGACATTTCCGCGCGGCCATACGCCGCGACGTGCTGATCGACCTCCAAAGCCGTCGCGAAGTCGTTACCGATGAGCAGGTGATGACCGAGGTTATCCAATACGGAAATGCGTTCATGCAAGCTGAGAAGATCAAGCTGAGCAACCGTGATCGCGTCCTGTGGTTCGATATACATTTCGGAGAGCCAGCTAAGGTGGGCTTCACTTGGGCCTTCAACCCGTTCAGGCCTATCGACGCTCGGCATAATGAGACGGGGTTTTGGCGTATGTGGTGGGAAGATGAACCTATCGAGAACCTTCAACCATTAATCGAGGTTCAAAAGGAGATGGCTGCGTATCTAGTGCAGCATTTAGAGACATCGCATTAGGGCCGGAATAAATAGAAGGCAATCAGAGAGCCTTCGCGTAATTGGGCTTTATTGAGTTGCTCCTTGTATGGAAAAGCCCTCCACTAATCGCGGAGGGCTTTTCTTATGGCTCACCTGCCAGGGCGCTTATACGCGATAGCGGCCTCGATCGCCGCCTTATCCACTCCTTCGTCCGTCAGCTGCTTACGGATTTGAGCATCCGTCTTGCCGCCCCTGCGGAACCCGCCGACGCGAATGTTGAGACGGCTTGCGTCACTGACGTTGCGCTTCTGCTTTGGTGCGCCAGAGGTCTTCGCAGGGGAAGCAGCCCCGGCGGTGAACACCGTGTCAAACTCGCCAGCGTTGGTAGCCTCGATCAGCGCCTTGAGGAAAGGCTCGAACTGGCTTTCAGGAATGTAGTTGGTCGTTGAGCCGTTGATGGTCAGGTCAACCCCATTCACGGCAGCTTTGAACTCCACGACGCCGTTCTTCACCTTCCAGAGCTTTGGACCCTTCACATTGCCATTGCTGGTAAATTGCGCGAGCGCAGCTTCAAGCCGGGCAACCAGCTTCGAGCGATCTTTGCTGATGTCGTAGGGTTTTGCCTCGAACTCAGCCTTCAAGCTGTTATCGATGAACTTCGAAAGATCGACCTTCGCCATGTGCGCCTCCTTATATGCGGCGCACTCTCTGCCTTACACAGATGATCATGTCAAAAAAGAATGGGCGGCACACTGGCCGCCCATTGGTTAAAGTTCAGGATCGCTTACTTGGGCTGAGCAGATTTCTTTTCCGCACGGGTCTTCCGCAGCTTATCCTTGCGGACACCCATCGCCTTCTCGGCTTCCTTCAACTGAGCGTCAAAAGAGCCCTTCTCCACCTCGCCAGCATAGTGCTTCATCGCCGCTTCAAAATGCTCTGCGGGCACAACCACCTTTGTTTCCTCGCCATTGAGCTTGAGAGGCTTATTGCCGATCCGCAGCGTTATGCAGACTTCCTTCTGGCCGCGAACGAACCAGCGCCGACCTTCTTTCGTTGGGTTAGCGTAGAAGTCCAACTGACGCATAATGCCCTCGAGCAAGATCGCTTTAGCAGTCCGATCCTGACTTGCTTGCCCGGCGAACTCTGCCGACTTAGCAGCGGAAACGATCATTGCGGGATTAAAAGCAGCCATTGTGTGTAACTCCGATCTAAGCAGCGCTCTATTGCCCTGCCAACATCGTATGTTGTCGCCCGACCAGATAATCATCCACTTTCTGAACTTGACAACCAGAAAGATCGGAACACCGCGATAACTAAAAGCGACGGAGAACAGCAAGAGACAACATCATGCCCAGCACACCACGCAACTTTTCTCATGGCGGCAAGAAGCTAAAGCCGGTCAGAGCCGAGCAGTATGTCTATGACCATAACTGGCGCAAGGTAAGAGCCAGACGAATGGCGGAAGAGCCGTTATGTCGTGCCTGCCAACTGAATGGACACATCACGCCAGCAACACAGGTGGACCACATCACACCTAGGGCAGACGGCGGCAAAGATGTTTACGAGAATACGCAGAGCTTATGCGGTCCATGCCATGCCGCCAAGACAGCCGAAGAGAACCGCAGGCGCTTTAGAATCTAATGCCGAGTAACGGAGACTCGAAAACTAGGCCACTATCATGCCATGCCTGTTGAGCAGCCATGATGTTAAAGACTGCAAGCGGACCCAAAGAGATAATCAATAGCAACGCTAGTGCGAACCGGAACATGAACTTAAACATCATTAACCCTTCCCTGCTTGAGTTCTTGTCAACTACTTACTGCCAGAGAGCAGTTCGCGTCTACAAAAGACTTGACAAGCCAAGAAGAGGCGGAAGACGGCGTTCAGAATAGTTTATCATGCTGCCATAGTGCGGCAGGCCAGAGGGGCGCCTATTTTTGTGAGAGCAGTCCTCTATAGCAACAACGCCCCAACACAAAAGATGCGTGTACGATTTAAACACCTTGCCCCGCTTCCAATGACATCAAAGCATTATCCATTTCTGCTGAAATAGTACGTGCCGGAACGATGAGATTCGTTACGAGGTTCTCAGTTTCAGAAGCGATGTGACGTGAAAGCGCGCTTTTTGCTAAGTGCTCAAAATCAAACCTGTGACCTTGGCCCAAGTAAGTGTACTCCCAATACCAATACCCCTCCTCCTTTGATAAAAATCGCTTGTGCTTTATTCCTGTGAAATAGCTTTGGGCTAAACGAGGTAAATCTTTCTCAATGCCGTCAACAAAATCTGAGAAGCTGGATACACAGGCCCGTACAGTATCGAAGTCCCCTTGAGTCTTTGAAATTTTATACTGCTCGACATTAACCCCGAACCGCAACGCCGATGCCACTGTTACGACGCCCAAAGCCGGCCTACCAATGGCGACAGCTTCATTGTACAGTTGGTCAGCAGCAACCAACATCTCATCGAGCGTCCCCTTTCGAGACTCAGGACTTCGCTCATAAGCGACCAATGAGTCACGAAGGCCGCTCAATTTTGCTGTCACCTCATCTATCCATTGCTCCTTAAGCTGCTGCCTAATCGCTTCAACAATCGCAGCAAAAAGGCGGCGAACCACCTCCTTTGTGCTACTGCCGCCAAGCAACCCGCTTACGATCTCGCCGAGAGCGCGAATGACTACAGCTTTTATGATTTCATACGCGATGGCGGCCCAACTCAAAGGTTCTACAACATAGGCCAAATATGAGGTGGTGGATTTCAGACTTTGTTCATCCATCCGCTCTTCGTCAATCTTGCGAATGAGTGATGATTGTGATCGAGGCATGGCGAACAGGTAAAATGGCTTAATCGAGCCTCGTGAAACTTCACTAGCTACCGAAATATTGATCGCCATAGATTCCTCCATTCTCGAAGAAATGAAGGAATAAATAGCACAAGGCATCCTATATCTGAACAGTAAAAATGAAGCGCGGACCCAAGAAGAAAAGCATTGAAGAGAAGCAGGCTGTCGGAAGCTATCGCCCCTGCCGTGATAATCCCAACATCATCATCCCGACCAGCGTCGCCCCGCCGGTCATGCCAGATTACCTCGGTGCTGAAGCGCAAGCTGTCTGGCATGAGGAATTGGAGCGCGTCACTCAGAGCGGAACGTCGGTCCTCGATAGCAGCCTGTTCGCGGATTATTGCTGCCTCGCAGCCATAGTTCGCGAGACATTCCGATCCGGTGGCGAGCCAAGGGGCAATCAGCTTGTCGAACTCAGGAAGCAGCGAGAGCTATTAGGCATCGGCGGTGCGCCATCACGGGCGCAGCGCGGCAAGGTTGCCGAACCCGATCAGTCCAACCCCTTCGCGAGCCTGCTCGGTGAATAACCCATGTGGCTTGAAGGCGACGGCCATTTCACGCGCATCGCTATTAGCTATTCCGAGGGCGTAACATCCGGCTCAATCGCCGCCTGCCAGCAAATTCAGCAGTCCTGCCAGCTCTTCCTCGACGACATCGACGGCGACCAATGGGAGTTCAAGCCCAAGGCCGTCGAACGTGTCTGCCGTTTCATCCAGCTTCTTCCGCACAGCAAAGGCCAGTGGGCCAGCAAGCGTGAGACGATCAGGCTGGAGCCGTGGCAAGTCTGGGTTCTCGCCGGGATCTTCGGCTTCGTCCATCCCGATACCCAGCTTCGCAAAGTCACAGAGGCTTTGCTGCTCATTCCCCGTAAAAACGGCAAGTCCACATTCGCGGCGGGCGTCGCCACCTACATGGCATTCCTCGACAATGAGGCAGGCGCGGAAGTCTGGATCGGCGCGAACTCCAAGGATCAGGCGGACGCCTGTTTCGAACCAGCGCGCCAGATGGTCCTGCGCTCTCCACAATTTATGGAGGCTGCTGGCATCGAGGTTCATGCCAAATCCGTGTTCAGTCCCGGCACCGGATCGTTCATCCGTTCGATGATCGGCAAACCCGGCGATGGTTCGAACCCGCATTGCGCGATCTTGGACGAGGCGCACGAAAACGACAGCAGCGAACAATATGACACGATGAAAACGGGCATGGGTTCCAGAACCCAGCCCTTGCTGCTCACCATTACCACGGCGGGCTTCAACGTTGCCGGTCCCTGCCGCCAGCTACAGGTGGACGCGGAACTCGTCCTGGCAGGCATGGTCACGACCCCGACGTTGTTCGCGGCGATCTTCACGATCGACAAGGAGGATGACTGGACGAATTTCGAGGTCTGGAAAAAGGCCAACCCGAACTTCGGCGTCAGCATTCAGGAAAATTATCTCCGCAACCAATATGAGGAAGCCCTCAACAAACCGGCCAAGAAGGCCGCGCTGCTCACCAAGCATCTGAATGTCTGGGAAAACAGCACAAGCGGATGGCTGGATCAGCGCGCATGGGCAGCTTGCTCTTCTGACAAGACGCTTGCCGAACTAACAGGCAATCCTGCCTTCGTGGCTTATGACGTTTCGACGCAGACCGACATATCGGCGCTAGCCCTGTGCGTAATGGACGGACAGACGCCATATTTCTTCCCTTTCTTCTTCCTGCCCGAAGGCGCTGTTCAGGGCAGTAAGAACGCCGACGCCTATCGCAGCTGGGCGAGCAGTGGTCACATTATTCTGACACCGGGCAATGCAACGGACTTTGCGGCGATCAAGGAACAATTCGAGAAACTAGCAGCACAATTCCAGATCAAGGGCGTCGCTTATGACCCATGGCAGGGCCATCAGTTCGCGCAAGAGATTCAGGACCAATATCCCAACATTGATGTCAGGAAGTTCGCGCAGAACATCGGCAACTATAATCCGGTCATGCTGGAGTTTGAGGCGCTGATCGCAGACAACAAATTGCGCCACGCCAACAACCCTTGCATGAACTGGATGGCTGGCAATGTGAGCATCAGGCCAAACTCAGCCAATCACCTGTTTCCCAACAAGCCAGACAAGCAGCATCACTTGAAGATCGACGGCATTGTTGCCGCATTGATGGCTTACGCGATGAAGATGAACGAACCCGAACTCATCATCCCAGGAATTGAGTTCTTCTAAGTCGCCGAACTGCCCGCCGCATAAATACCTCTACTAAGGAGACGGGCAGAAACATACATGAAACTATTCGGATTTGATCTTAAATCTCTCAATCCTATCCGCCGCCGTTCGCTAGATGAGATCGCAGCCGCGATTGCGGCAGGTGAAGGGTCGGCCATCAATCCAATTGATGAACAAGCACTCTACTCAAGTGCGGTGCTCTGTATTGTGAGAGTTATCGCTGAGGGCATTGCTCAGGTTCCCTTCAAACTCTTGAAGAGCGCAGACGGACGCAGAGGCGAAGATGCAAAAGATCATCCACTTTACGATCTGTTGCGGAGTGAGCCGAATGAATGGCAGACTTCTTATGAGTTTCGCGAACAGTTGGCCATCCATGCTGTTCTGACCGGCAACGGATACGCCTTCATCAATCGCGATGCTCTCGGCACACCTCAGGAACTTTACGCTTTCGTTCCAAAGAGCGTCACTCCTGTTCAGTTAGACGACTATACGGTTTTCTATCGCGTAGCCACGAAGAACGGCCCCATCGATGTGCCCGCTCGCGATATGTGGCACATCAAAGGTCCAAGCTGGGACGGAGTGGTCGGACTTAACGCGACAAAGCTGGCCCGCGAAGCAATCGGCCTTGCGCTGGCTTCCGAACAATATGGTGCTAACCTCTTCAAGAACGGCGCTCGCCCCAGCGGCATTCTGACTTCCCCCACTACCCTGACCGTTGAGCAGAAAGTTGCGCTGAAAAAGGCGTGGCAGGAACAGCATAGCGGCGTCGGTAACGCGCATAAGACCGCCCTGCTCGACGGCGGCCTCACTTGGCAGGCATTAGCTTCCAGCGCCAATGACGCGCAGTGGATCGAAAGCCGCAGGTTCCAGATTGAAGAGCTTTGCCGCGCCTTTCGCGTGCTGCCCATCATGGTCATGCAGCCCGGCGCGACCTCCTACAACTCGGTCGAGCAGCTTCTCCTCGCTCACATCGCCCACACATTGATGCCCTGGTACGAACGCTTCGAGCAATCGGCCCGAAAGGCGCTGCTTACGCCTCAGGAAAAGAAGGCGGGCCTCTACATCAAGCTGGATAGCCGCGCTCTCATGGAAGCCAGCACTGCTGATCGCGTGGCTTACTTCAACGCGATGCGCGCCATGGGCGCGATGACGATCAACGAAATCCGCGAGAAGGAAGACCTGCCTCGCTCTGACGATCCGAAAGCGGATCAACTCACCCCAGCAGCCAACTTGTTCGGTCAGCAGGCTCCTGCACCGAATGATGAAACACAGGATGATCCCGATGCTAACAACTGAGAAGAAGTCCCTACTGGGGATTGAGTGTAAACTCGCCGTAGAAGCCGAGACCGAAACAAAGACCATGACTTTTAGTGGCTATGGTTCCGTGTTCGGCAACGTCGATAGCTATGGCGACATCATGGCGAAGGGTTCCTTCGCCACCAGTATTCAGAGGCACATCGACAATGGCACAATGCCATTCATGTTCCTCAACCATGCGGCGGATCGTTTGCCCATCGGTCAGTGGACCTCAGTAGAAGAGGATGACTATGGCCTGAAGATGACCGGGGAACTTCTCGATAGCACGGATGGCATCGACACATACAAGGCGCTCAAGGCCGGTTTAATCAAGGGCTTGTCGATTGGCTTCTATCCGGTCGTTTGGGAGATGGCCGCTAAGTCAGACAACTATCGCCGCACAATCTCTGAAGCGGACCTTGTCGAAGTCAGCGTCGTCAACATTCCTGCCAATGGAAGCGCGCTCGTCTCCGACATCAAGTCCAACATTGATGATATGAGCATCCGCGATCTTGAACGCCTACTTCGCGAACGCGGCTTGTCACGCAAGGAAGCTGAGACTGTTGCTGGCCAGTTCGAGAGCAAGAAGTATCTGGCCGAGCAAGAGCGCAAGCGGGCAGAGATGAATGAGTTCAATGCTCGCCTGAATAGGCTTCTGGGCAAGTAGTAACCTCGCCCCTTCAACTTAATAAATATGAGGAGAAGCAAGCAACGGCTTGCTCAAGTGAGCCGCTACAGGGGCGATCCTGTCAATAGGTCACAGAACAAAAACATAATCCTATTAACAGGAGAGAACATAATATGTCAGATGAAACTGATAAGACAGATGCGGTTGTAGCCGCGCTGGAAGAGTTCAAGTCCACCTACGACGCTCGCATTACTGAAGTAGGCGAAAAGATTGCCACTCTTTCTACGGCCGTTGAATCTCTAACTTCCACCGTCTCCGATGTTGAAGAGACCGTTGATAGCGTTGCTGAAGAACAGAAGAGCTTCTCGGTCAAGTCGGGCCGCATCGGCGCTCCAGCGATCATCACCAAGAGCAATTGGGGTCTGGAACTCCGCAACTATCTACAGACCGGCCTCAACACCCGCGCTGTAACCACGCAAACAGGTGCAGACGCTGGCGCGATTGGCGCAGCCGGTGGCTACCTCGTTCCTGAAGAGTTCGACAAGAACCTGATCCAGCTTGCCATCGATGTTTCGCCCGTACTCGGCGAAGTGAATGTCCAGCAGACCGGCACTCCAGACGTAAAGATTCATGTCGATCTCGGCGGTACTGGCTCCAGCTGGGTCAACGAAACCGGCACCAACGGCATGTATGGCGAAACCGCAACCCCTTCGTTCGCGGAAGTCGCGGTTCCTTTCGGCACCCTGTTCGCCAAGCCGCTGATCTCGCACTACGCCCTGAACGATGCCTATTTCGATCTTGAAGGCTATGTGACCGAGCGCGTCGGCGTGAAGTTCGGTAAGGACGTTGGTGCAGCCATCATCAACGGTTCGGGCACTGGTCAGCCAAAGGGCATCCTTCAGCACACCGCTGTTTCTACCGGCGACGCTACTCGCGCATTCGGTTCGATCCAGTATATCGCATCGGGTCAGGCTGCTGCTCTGCCAGCGGCTAACACCTACGCAGACAAGTATCAGGACATCGTCACTGCCCTGAACCCAATCTACCGCGCCAACGCTAAGTGGTATGCAACCCGCCAGATGGCCGGTGAACTCCGCAAACTGAAGGACGCAAACGGCAATCCGCTGTGGGTTCAGTCGCTCGTCGCTGGTCAGCCTTCGACCTTCCTCGGCTACCCTGTCGTTGACGGTGTAGAAGACCTACAGGCAATCGGCGCAGGCAACGTGCCGTTGATGTTCGGTGATCTCAAGCAAGCCTACCGCGTCTATGATCTGGTCGGCACCTCGATGCTTCGCGACCCATACAGCTATGACGCGTATATCGCGATCAAGACTTCCAAGCGTTTCGGCGGCATCGTCGGCAACAGTGAGGCGGTCAAGCTGCTCAAGATCGCCGCTTCGTAAGCGATCCCGCGAGACGAACTCGCAAAGTAAAAGCCCGTCAGGAAACTGGCGGGCTTTCTCGTCTCACCTGATAATTTGCTTGTTACAAATCACATGTCGAAGCATCGCCCACGACCCGCTTGTTGGTTGAGACAAATCTTACACCATTCCATTTCAGCGTGTCCTTGACACACTTTTCGCCTTGCTGCCATTGCGCCTCGATATAATGGCTCTTAACATTGTAGGTGAGCCAAAGCATGTAGTATTCTTCCCCGCCATAAGGAAAGCGGCTTACCTTCCCAGTTGCGACATCAGCTACCAGTGCGAAACGGCAGCTTGTGCCACAACCAATCTCGACCATGGCGTAGTGTCCCGCAAAATTTGGGCCGGTACGCATTTCGTTGACGATCCGCGTTCTAAACATCGCGTACTGCCGATCCCTGCCATTAAAATCGGGATACATAATCCGGCCCTGATAGACGCGGTTCGGCTGAGCATCAGACGTGTGAGGCAACAGCCCAACACTAACGGCACCGAAGGCGGTCAAGGCCACGAAAGCGGATCGGAAGTTCAAGCGCATCTTGGCCAGCATTAGGTCCCCCTTTTTGTTCAAATTCTCTTAGCCATGAATGAGATATAGTTTTCAATGACTTTTTATCAGCGATGTTCCCCCAGCTAAATATCCGGGAGGTATCCCCGGATGAAAACAACGATTTCCCGCGACAACAGCTTTCTTGCCATTTCCGTTGAACAGGCGAAGGAATGGTGCCGCATTGACGAAGATGCCGAAGACGCTCTGGTCGAAAGCCTGATCCGCGCTGCACAAGAGGCAGCTGAAAGTTACACGAACCGATCAATCGCACCTACTACCGTCGAATATGCCTTCGACGAGGGCTGTAAACGCTTCACCGTTCCGACTGCGCCCGTCATCGCTATTAGCGATGTCCAGCTCATGGATGCAGAGGGCGTCAAAGAACCCCTGCCCGATCCAGACAGCTACTGGGTGCTGCTGCGCGACACTGGCGCTGTAGTGACGCTCTCAGGGCAGATCAGGGGCAATCGCACACTCATCCTCACCTGTGACGCCGGCTACGCTGATCCTGACGCGATCCCGGCTGCGATCAAGCAAGCGATCGCTGTTCATGTAGGTTCGTCCTATGCCGGTCGTGAGGGCCAGGACACAGCAGACGCGACATTCCGCAACCTGCTCAATCCATACCGCATCGGTGGTCTATGAACGCGGGCGCATTAAGGCACCGCATCACGATACTGACGACCAGCAGCCCCACCACGAATGACATTGGCGAGGTCATAGGCGGCGCTCCACAAGTTGTGGCGACGGTATGGGCCGCGACATGGCAGCTGACCGCGAAGGACATCAGCCGCGCCGCAGGTCAGGTATCGCAGGCAGAGGCTAAGTTCCTCATTCGCCACCGCAACGACATCACCACCGCAATGACCGTCCAGCACAAGGGCGTCACTTACGCGATCACCGGCCTTGAGGATTTCGAGGATGGCAAGGGTCTCTTCCTGATGGTTCGCAGCATGACAGCCTGACTAAATATGTGACGCCAACAACGAGAACATAAAAATGGCTGATAGAATTCGCATGGAAATGAGAGGCTGGGATGAACTCAAGACGGGTTTGGAACAACTAGGGCCGGAACTAGCCACAAGGGCAGGCAGATCGGCAATTCGCGCGGGTGCGAAAGCTCTATCTGACCATGTGAAAGATGCCACTCCCGTTGGCGACGATGACACTTCCCGCACTTACAGGAACAAAAGCGGTGAAAGCGTCACTGTCGATTACGGTCATGCCCGCGATAACATCAAAGTTAAGATGGGCCGTCCCAAGAAAGCCTTCCATGTCGCAGCTTATGTGACGTTCGGGTCAGCATTCTGGGCGCGCTTTCTTGAATATGGCACTGTCAAGATGATCGCTAGGCCCTTCGCAAAGGGTGCTTTCGACAATGCCGCTCCCGTTGTTCTGGAGAAAGTCAGGGCATCACTTAGTGCTTCCATCGAACGTCTAGCGAAGAAGTATGGGAGGCGCTGATTATGGACGTCTCCTTCTATGCTGCGCTTACCGCACAGACCGGAACTATCAAAGTCTACCCGGTTCTCGCACCTGAGAATGCAACCGCGCCCTTCATTGTCTATCAGAGGACCGGGACTCAGCGCGATATAGCTGTTGATGGCACAACAGGCTTGGTGATCGCATCCTATCGCATTGATGTTTACTCAACCAGCCTGAAGGCAGCGCAGAACATAGCCGATGATATTGTTCGCGGGCTTTCTCAACATGCCACTGCGCCAATCAATTACATTAGGATCGACAACGAGTTCGATGCCTCTGATTTATCCGGCGATCCAAAGCTGTTTCGGATCATCGCTGAAGTGGACGTGCATTTCTCCCCTGACTGATCAAGTCGACCCAAGCCTCCAACAATAAATAGTGGAAGCAAGCCCTGAGAGGCGAGCTACCAACTTTTGGAGGCTATAAAGATAATGACAACCGCCATCGAAACTCAGGGCACTGTCCTAGCAATTGAAACTGCGACCGGCGTCTTCACTCCTATCGCAAGGATCAACGATTTCTCCGCATTCAGCGGTTCAGCATCGGTCATCGACACCACCAGTCTAGACAGCACCGCTAAAGAAAAGCTGATGGGCCTACAGGATTTCGGTCAGGTATCCATCAACTTCAACATCATTCCCGACGACGCCGGACAGCTGGCCCTCGAAGCAGCTAAGGCATCACGCGCTTTGAAGAACTTCAAGCTAACCCTCAACGATACCGATGCTACCACCTACGCCTTTTCTGGCTACGTCCTCAGCAAATCGCTGAGCGGCGCTGTTGATCAGAAGCTAACCGGCTCCGCCACCATCGAAATCTCCGGCGCTGTGACGGTGAGCTAATGGCAACGCTGGCCTCTAAGTCCTTCCTGCTGTCGCAGAAGCCACGTTCCACCGAACTGTTCGTGCCTGAGTGGGACGCAACGGTTCGCCTGGAGCAGTTCAACGTCGAACGCCGCGTGGCTTTCATGACCACATTGCAGGATAACGCAAAGGCCGTCGCAGACTACAACAAAGACCCTGACAAGATGCCCAAGGTGGAACCGCTAGACGAGGCTCTGGTGGGCATTGTCTTCAGTGTTGTGGATGAGAATGGCGATCTCATGTTCACCATCGATGATATACCCGAACTGAAAAAGCTGCCTTATGCTCAGGTTCAACAGATTTATCTTCATATGCTGAGTATGGCCTATTCAGGTGCGATCACAAAGGACATCGATGCCGAAAAAAAAGGCTGATGGATAACCCAGAGCGATTGTTCGCCTGCCGATTGGCACTCGCTCTGGGCAAGACACTTTCCGAAATAGCGCTGATGGATATGTCGGAAATGGTCACTTGGTATGCTTATTATCAGCTTGAGCCATGGGGCTGTCCTGTTGATGACGAGCGATCCGCTAACATGATGACGCTCTTCTACATGGCTAACAGTAAGCAAGGCACTCCTGTTCCGACCTTCTATGACCGCTGGCCAAAAGAGACAAAAGTAGAAGAATCCCAATCTGAGCGCAACCTGCACCTCAAAATCAAAGGCTTCTTCTCAGCATACACAGAACGCCAGAACAAGAAGGCCCCTCAATAAATACTCCGTAGTTCCTACGGAGTAATGTCATGGCACAATTCGGCAGTCTATATGCCAGTCTATCACTAGAGAGCGCATCCTTCATGAGCGGCATGAAGAAAGCCGCCGATGAAAGCACAAAGACGAGCCGCATCATTCAAGGCTCGATGAACATGGCAAGCACGGCTGTCAGGGGTCTCGCTGCTGCCGTTGGCATCGATATGTTGGCTGGCCTTACTCAAGATGCTCTCGATTTCAGCGATGCCATTGCTGATATGTCGGATCGAACTGGCGTCTCGACCAAGATGATCCAAGAGTTCCGGTACGCCGCACAGATGGCGGGATCGGATTTCGAGACTGCCGATGCAGGGTTGGAAAAATTCGCCAAGACAGTCGGCGATGCTGCGAACGGCAATGATACGGCGATCAAGAAGCTGAAAGAATATGGTGTCACCACTCTTGATGTTGATGAGGCAGTCCGACAAGCCGCTGATGGCATCAAGAAACTGGACAATCCCACAAAGCAGATGTCCGCGACAATGGACCTGTTCGGCAAAAAGGCAGGCACGCTGACACAGACCCTTGCTGCTGGTTCGGAAGGGCTGGAACTGCAAGCCAGGGCTGCTCGCGATCTGGGCATCGTTCTCGATGAAGGCATCATCCGCAACGCCGGTCAGGCAAATGACCAGCTTGATACCATGAAAATGATCCTGAGCGCGCAGATGGCTGCGAATATCTCGGCCAACGCCGGCGCAATCGCAGGCTTCGCCAGCGGAATATCCACGGTCACATCGGCATTGATGAAATTCTGGCAGCAGAACCCAAGGGTGGCGATGGGCATCATGGGCGCGATGGCTGGCGGCATCGCAGCCGGTCAGCCCGGCGCTGCAATCGGCGCGGTCGGAGGCGTCTTGCTCGGCGGCAAAATGGGCCAGGCCATGGAAGACAGCAACATGGACATTCGCTTCCGCCAAAAGAAGATGCACGAAGCCAGAGCCGCCTATTACAACGCTAAAGGAGCTGGCAGCACCGACATTGGTATTGCCACCTTCCGGCACGACACGCAACAGCACCTTAAGGAATGGCAGCGACAAGTCGGCTTGCTCAACCAAGCTGTAGCGGCATCGCGAGCAGGCCATGTTCCGAAGGGCGACCTGCCTGAACCAAAGCCTGAAAAATCCTCATCGTCCAAGCCGAGCGGGCCATCGGCAGCGGAACTCGCTCAGAAGGAAGCCGAACGTCGCGCAGCTTATGAGCGCGATCTTTATCGTGCTGATGCTGAACTTGCTCGCGCATCTTATATTGATCGTGGAAACTATGCGGAAGGTTATGCGCGAGAACGCGAGGCCATCGAAAAGGAACTTGCCGACCGTAAGAAGGAAATCCTCGAAGAAGTTAGGACTCAGCAGAACCAAAGCGGGCGATACACGGAGGAAGAGGCAAAGAACCTCATCCAGTTGGAAGAGAAGGTTGCTCTAGCGCATAAGGATCAGATCAACAATGAGGAAGCCTCACGCATTGAAGAAGAACTGCTAAAGTCCAAGGAAGCCGAACTTTCCGATCAACTGGACATGCTTGGTTTATCGGGCGAGATGGCAAAAACAGCACGCGAGCGTCGAGACATTGAACTTCGCAGGCTTGAACTTGAGAAGAAGCGCGAGAAGCTGGAACTAGAAGCTGTTCTGTCTGCGACCAGCAAAGCGTCACCGGAGGAACGGGCGACCGCGCAACGCAGGCTAGATGACCTCGACAACAAATATGGCGCAATGTCGGCGTCCGTGGTCAAGAACACCATGGGGCCGTTGGAAAGCTATCTCGACAGCTTGCCCGACAGCGCAACAGAAGTTCAGGAATCTCTTGAAGGCATCGCGGTCAATGGGCTGGAATCGATCAGCAGCGGATTGGCTGATGCCATCGTGAACGCGAAGAGCTTTGGCGATGTGTTCGAGAATGTGGGCAAGCAAATCCTTGCGACAATCGCGGAAATCATCATCCAGCAGGCGTTTATCAAACCGATCGGCGGGCTGCTGAGCGGCGCATTGTCGGGCATTGGCATGGGTGGCAGCTCAGCTGGCGGCGACATTGTTATGGGTGGCGCTTACAATAATTTCATAGGCGCTCACGCCAATGGCGGTCACGTCTCGTCCTCTGGCTGGAAGCTCGTCGGTGAGCGCGGCCCTGAACTCGCTTATCTGAGCGGCGGCACGAAGGTTCTGCCCTATAACGTTCTGTCCGGGATCGCCGGCAATGCTGGTGGCCTGACGATCAATGTCGATGCCCGTGAAAGCCAGAACGAAGCTCGCACTCAGGAACTCGTCATGAACGGCATCATTCAGGCGATGCCGATGATCAAGACCCAGGCCAACGATTACACGATGAAGCAGCTAGGCAGATCGCGACTTTAAGAGATGCTCCACCTACTTGAGTGCTTCACGCACACGTTGCCCTAGGCGGAAATCCATTCGCGCTTTTTCCGATGAGTGAGGAGGAAGCGGTTCATTCTTGAATCCAGCCATGAAGGCGTTCCGCTGCCCCTCACTGTGGAACATCACGGCCAGCAATTCTCTGATGATTACTTTTAAGTCACTGTTAGTCATCCCGCCGCCTTAAGTCACGAATTTTTGGATAGCAAGACGCCTTCAATGCCCCTTGGTTCCGTATAGCAAAATCATAAATTCAACGCTCTCGCCCACTAAATATCTAAAACGGGCGAGAGGCATCTATAATGACAACATATCCGATCAGCGGACCCCCAATCACTCCATCGACCGAAGATATTAAGCTGGTCAACAACCAGGGTGTCGCGCAATCACCGTTCACCGGCCACGCTTCTATCGTGAACAACTTTGCTCAATGGCAGGTCGAACTGTCCTTTCCCAACCAGAAGCGCGGCAGCAGCATTGCCAAGGAGCATGTCGGCTGGGTTATGTCGCTTCAAGGCACCATGGGCAGTTTCCTTTATCAGCCCCACGGCAGCGGCAAGTCGATCATCGGCAAGTCGATCTACAATGGGGCGTTCGCTGAGAGCAATGTCATCGCCGTTCAGGGCTGGACCGGCAGCGAGGCAACCGGGTTGGAAGTGGGTGATTATTTCAGCCTCAACAATTCCCTACATCAGATTACGGTCGTCCCCACCAACGCCAGTAGCGGGCGCGCCAACATCGAGTTCCAGCCGCCGCTTAGGAAAAATTATGCGGCTGGCGCGATTGTCGAATTCGTGAGTCCCAAGGTCGAACTGCGCCTGTCATCTGGCGATCAATCCAACGGCTACAGTCAGGATGCGGAGGTCATGTATCTGCGATCCCTGAGTTGCGTCCAGAAGCTCTAAGGAGGCAACATGCGCGACGGTATCACAGGGCCATGGCTCGATGCGTTGGAAGCCGAAGGCATCCGTACCGCCATCATGGGCTTTTTCGATTTCAAGACAGAACCGGCCCGGCTTTGGACTGGCTGGACGTCCATCCAGCCCATGGGCAGCGGCGACATTTATCTCGACAATTATGTCTTCGATCCCATTGCCGAGGGCATCCCGATCCAGATCAGCGACAACAATTTTTCCTATCAGGGGTCGGAAGAGATTTCCTTGGCGCTGGCTGTTCCGCAAACGGCGCCGGATGCTCTCGTCGCGGCATCGCTGGACAGCACGGAATATAAGGGCCGCAGAGCTATTCTCTGGCGCGCTCTAATGATTACGCCGCCCAACGCTGTTACTCCAGCGACATGGGCGTTCAGGCGCGTCCGCTTCGGCATGATGGACAAGCTGTCGCTATCCTATGACGGGCAGCAGCGCCTTTTCACCCTGACAATCGAAAGCCATTCGGCGTCGATCACCAACGCCAGCGCGTCAACCTACCTCGACCAGCCCCTATTCGATCCCCTCGATACCAGCCAAGCCTATGCGGTGAGCATCGCTAACAATCCACGTGTGCCTGGCCGCCTAGCATCGGGAGAGAAATGATGTTCCAGCGCACGAAATACTGGCCCGATGCCCTATCCACCTATCTCGACCGGGTAAGCGATTATCGCTTCGATTGGGGAGCGACAAAACCCGATAGTCATGATTGCGCGATGTTCGTTTGCGGGGCGATCAAGGCGCAGACCGGCGAAGATATTAGCGGCGACTTCGCGGGCAAATATGCTAGTTGGAAGGAAGCCGGGAAATGGCTGATCGATAATGGCTACAGGTCATTCTACGATTGCGTGACACAGCGTCTCGGTGAATCTCTTCATGCAAGTCAGGCGAGGCGCGGCGACATTGTGGGCCGACATGCCAATGGCCGCTTCTATCTTGGCGTCTGCGTCGGCAAGTTCAGCTACTTCCTCGATGACAATGGCCTTGTGCCTTGGCCGTCAATGGACTGTGACGCTTGTTGGCGTATCGGCTGAAAGGGGTGGTTTGCGGAAAGTCGGCTTCTCTCAGGAAGGCAGATTGCCGGCTTTCGAATGTGCGTGGTTCTGCGGAGTTGACCAATTTAACGCCAAGTACCATTTCTTTGGCGTGCCCGCACGGGCCACGCTCACCCGCGAGCGTGCCCATCGGCCCGGCAGTCCCTTCCCCCCGACGGTCCCCTGCCGGGCCGAACCACCATAATTTTTTCGGAACCAAATCTCCGCTCAAGAGTTTGTGCCGCCTGAATCATAAGAATGGTCGCGTCTCTTCAGAAAGTGCTTTTCTCGGGTGGGGCGTAATCTATGTCGAAGAATGCTTTATTGCGGTCGGTACTGAAACGTGCCGCTGCTCAAAATCTGGAGATCTCTTTCACATCGCCGCCTTTTTGGTCGCCTGTGTCTTACCGGAATGCTGAGGCGATCCTCCATTCCATCGATCAGCATGACCCCACCCATTGTATAATGCGTCATAGAAATGGCGACAAAATAGGCGTGGTTCTCCTTAAGTAATCGCATATGGCCCGACCGCCTGCGGTTAGCTGGGATAAAGCAAAAAAGCCCCGCTCGATTGCGAAGGCGAGCGGGGTTAAGTGGTCGCAACACAGGCGAAGCCTGCCGATCCTTAACTCGCAACTTCACTGATCGTTCCCAACCCGTAATAATAATTTGTTGGCTGCTCCCAAGTGAGCGTTAGATCATGAATGTCTGCAACTGGTCGTTTCCAGCCCACCCCTTTTTGAATGCTAGCGCGCAATAGCTGCGCCGGTAAGCCAAGCAGGGCGCAGCCGCAAAATAAATACCTCACAACAAGTGGGGTATTGAATGGGCAAAATCATAAAGTTCGTTGCGGTCGTGGCGCTGGCCGTGGTCGCGATGGTGGCTTTTAGTTATCTCGCGCCAGCACTGTTTAGCGCCTTCGGCGGAACTGGTGCGCTTGCGGCAGCAGGAACCAGCTTCACAGCCATCGCGGCCAAAGTAGCCGCAGGCATGATTGTTGGCCTTGGCATGTCGCTGGCGTCCAGAATGATCATGGGCAAACCAAAGTCATTTGGTTCTGCTCTCAGCTCCAACATCACAACAGACCCCACGGCCCCGCGAAAGATCGTCTTTGGTAGAACCGCAGCTGGTGCGGATGAACGCTTCCATGAAAAGGTGAAGCGCGACAGCTGGGACTATCTGACCGAACTCGTTGCGAGCAATCCGAAAAGCGGCTTTTGGGGGCAGCAACCCAAGATGACCATCTTGAAGAAGGGCGATTACCTTCACCGGATCATCGCTTTGGCAAGCCATCGCGTCCACAACATATCGCGGGTCTATCTGGAGGACGAACTTTCCTACCTCAACGGAAGCACCACCGGCAAGTATGATGACAAGGGCGGGCTGGTCATCGGCGCGATTGAAGAAGGCGATACGGAGAACGCGGAGAAGTTCGGCAGCGGCGATTTTTGGAAGGACACGGCATCCTTCACCGGCTGCGCCTATCTCAAGATGATTTTCCGTCTCAGCACGGACAATTACCCAGACGGCCTTCCCACTCGCATTACCACAATCGTTGACGGATGCCCTGTCTATGATCCTCGCCTAGATAGCACGGTCGGCGGCGTTGGTTCGCATCGCGCCAATAATCAGGATACATGGTCGTTCATCAGCGGCTCGGAGGATATTGGCCGCAATCCCGCCCTGATCCTGCTCACATACCTAATTGGCTGGAGGATCAATGGTCGTCTCGCTTGGGGCATGGGCGTTCCTGTAGATCGCATCGACCTTGGCAATTTCATGACCTACGCCAATATGTGCGAGGAGCCTGTTACGACGAACGCCGGAACCACGGTCAATCGCTACTTGTGCGATTGCCTGCTCAGCACCGCGGATACGCACGAAACGAACATCAACATCATCAGCGTCAGCATGGGAACGGCGAAGCTCGTCGATACCGCTGGCATGTATCAGCTCATCGGCGGCTATGACGATCTGAACGGCCCGACCATCACGTTCACCAGGGACGATCTGCTCGGTCAGTATGATTACACGCCGGATAACCTGTCGCTCAAAGATACCTTCAACATTGCCCGTGGCCGCTTCCCTGATCCGCAAAACCTCTACCAGTTGAACGATTGGGGGCAGATTGAGATTGCTCCGCTTGAGGACAATATCCCGCGCCCCGCCAGCTTCGATTTCGCTGCTGTCACGCGGTACGAACAAGCGCAGCGTATCGCCAAGCAGAACCTTGTCAGGAACAAATACACCGCGACATTCTCATCGGTGTTCGGCCCCAAAGCATTCGCGGTCCAGGTCGGCTCGCTGGTGCGAATGGTCGTCCCCGAACTTGGATGGGTTTCGAACGGCAAGCTGTTTCGCGTGATCAGCCAGAGCGAGACCGTCGATCTTGCTTTCAGCATGACACTCCAAGAGGAAGCAGCCCAAATCTATGCGTGGGATGACGACGAGACGAAAGACCTTCCGCCAGTCGTGAAGGTGCCCGCCTATGACCCCTATGAGAACATTGGCGTTGAGGGTCTGACCGCATCCACGCGCACGATCACCAACAGCAACGGCGCGCAGGTCAGCCAGATCGACGTTAGCTGGATCGCACCCGACGCTGGCGTACAGGCCATCCAGATTGAGGTTCGCGAGCAGAATGGGGACATATGGCGGACCGCTACGGACAGGTTCAGCCATGAAGCGGAGATATTCTCCTTCTCCGCAATTGCTGGTGGCGTGAACCATGTCATCAGGGCGCGCTTCCTCATGTTCAGCGGCCTGTGGGGAAGCTGGACGGAAACTCAGGTGGATAGCGCCAGAGACAGCTATGCGTCAGCGGTCGTGGGCTATCTCACCAATGAGTATGTTTCCTTCCCATCCGATGCTGCTGGCAACGTCACATAAATATTGGGAGTTCCAGCAGCAGGTGACACATGACCTCCCTCGATACGTTCAGCGGCCAGTTCAAAATCCACGACAACGGTGTCGACGTGACAATTGGCAATGGCGCTGCCTACGATGTTGCGTATCAGGAAGGATGCTCCGTTTCCATTGACGGTACGACCGGCGAATATCGCGTTACGACTGTTGAAAACGACAATGCCAATGCGACATTCCGTGCCTACTATAATGGCTATGACATCTACCGCACGTTCACCATTGCGAAAGCTCACGCTGTAGACGGATCAAGCAAATATATTGAACTGGCAACAACCCATTTCTTCTACGCCTACGACGCCAACAACAATCCGGTGGCGCAAACCACAACTTTGACGGTCACGAAGCATAACCTGACCGCTACCACGCAATGGCGTCTCAAGAAGGTCGACAATACGATCATCGCAGAGGGCACGTCTGCTGCCCTTTTGACCGCAGGCACGATCAGCAGTTCAGCAAACGCCAATAGCATCGCCATTGACGCACCTCTGTTCGATGACCTCTGTAGATCGAATGGCGTTTCCGCGCTTGTGATTGAGGCTGTCGTGGCCAATGGCAGCGAGTTCAGCACGGACAGGATCACCCTCTATCAGATGCTCCAGCGTTCCCGCATCTCGTGGGACAGCGTGACCGATCCCAATGGCACGAAGCCAGAGGACAATGCGACAAGGGGTGCGCCAGAGGGAACATTCGTGGGCGCTCGTCCGGTCAGCGAGGTTCTGGCCGATCTGGAATTCAATGCCGATTCCATGTTGGAGCAGACGTTCAGGGTCGATAACATGGAGGCCGTCTATGATGCCCGCACCTTTGTCGAGGGACAGGCGGTTGGCACGTTCGTCCTCAATGAGCGCACCCAGCGGCAGACCGACATTGCAGCGATCAATTCCACGCTCGATCTGCTCGGCGCTAAAAGCTCTGATGGGACAGCGTTCATCTTGGATGCCGAGACGGTCCAGAGCCAGCCCGGCAAAACCTTGGCAGCGAGCCTGACCGAACTCAGCGCGGCGACAAGCGCGCACGAAGCCTTGATCATCAACCTTAATGAAATTCTGATCGGCAGTGATGGCGTGACGGCTAAGTCCGTTCTTCAAATCAATGTCGATGGGCATGTCACCGGCACGGTGAACACCAATGATGGGACGGTCGGTGAGTTCGCGATTGTGGCCGACGTTCTCAGGCTGATCGATCCAAACGATGGAACGCCGATTCAGCCCTTTATCTACGCCGATGGCGTGATCCGCATGACGAATGTCGAGGTGGATACCCTGAAAGTCGGCACAAGCGGCACGGTAGCGAACCCCACTTCCATCTCTGCGACGTCACCGGTCAGCGGGACGGGAACAAGCAATTGGCACACGATCCTCTCGCAATCGATCACACTGGCAGGACCGGGAACGATCTTTGCTCAGGCCGCAATCGCGCAGGGCTTCCCCGACGGTGATAAGACATGGAACCTGCGCCTGCGTATCAACGGATCGATTGTGTTCGCTACTGGCGGTGAGAAGACGGCGGACAGCGTGTCGATGAGCGGTGCCCTCGCTCTGGCAGCGGGTACCTATACCGTCGATATCATATTCGCTGCTGAGACGACCGTGACGGCGAACAGTCGTAACCTATTCTCGATGACAATCTACTGATCGACGAGGCTATCTGCAAGAATGGTCCTGAGTAGACCAAGAGCTATTTACACGAATGGTCTCGCAAAGATGCTCCTTTTCGAATTAGTTCCCTGCTACGTTCTCTCAATCTCTGCGAACGATCGAGGATGATACGCAAGTTCTCCTTAGAATAGGGTAAGAACTCGTGCTTTTCCCTTTCAGGCATGACGCACCTCCAGCTTTAGAGCGGGAGCGCGAGTGTCTCTCAGCCGTCAGTGCTCAGGACAGGTCTGACGATAGTCAAGCGGTAACATATTTCCGCCGACCCGCACACAACATTTGCGACGATCGTTGCCCAAAAGAGGATGAACAAAGCTTCCATCATCAAGACGTCTTCCATCGCGCTCATATCGGGGCTGTTCGATACGATGCTGGTCGGATAAGTAACATATGTCCAGAACACTCGAACAGCTTGATACCGATCTATCGACGCTTGAAGCAACCGTTGACGCGGAGTTGTCGCCTAGCCGCGCCGAACTCACCAACAAAATGTCGGAATTGCTCGACGCATGGAATTCTCGCGAAGCGCAGTTTCGTGAATGGATGACCGGCACGATCAACGGCGGTCCCAATGGCGATGGCTATTATCCCCTGTCCGATTCCACCGGCTTTACCCAGCTTGCTGCCTGCCCTGCCAAACTGAGGGACATCACCCAGGTCATCATCCAGCGCATCACGCCATCGTCCTCAAACCTGTTCGTAGATGCCCTGGCAGGGGCAACAGCGCATATCACGTTGAACGCCGCAAGCCTGACACTCACCGTGGGCACAACAACCACAGACCCCCTTCATGAGCATCGCTTGCGCCTATATCTCACGCAGGACGGGACCGGCGGTCGTGACGTTATCTGGCCTCCGAACATCGCTTGGAACCAGCAGCGCGAGCCGATCTTGTCGGTGACGCCGGGTTACACGGACATTATCGACCTATCGAGCATCGACGGCGGGCTGACATGGTTCGGCATTTTCGCCGGGGTGGCGTTCAGCGCATGAGCGGGCCATTCTCCAACGACATCATCAGCATGATTATCAGCCTCCATAATTTTGTGGAGCGATACACAGGCGACGCCGCCGTGGGCGAAGATGCAAATTACCTCGTCAATAATGCCGGGGTGGTCAACAACTCGCTCCATTATGAAAGCGGGCGCGGCAGCTATCTGCCCAGCAACGCGGCAACCAGCGAAAGCCAAGTGCTGCTCGCGCTGGGCTATATCCGGGCCTATGAAGCGACGGGCATCCCGGTATTCAAGGAACGCGCGATCAAGTTCACCGATGCCTATCTGGAAAACTATTTTCCGGCCTATTCCCTGCCGATCTCCGTAGGGGAATGGCGGCATCATTGGGTCATCAACGGCAAATACCCGTTCAAGGTGCTAGGGCCGGTCGATACGCGAGATTATCAGCAGTCCGGTTCCTTCGACCTTGTTGTCAATTTTGAGGATGGTATCGGCTTCATCCCGCATGGCGCTCCCAACTTTGGTGAGCAGACGGCCCGCGTCTATTTCGCCTATGGCCCCGTTGAAAGCGGCAAGCTGCTTTGGAAAAACGTCTTCGCCGATCTGCTTCCCGATACCGGCGACAGATATGCGGTGGATTATTTCATCGACAGCCGGTTGATGAAGATGGATGCCAATGGCGTTGAACTCGGCATCCAAGCTGGTGAGACAGCGGGCAAGATCAAGCTGGTAGATTCGTTTACCGGGCAACTCAAAGTTGTCTCTGCCGCACGAACAGGGGCAACCATCGCTCGCAATGCTGGCTTCGACGCTTGGCCCATGTGGCGCAAACTGGGCTATGGCGAGTGCGCGAGCGCCATGGACGTTGAACTTTGGCACATCGAACTGTTCAAGGCGATGTACGACAATACCGGCGACACGGATTATCTGCGCGCCTTCAACTCGGCGGCCTACTCCCTTGATGCGGCAACAACGCTCGAGCCGGAAACCCATTATTTCAAGAGGAACCTGACGACCTCAAAGCCCTTCAAACACGGTATTTCATATTACTCCCTGAGCAACACCACTCGAACCGCCTATGTGGGCGTGGATCGCGGCTACAGCACGATCATGAAATATGCGGAAACTGGCAGCGATGTGGCGGAACTTGAGATCGCACAAACGGGCGTCTTCAATCGCGTGACGCCGGAAACGGTCCTGAACTGCGAAATGCTGTTGAACAGCCCCAACACCTTCTGCGATCTAACCATCACTGTCAGCCCTGAACTCGGCGCAGAGCCACAAACATTCAGCCAAGTGCTGCTTGCCGATGACAGCCTGAGTTCGGTTCCCCTTCGTGAGTTCAAGCTCAAGTCCTTTTACCGGAAAAAGAAGCTGGACGGCTCCAGCTATCTCACCATCGATCAGGCGGCGCTCTTACCGAACAGCGGTGCCGTGGCGACGAAGAAGATGGGCTATGTTGATGATCGGTTGGTCGGCTATGCCAGCATATCCCTGCCATCACCGGAAGCGTATTGCGTCATAGGCTTCTGGAACGCTTCACCGGCATCGATCGGGCTAGACGCCCTTACCTACCGCGTCATTTCCGGCCGCTGCGCTATCACGATTCAGGATGCCGATGGCTGGATTTGGGGGAAAGAACTCGCAGCGGCAACGGGTGCGTGGGGCCAATATACGCTCGCCGCCGGGGATCTCACGCCATGGCCCTATCAGAACAACACGGGGAGGACGCCAAGCACGTTTCCGACCGGCACTAGCTTTAACAGCTTCAGCCTTGCCCCAATCCCTGAAACCGGGCCAGCATCCCTCGACATTTACTGCTATGGCGATGAGCCGACGACCTTCGATCTTCCAGAAGCCATGCTGACGGAAATGAAGATCAAAATGAAGACCGGCAGCGCGATCACGGCAAGGTTCGGGGACATTTACGTCTCGAACAATCTGCCCATTGCCTACAAATACAGCCCCGGCGTCGTACCGTTCACCACTGACAAAGCGGGCAAGGAAGGCACGAAATTCTGGCGCGGCACGCCCTATGTCGCCTATCAATATCCCTCTGTCTGGGCGATGCTCGGCAAGCTGGATCATGCCAGCCAGGTCTTGGACTTCTACAGGGACAGCCAGGACGATTATGAGGCGAAGAGCGGACTGCGCGGCCCTTTCTCCCAAGTCTATATCTGGCCCAAGTGGGACAACATTGCCTATGGGCAAGCAGAAGGCTTTTCCGCCACCGGGCCTGACCCGAACACCTATTGGGGCGGCTTCCAAGCGCGATCCTTTAATGGCGCTGCCAGCCTGCTCCTACAGATGCAACGGGACGGCAATGCGATCCCTGCCGCGCTTTATGAGGTGGTCGATGACTATGCGGCGTTCCTTGTCCAGTTCTTGCGTGACAATGTGAACAAGCCGCCGACGCTGTTTGCTCAGGATGGATCGTCACTGCCAATCGCATCCTATGATGAGCCGCACATTGCCGCATTGCATATCAATGCCCTGTCGGCACTGATCGAAGCCGGACATTCGACGGCGGACATTGTCGAAGCCCGCGAACGCAGCCTCAGCTATCTCCACGCGCTGTTCTGCAAAAGCGGCGACATGAAGGGCAGCTTCTCCCCAAGCCCATCGACGCGCATGTTCTACGGCTTCTGGGTGGGCGAAATTATCAGGGCGCTATCCTCATGCATCACCGTCGAAGATCAGAAATTGCGAGCGCAGCCATCTACCGTTGCCGCGCCAGATGAGATGGAGTTTGAGGAGGAAACATTTGTCACCCTCGAAACTGGAGAAGTGCTGGCGTTCGACAAGCCGGTAGTCATGCCCCCAATCGAAATGGAGTTTGCCGATCAAGTTGTGCTGACCACGGAAGCCGGAGACGCCCTCGCCTTTGAGTAAATAACTCTAACAAAGGAGGCGCCATGGCGACAAAGAAAATATCCGAACTAACTTTAGTTCTAAGTGTAGATGGAACAGAGACTTTCCCGATCTTGAAGTCTGGTTTCAATTACAAGATGACAGTGGCGCAGATTAAAAGCTGGATTGGCAACGCGACCTCGGCTGTAGCTGGCTTGCTATCCGCGACTGACAAATCGAAACTCGATTCCGTGGAAACCGGCGCAACAGCCAATGCCAGCAATGCCGCGCTCCGCGACCGATCCACGCATACTGGAACACAATCAGCCAGCACTATCACCGGCCTTGCCGATGTTGCGACCAGTGGGGATTATGACGACCTGACCGGCAAGCCCGCGAACGCGACCACATCGGTTGCAGGGCTCATGTCCTCGACAGACAAGACCAAGCTGGATGGTGTGGCGACAAGCGCGACGGCGAATGCAACAGATGCCCAGCTACGCGACCGATCAACCCATACGGGAACGCAAGCGGCCAGCACGATCACTGGTCTGGGCGCAGTAGCGACCAGCAACAGCTACAATGACTTATCGAACAGGCCAATCGACACCAACTATGTGCGCTTGCCCACTGTCGCATTCCAGAGCGCGACCGGCACAACCGCAGGGACGGCCACGCTGATTTCAAAGTCAGTTTTCCATGTCGGTAGTTCCGATGCGTCGAACAAGGGCATCATCCTGCCTGCGAACATGACCCTTGGAACGGAGTTCAGCATCTTCAACGGCACCGGAAACGCAATCAACGTCTATCCACCTACTGGAGGCCAGATCAACTATGCCGGGGTGAACACGCCTTACGCTCTGGGTGCCTATAATCCATTGCGAGTGGTCCTCATCGACGCAGCGAACGGCGTCTACCAGCAAATCTAAGACAGCCTCCAGCGAGTAAATAGCTGACACACTTTGCCGGAGGTCGCACGCTAATGTTTACTATCACTGATGCCCTTAGAGCCCCGCTACAGCGCGTCGACGCTACTCTCGCTTACTTACGTGCCAGATTGAATGAACGCTCTACGTGGGTTGCTGTGGGCGTCGGGGTAACTGGCGCTGCTGCGCTGTCCCCTCCTTGGTCCTATGCCTTCATCGCTGTCGCGGTCATCGGGGCCCTCGTTCCGACCGGAGGCCAAACCGATGCGTGAGCATATCGCAAACATGCACGGCCTGTTGTATGATGGCTTTTTCAAGGATGCGGGCTTCGCCATTTATTCGGCTGTCGTGTTTCTCTCATCATGGGCGCAGCTAATCGCGCCGATTTTCTCATTGCTTTTAACTACCGCTAGTTTCGCCTTCTTGGTCTATCGCTGGCGAGCACATGTCGAAGATCGCAAGAACGGCGAAAGATCAGAGTAATCGTTGCCGTGGAGATGCCATTTCGTTAGATAGGGCAGCCGTTAGCACAGGAGCAAGGAGGCTGTATGACGCCATTTTTACAAAGCCTAATTGAAGGCGGCCCCGGCTACGTTGTTAAGGTCGACGGGATTGAAATCTCTGTATCCCCTGTGGGCTATGACGAAGAATCTTTGATTGCGTTTCAGGCCGTCGCTGATCAGATCATTGAGCATGCGGGTGATGGATTTTATCTGTATCCATTACCTCACCGCAGCAGTGACTACGGTCGCGACTATTACGACGGGATTTCCATCGTTCAAGAATGAAGGCGCAAATTTTATGAAGGATCGCAGCAGATTGTGGGCGCTTAGTTAACGTGCCCTACGGCTCACATCACGACGAAACCGGGTGGCTGAACGAGACTAGCGGCAACTGGTCGCTGAGGCGTGATGAAGGTGGTCGCTGGCGCTTGGATGTTGGCTTCTGGACAGCATGGCGATCCCGCAAGCTGATCGGCAAGCGGGTTCGCGTTGTCGGAAAAAGATCGGGTTTCGATTTGCTCGATGTCGAGCGGATCGAAGCCATATGAGGAAGTGCTGCGGCTTACGACAACCAACCGCCTGACTTGAATGCGTTCGCTTTCGCCCAGCGGCTTGAATGCGGTCGCCTAGGTTTGCTTGGCTCTCTCACGGCTGTTGAAACTTTGGTGATCCTGCCACCCTTCGCCAGAAAATCCTCTAACTCCTGCTGTGTCATACTCCCCTCCTCATATTCTGTTCTCAGGAGTAGTTATCTGTTGACGGCTGCCGATTCCTTTTCAGCCTTCTTCCGAGCCATTGTTGCCAATCTGGAAGCTGTGCGTTTGGCAATCTGCTCGGGCGTCTGCTTCTTGCCACGTTTACTTTCACCAATACGCTTCTTCGATGCTTCTGAATGTTTGTCACCGGCAGAGAACTGAAACAACCTCTTGCTCTCTTCGGCACTTCTGATTTTTGCCATCTCCACGGTCATTACGCCGCCCCGAACCATCGCCTCCTTGTTCACCCAGCTACAAACAGGGCGAACATTGTTGGTCATGTAGTATCGGATTGAAGCGGGGCCGCGATCAATGCGGACCGTCATGCTGTTGATGCGGGTAGTCGACCAGAGACTTAGATACTCAGCGAAGGTCATCTTTACCTTGATGTCGTTTTGCTTCTTCTGGTAAGCAACTGTTCGGCAGTAGTGCGTCCAGAGTAGTTCTAGAACGTCTTCACGAATTTGGTTCATGGTGGCCATTTGGCTCTTCTCCTTTACATAACAAAACCCGCTTGTGCGGGTCCAGGGCACAAGCGGGTCTGTGTTCTGTTCTGTAAAGGGGTGAACCTCAGATCCGCTGTCATGAACAACAGCTTTTGGACCCTGTGTTCACAGTTTTATTTATACAACAGGTTGACTTTGAGGGGCGATATAAAAGTGATGTTCTGGTCGGAATTTTATAAGACCCATAAACAGATAACGGCGCTCCGGCATTACGACATGAACAGCATTTTATAAGAGCCATATCTACGATAGTAGATATGTATCGCATACAAAGAGCTATCCATATCATAATACCAGAGCTTGACGCCTAGGCGTTCTCGCCGCCTTTGGCGTCTCCGCTCAGTCGCGTAGCCACCAAAGCCGTCGTTCACGTCCTGGCGTGATTTCCCTGAATTACTTGTTCTGGCTGCTTCGCCAGAACTATCGTCTGCGACGCCGCCATTTGTCCTGCGGACAGCCAACGCTGCGCTTGTGCCTTCGCTTCGCTCAGGACAGAATGGGAGGGGTTATGGCTGCGCCGAGGAAAAGCGGCTGGGCAGACGCGGGGCTCGCAGATGGCAAACCCGCAAGCCCCTTCATCGCTGTCATTCAGAGATAGTCAGAACCATTCTCGCGTATCCATTGTTCGCGAAGAGCCTCCAGATCGCCGTCTTCGCGATCCGGCTCAACTTCGGGCTCGTGCTCGGAATGCACAGGACGGGCCATATCAAACAGCTCTTCCATCGCTGTTAGCTCTGGCCGTTTTACACCCTGCCCCATCTGAGCGTGAATCTCTTCGCGCCTCTCAGACCGCTTTTTCCGCTCTTTGGGGCTGGTGAACTGCTTGTCCAACTTTTGAATAGCTTTCAGGGTCGCCTCTCCCCTGAGTTCTAGCATCTTCTTTCTCAGCTTCACGCCCTGCTCGCGAACCTTGGTCAATATAGCCTCATCGACTTGCGGTTGACCGAGAGCAGCCAGCACTGACCGCTGGGCGTAGTTGTTTGTTGAAGGAATTCGATGGGCCGATGCCGAATTTTCGTTCAACAAGGGCGCAGGAAATTCGATGTATTTCCACCTGTCGTCCCATGTGTCCCTGTGGCGCTGAGGGTCCAGACGAATGAATTTGGGCTTATCGTGATTGGGCACCCGCTCATCAAATGCTTCAAGAAGTCGCTCCGACGCCATGCTGATTTCCTTCTCAGCCTGCTTGTCGCCTCGCGCCTGAGCAGCTTTCCCGCGTTTAATGAGTAGTTGGACCTCTTCCCAATAGGCACCTGCTTCCGGTGTCAGTATCGCCCCACCGGCCTCGTCGGCATCCTTATTATATTGATCGGCCTCCGCTTTTTCGGACTTGATTGCGTCCAGAACAGACTGAGGAAATGTTCGCCTGAGCACATCAGCCTTGTGATAAAATTCATGATCATTGTTGAGGGGGATGAGGGCATGACGTGCAGCCGCGCGATGAAGTTCAGTGATCATAATCGATTGTCCTTTCATATGGGGTGGCCACCTTGACCACCCCAGAGCTATTAGTTCTGCTCGACGGGCTGCTTGGCAGCCTTCGCATTCTTCATTCCCGACGGCATGTTGACCGTGCCAGACGCGATGCCATTTTGTTCGGCGCGGACAGTAGCAAGTGCCTTCTCGTAAGCATCAGCTTCTAGCTTCAACTGAGGATAGGCGGTCTCAGCCAACTTCTTCAGTTTGGCCGAAGCATCCGTTTCACCGACACCGCGAACGATGAACGAACCACCTTCGCCTTTTTCGACCAACAGCGTGAAAAACTGCTTCACGTCTCCCAGCTTGATCGCATTCGTGTCAATATCGATAGCCGCACAAGGACCATCCTTGAGATAAAGTTCGCGTGCTGCTTTTTCCTTCTTCTCACGATCAGGCTTGCTGGCTTCATTAGCTGCCTTCTGCCGATTCTTGACGATAGACTGCGACCCACCCTGCTTCATAATCCAGTCAACCATTGACGTGATGTCACTGCTCTCATCGAAGCCGGCAGCAACCAAGCCTTCCATGGTGTGGAAGTAACGCTTCATGTTCGCGTCAGGCACCCACTTGGGATATTCCTTCCCATCAATGGCCTGAACCTTCTCGCCGTTGAGGTCTTCTTCACCACAAGAAGCGGCGATCCAAGGCGAGAAGCGATTAACCTCGCCATTCATATTCACCTGATGCTGTGACAGAATGAGTGCCTGAACATCCGCACTTGACTTCAGGAACATCATGCCGCCCTTGAAGCTGGTAGCAACTACAGTTCCAAGTGCGCGATGGCCACGCAGCTTCTTGTAGGTTCCTTGGGCTTTACCGAGTTCGGTCCGAACATCTGCAAGGCTTTGTTCATAGGCGGCACCGGCTTCGACATTGGCATCAATTTTGGTGTTCGCAGTCACATTTACGTCAGTCATATCTTCAACTCCTTTTTTCCAACGAGGCGTCGTTGCTTCGTGGTGAGGAATTGATAAGCGTGAGTTGTCCTGATACGTGATTATCAAGATCATTTCTTACGAAACGAGATAACCTTTATGCCTGAAATGAACCTTGAGCGTCGCAAATATCTCCGCAACGGCGAGCGCTGGGTGACGATCAATGAGGTTGTGTATTGCAGGCTTTGGTTCGAATTTCTGGTCTTCAGCCCCAGCTATGAATTGGCCCGAAAGCACCGCGCCGGTACACTGACAGACTCAGATCAGGCGCGACTGCCTGCCGACTTCGCTGACGTGCTCGCCGTCTTTGACGATCTCGGCGACATTCAAAGGATCACGTTTGACGATTGGTGGCTGGATAAAGGCTTTAGGTTTTTCGGATACCAAGGCGAGCAGCCAAGGGTCGGAGTTATCGACGTACTGTTTCGGGAGAATCCAGCACAGCTCGAAACTCTGCTCATGAGGGGCGCAGAATACATCAATGAAAGGTGGAGCAAGCAGGGGCAACAACCTAGTGCGATAGTGGCGATCCCACTTAGCCTAACTAAGGCTCAGATGGCTCAGCATCTTGAACATGCGCTCGCACCGTATAAGGAGAAGCTGAGCTACCTCACGCCTCAACCGCCGAAATATGGATTACATGGCAGAAAGCGAGATACGAACAGCCTATTTCGATATATGAAATGCCTTCTGGTAAAGGCACAATTTCCTGAATTGAAACTGTATCAGATTGGCTCGATCGCTGAACTCAGTTCAACTTACAGTTCTCGCTTCGAAGGCGAAGGGGACATAGAGGATCGCCACGCTCTAAAAATTCTCACCAGCAGAGCTATTAGTCGCGGCCTCATGATTGCCGAGAATGCGGCGCGAGGCATCTTTCCCAGCTACACAAAGAACGAGCACGCTGTTGCACCCGATTGGGAAGCGATGTGCGATTTGATCGACAGTAGGGGCGACTGGCACGACAGTCTCGAAGGTTGATGTCCGATTGCGGAGTTAGGCAATCGAACACCATCTAAGCCACAAGTAAATATTGGAAAGCCTTACTTGCCTCGTATTTAACTATATAGCCACACGGTCCTTATGTCATTATTCATAAGACCCTGTTTCTGACGCTGATCGGGTAAATAGCTCTGGAAAGCAACTAACCGGAGTTACACTATGATCGACCTTACTCTCACTCAGTTCATCAAGGCTACCTCGACTGCCAAGCCTGAGAATGTCATCATCGCGCCACGTAATGCACATGATGCGATCCCCTACACAATGTTTGATGTCTTGGATGCGGTTCAAGAGAACCAGCTTTCTAAGGGCCGCACAGATTATTTCAGCTTCTCAGATTGGGATGATGGTCATTCGTCTGCTGACCATCTTAGAACCACGCTGCTCTATGTTGAATATGAAGCCAGCAGCAAAGAGGCTGTTCAGTTCCACCTCGATGAGATGAGCCTGGACTATTATGCCATCCCAACATTTGCGACAGATCGAACGAGCAAGGGCGGCAAAAAGCGCGTGGATTGCTGGGGCTTCGCAATCGGCCTTAATGAGCCGCTCTATGAGAGCGATACGATCCGCATGGCCTCTCTCGCCATCGAAGCCCTTGAATGCGGGGGACTGACCGACGGCTCCTACATGCCTACCTACTTGCTTCGTTTGCGTGCCGGTCAGATCGAACATCGCTCTGGCAAGCTGCTCTCGCGTGAATTCATGGAGGAAGCTGCGCTGGTTCGAACCAACGTTCGCATGTGGATAAGGGAGGTGCTGTGATGATCGAACTCCAGCCCACCCCGATGTCAGCCGAAGAACAGCTTAAGATTATGACCGGCGATGCAGATGCACTTCAGGAAAGCGATGATCCTTGCGCGCAGGCGATTGCTGCTTGGTTAGCTGGTTGTGAGGAATGGATTGCATTTCTGAACCGAGACCGATGATATAAAGCCCGTCGCTTACCCGGCGGGCTTTACCATAAGTAAGTCACTCGGCTTAATAGCTTCTATAAACAGTCTTCGGCGCACTCTCAGGAACATCGGTCAAAGTGGACCGATGAGCGAGCGCCACAATGTGATGAGCGTCGAATATCTGGACGCCGAGTTCCTTTGCCGTATCCTGTGCGGGCTTCGTAAAACCATTTACAGCAAAGATGGCCGGTTGAGCAACGGCGCGGCTACAAACACCGGCAATTTCACGGATCGCCGCAACGGAGATGGGCTTCGCATGTCCCTTGCACTGACACCACATCACGGTGCTGCCCATCTTCACGATGAGGTCAACACCACCGTCGCCCGTCACCTTTGTCGTTTCAACTTCGCATCCGCGCTTCTGGAGCAACCGCATGAGGGCATGTTCAAAAGCGACACCGCGCTTTTCCTGCCAATAGACGAGACCAGTCTCTAGCTGGCTTTCCATCCAGTCATTACATTCAGCCTCCCAAGCAGCCCTTGCTGAGTCGTAGGCGGCAAGCCGTCGAACTTCCTCATCATTGTCGAGCGCATTGTGTGCCCGCCATTTGACAATCGAGTAGATGATCCAAAACGGGAGCGCGAAAAAGGAAAATAGCCCGAACTTGTTATCCCACGGATTGTCAAGCGCATCAGGAGCGAGAGTCGACGCGCCAATGAACGCCAGCACCGCTGCATAGATGATCGAGACAACGAACGCTTTGGCGGTCGCGCTGGTCCTTCTTGTCCGCAGCTTCGCCTCGAAGTCCATACGGCTGAATGATTGCGGAAAGCAGAAGTCGACCAACAAAGGGCGAGGAACGTTAAAGCCCTTTTCGACCGCGAGATCATATTTGCTTCGCCGCATCATCAGACATGTCCCCCTTACGCCCCCGTAACCACTAACAGCGTCTCCCTTCGTCGCAAGCCTCTTGCCCATGTTCCTTGTTTGTTCCATTTTCCGCACATGACCCAGCCTGATTCTCTTTGGCTCGCCCAGACCCTCCTCCACGCTCCCGCATGGGCGCGTGTCGCGCTCACGGCTCCTAACGAACGTCTGCGCGAGCAAGCTGCCGTCGAGTTAGCGCAGTCGATCATCGTTGCTATGGAACGTCCACCAACGATCCACGACACCCGGCAAATGACATTGCCGCTATGATGAACATTCAAGCACAAAAAAGGGCAGGAGATTAATCTCCTGCCCTAGTGAGGACTCCAGGCAGACTGTGATCGCCTGGACAATTTTTAGAAGCGGAAGCCGCCGGTCACTGCAACCTGATGGCGCTTCGCTTTGATGCCCGTGTCGAAGTCATCGATTTCGACACTGCCATAGTCGCTGTAGCGATATTCAACGCGAGCAAACGACTTGGCAACCGAGAACTCGACGCCAGCGCCAACCCGATAGCCGTCCAGATTCTTGCCAGCGCTATAGACGTCAACGCCATCGTCATACTTCGCCTTGAAGCGGGCATTGGTGTAGCCGCCCTTGGCGTAAATCATGACGGTGGGAGACACCGGGAAGCCAACGCGAGCACCGATGTAGAGGTCACGCCCAGCACGAAGCGAGGCTGCATCACCAACTTCCAGAAGATCGGTTTCGCGCTCTTTCGTGGTGGAGTCCGAGATTTCGCCTTCGAGACCAATGACAGCCGTGCCAAGATCGAAATCATAGCCAGCGGTTAGGCCGTAAAGAAACCCATCCTTGGAACCATGCTCGCCATCCAAGCTGAGACGGACCTTGTCATAACCGACCAAAGCGCCCACTTTTGCGCCGCCGAAGTTCGATTCTTCCTGAGCATAAGCAGGAGCGGAGACAGCGGCCAAAGCGACGGCTGCGAACAGAACTTTCTTCAAAATAACCCCCTAATTTAATTGCACAAAATCTTGTGCGACCCGGCGCGCTGAATAGCGCCCGAGAATTAATGGGCAACCTACAAATTACACCAAAATGATAAGAATGTTTCGATGTGCCATCTTTGCAACATGCCAATGGGCTTAGATAACTAACTTTATTTCCTCAGCCCGCTATAGGATCGCAGGGTTCCCACGCGCCTTCCAGCATCGTCCCTGTTTCATCGAACATGTACCATGCCCCGCCGCCCAACCCGATTTTGAAGGTGCCGTTGGAATAGATTTCGATCTTCTCGATGAGGCGACGAAGCGCGACATTGGTTCGGGTCCGTGCATCGAAACGGACTTCCTCATCCTCACTTTCAAGTTGATCGCGCAGCAAGTCGATTGCGCGAGTGTCAGTGGATTTGTCAGGCTTCGCGGCTTGGACACCGCGTTGTCGCCTAAGGTCGGCTATTTCGACCGTCAGGATTTCAATTTCGTCCTCTACCTTCGCTGACCGCGCTTTGAGCGCCTTCGGTGCGATCCCCTCCGTAATGGCCTCAATGATATTGTCCAACTGCTTCTGTTGAGCGTCCAGCTTGTGCTGCGCCTCTGCAATCTGGCGGTCGAACGTAGCAAGCGCACTGCTAATGTTTCGGTTCTCCGCAATAAGCGGAAGCATCTCATCCAACACGGTTCGTTCAACAACAGAATAGTGAATTACCGTGCCGTTAGTGCAGGCATTTTCCTTGTATCGCGCATCATTGCAGCGCAGCCAGGAATAGTGGCGCGGCGGCTTGGATTTATTGGTCATGGTGCGCCGCTGGATGACCGCGCCGTAGCCGCAATGCCCGCATTTGGTGATGCCTGACAACAGGTTCTGTGCGCGTTTACGCTCGTCCCCACCAAGCGTTGTCCGATCCTTGCGAACTGCCAATGCCTTGTGGAATGTGTCAGCGTCGATAATCTGCGGATAATAATCCGTCGATAGTACCTCGCCTCGAAGCGTCACATACTCGCCCATAACCGCCGGACTGGTCAGCAGCTTATGTAAGTAGCGAGGCGTCCAGTGCTTCGTGTCCTTATACCGCTTTTCGATGGACCAGCTTTTCTCGCCCATGGCGTTCAAACGGTCGATGATCGTGAGGCTCCCGATCCCGTTCACATACCAATCGAATATCTGCCGAACGATTGCTGCTCGATGCTCGTTCGCAACGTAAAGGCCATCCTTGATATCAAGCCATGAAGGGCACTGCCTGCTGTATGCGGTCTTATCCCCGTTGGCGATTGCGGTGTGAATACGCGACCAACCGGCATTCGACCGCTTCGATTTTTTAACGCTTTCCTCGTGCGCGACCGACGCCTTGATGATGACGCTGAACAGGTCCATCATGTCGGTGTCGACGCCTGATTTATAGAGGTGCCCATCGTGATACGTCGCAACATCGACCCCGGCGTCATTGAGCGCCCAAATCAACTTTGCTGCTGCCTTGGCTCCCTGACGGGATAACCGATCCACGTTCTCGCAGACCAAGACTGCACCATTTTGGAAATGCCCTTCGCGAGCCTTCTGCTCGAAAGCGTGGAGCGCCGAACCCTCTTCTCGATTCGCGCCCTTAAACGCGCTCTTCGCCTCGTCTGTCAGTTCCTCAACGACTGCCCAACCGTTCTGGTCGGCGTAATTGCGACCATAGGTAAGTTGACGTTCGCTGCTATGCCCGTCGCGCTGCCCTTGCGAGCTGAAGCCCGCATACAGGTAAGCAGGCTTTGTTCCGCTGGCGCGATCGATGTGTGTGTCGTGTTTGGCCATAATCCCCGAACCTACGCAGGATTGCGTTGCCAACCTGTTTACAACCGCAACCACATGCGAAGATGTCGTCCATCGCGACGAGATCAGGCTGTTCGACCTGATGACGGACCGGTTCCAGCTCGTTCAACTCCCGGTCCTGCCCCTGCCCGGCCAGGGCGGCTGGTGGTCGAGGGCCATAGCCAATCATTACTGTGACGAGTTCGCGGAAAGCCATGGAAAGTTCCTGACCGTGCGCGAGGCCATGGGTGCATCCATGCCCTCGGCCGGCGTGGCCTGCGCATTCGAGCGGAAAATGCTGGAAAGGCTTGTGAATCCGGCCAATGGCGGACCGTTCGATCCGGAATCGCTGACCGAGGATTATGAGGTCGGCCTGCGTATCAGCAATATGGGCGGGCGCGGCGTGTTCGTCCGCATGCGCGACGGTGAGGGCCAGCTTGTCGCGACCAAGGAATATTTCCCGGACAATCTAACGGATGCCGTCAAGCAGAAGGCGCGCTGGATGGTCGGCATCTCGCTTGCCGGATGGGATCGCATGGGCTGGCAGGGCGGCCCCGCCGAATGGTGGATGCGGATGCGGGATCGGGGTGCGGCGCTTTCCGCCTTCGTCCTGTTCACCGCCTATCTGGCGCTGCTGCTCTGGGGCGTGCTGCTTGCCGGGAGCCTGTTCAGCGCCTTTCCCGTGCCCAGACCCACGCCAGTGGTCGAAGCCCTGCTGTGGCTCAACTTCGGCTTCATGAGCTGGCGGATGGCGATGCGCGCGATTTTCTCGGGCATGGCTTATGGCTGGGCCTTCGGGCTGGGGGCGATACCGCGCACGCTGATCGCCAACATCATCGCGATGATGGCCGCCCGTCGCGCCATGTTCCTGTATCTTCAATCGCTGTTCGGCAAGCCGCTGACCTGGGACAAGACGCATCATCGCTTTCCCGAGCTGGATTTTCCGGGGTGAGCGAAGCCGCCACGGGGCGCCCGCTCCGCTTCTTCGTCCTCGTGATGGCGGGTTGGGTCGCGATCCGTCTGGCAGGTCCGGAGGGTGATCTTCCCCAAATGGAGAGGGAAATTGACGGCGAGGGGCGTTTTCACCCCACCGCCTATTCGAAGAAGAAGGACCCCGCAGCCGCAACGGGGCATGACGCACCGGCCTGGTTCGGTGAAATGCCGCAAAAGCGCCAGCCTGCCGCCATCCAGCGCCCTATATTCAAGGACTCTCGACGCCTTGGGAGAAGGACAAACGCGAACGCCGCCTTTCTGTCCATCGAAGAGAAGGCGGCGCCGGCAGCACAGGACCAGAGTGGCGGTCACATCGTTCCATCGAACAATCCTGCGCCAGCCTTGCCCCTCGCTTCCACGCCATCCGCAAGCGACGCCCGCTGGCATGGCAGCGCCTGGCTGCTCTGGCGCGACGGAAGCACGACCCGCGCCGATGCCGTGACGGGCGGCAGGCTGGGCGGATCGCAGGCGGGCCTACGCCTCGATTTCGACCTGACCCCGCGCTCATCGAGCCGGGCGGCCGCCTATGCGCGAGCCAGTGCCGCGCTGAACGAACCGGCATCTCCGGAAGGCGCGCTCGGTATCGCATGGCAACCGGCGCGCACCATTCCGGTCAGCTTAGCGGCGGAACGACGGATTGCACTGGGCAAGGGCGGGCGCAACGCCCATGCCGTGCTGGCGGCAGGCGGTTTCGGGCCGACGCCGGTGGCGCCCTCGCTGGAAGTCGAAGCCTATGCCCAGGGCGGCATGGTCGGCTTCCGCTCTCACGACCTGTTCGTCGATGGCAAGATGTCGCTGCTGTCGCCGCTAGGCCATTCGCCCATGCGGATCGGCGCGAGCCTTTCCGGCGGCGCGCAGCCGCAGGTCGAGCGGCTGGACATCGGGCCGGAATTGCAGGTCCGCCTGCCGCTCAGGCCGGTGAGCGCAAGGCTGAGCATCGAATGGCGGGAACGGATTGCGGGGCGCGCGGCACCGCCGTCCGGCCCGGCCGTTACGCTGGGCGCTGATTTTTAAGCGGGAGCGCCTTTATCTCTCCGCATATTGCGCTTAACCCAGGAAGCGCATGGATCTCTATCTGCCCATCGCCAACCTGTCGGTGAATGCGCTGGTCATCATCGCCCTGGGCGGCGTGGTGGGCCTGCTCTCCGGCATGTTCGGGGTAGGCGGCGGATTTCTGACGACGCCGTTGCTGATCTTCTACGGCATTCCGCCGACCGTCGCGGCCGCTTCGGCGGCGAGCCAGGTGACGGGCGCCAGCGTATCGGGGGTCGTCACCCATATGTCGCGCGGAACGGTCGATTTCCGCATGGGCGGCGTGCTGATCGCCGGCGGCGTGGTGGGCGCCGGCCTCGGCGTGCTGATCTTCCGCCTGCTTCAGGCCATCGGCCAGATCGACACGGTGATCGGCATCCTCTACGTGCTGATGTTGGGCGGCATCGGATCGCTGATGGCGAAGGAGTCCATCCAGGCGCTGATCGCGCTCAAGACCGGGCGGAAGATTCAGGCCCGCAAAAGGCGGCACCATCCGCTGGTGGCGGCCATGCCGATGCGGTGGCGCTTCTATCGGTCCGGGCTGTATATTTCCCCGCTGGCGCCGCTGCTGCTGGGCATGGCGACGGGCATCCTCACCATGTTGCTGGGGGTGGGCGGCGGCTTCATCCTGGTTCCGGCGATGCTCTACCTGCTGGGCATGACGACCCAGTCCGTCGTCGGCACATCGCTGTTCCAGATATTGTTCGTCACCATGGCGACGACGATGATGCACGCCATGACGACCCATGCGGTCGACCTGGTGCTGGCTCTGCTGCTGCTGATCGGCAGCGTCACCGGAGCGCAGGTGGGAACGCGCCTTTCGATGACGATCCGGCCGGAATATCTGCGCATCCTGCTTGCCGCGATCGTGCTGCTGGTGGCGGCACGCATGGCGCTGGGGCTGGGCTTTCGGCCCGACGAAATCTACACGGTGGAGATCCGGTGAGGCGGCGGGCGCTTCTGGCCCTGCCGCCGGCCCTGTTGCTGCTGACGGCGGCGGACGAACCGATGCTGGTGCCTGACGTGTCCCAGCGCGAGGTGGAAATACAATATAGCTTCACCGGCGCTGACCTGCTGCTGTTCGGCGCCATCGTCTATCCCGATGAGCGTCGGCCCAGCAAGCCGCCGGACATCATGGTCGTGCTGAAGGGTCCGGACCAGTCGATCACGATGCGGGAAAAGCAGAAGGTGGCCGGCATCTGGGTCAATGCCGACAGCGCGCGCTTCCGGTCAGCGCCCAGTTTCTACGCCATCGCATCGTCCCGACCGGTCGACAAGGTGGTCGATGAGCGAACGGCGGCGATCTATGAAATGGGCGTGGACAAGCTCCAGCTCTCCCCTTCCTCGCTCAACGACAGCGCGGAGCTGGACCGGTTCCAGAAGGGGCTGATCGACCTCAGGGAACGGGCCGGGCTCTATGTCGAGCGGCCGGGAACGGTGGAGATCACCGACGGCGTGCTCTACAGGGCGCGGCTGCCGCTTTCGGCGCGTGTGATCGTCGGCGACTATACGGCGGAAACCTTCCTCGTGCAGGATGGCCGCGTGGTGGCCGCCGCCGTGCGCGACATCACCGTCCGCAAGTCGGGCTTCGAACGCTTCATGGCTGTCGCGGCGGAACAATGGCCCTTCGCCTATGGTCTGGTCGCGATGATGCTGGCCGTTGGCATGGGATGGGCAGCAGGCGCAATAGCCAGGCGGGTTTAGCGCCGCGCCGCTTTCCTGGGCCGCAGCGCATCGCGCATGGCGATGCTGCTGTTGATCCGGGTGACGCCCGGCATGCGGGAGAGGATTTCGCTGTGGATCGCTTCATAGGCGGCCACGCTCTCGGTCTCGACGCGCAGCCAGTAATCAACGCCACCGGTCATCAGGAAACATTCCCGGATTTCAGGACATTGCCGCACGGCATGTTCGAAACGGGCGAGATAATCCTCCGTCTGCCGGTCGAGCGTCACCTGCACAAGGACATCGACGGCGCGGCCCTCCTTTTCCATCGGTGCGGTCACGATGGTATAACCGCGGATCACGCCGGCATCCTCCAGCATCCGGATGCGCCGGTGACAGGCCGATGGGGACAGGCCGATCTCCGCCGCGATCTCCGAATTGGGACGCCGCGCATTGAGCCGCAGCAGGCGGATGATCGAGCGGTCCACGGCATCCAGCGATTCTGCCATTTTTTCCATTCCTTGCGAAGGATCGTTCAATTATCCCGTCACATTAGACGATCCTGCGGTCATTTGAGAGCATTTTTACCAAGCGCCGCGTTACCCTCCCTTCAAAAGGGGGCACATATGCAGTCCATCGATACCGCCGGAGCCGTGCTTCGCATCGACCTTGATGCACTCGTCGAAAACTACCGCACGATCCAGCGGCAGGTCGCCCCCGCCACCGTTGCCGGCGTGGTCAAGGCGGACGGTTACGGCCTGGGCGCGGACCTCGTCGCGCGCAGCTTGATCGGTGCCGAGTGCCGACACTTCTTCGTCGCGCATCTCAGCGAAGCCATGGCGCTCCGACCCATTCTGAGCGATGGAATGGCGCTGTTCATCCTCAACGGCCTGCAACCAGGCGCGGAAGGCGAGTGCGCAGCCATCGGCGCCATTCCGGTCCTGAACTCGCTCGACCAGATCGGGCGCTGGGCCAGGACGGCACGCACGCTGGAGCGGACCCTGCCCGCTGCGTTGCAGGTGGATAGCGGCATGTCGAGGCTCGGCCTTCCGCCCGAGGAGGTCGCCATTCTGCTGGCCCAGCGGGAAAGATTGGAGGGCATCGACCTTCGCCTGCTGATGAGCCACCTCGCCTGCGCCGACGATCCCGATGCCCCCTCCAACGCGATGCAACGCCGGAAATTCGATGCATTCAGCATGAATTTCCCCGGCGTGCCGCGCTCGCTGGACAATAGCGGCGGAAGCTTCCTGCCCGCCGATCATTTCGACATCGTCCGCGCCGGGATCGCGCTGTATGGCGGAGCGCCGCAGGGCGAGCGCCGGGAGATGCGGCCGGTGGTCTCGCTGGACGCGCGGATCATCCAGTTGCGGAACATCCCGGCGGGCGCTGCCGTCGGCTATGGCCTCACCCACCGTTGCGAGCGGCCGACGCAGATCGCGACGGTCGCCGTGGGCTATGCCGATGGCTGGCCTCGCCACCTGAGCAACGGCGGCTCCGCCTATATCGACGGCCATCGCGCGCCGATAGCGGGACGGGTTTCGATGGACAGCATCACGCTGGACGTGACCGACGTGCCCGATGCGCTCCTCTATCCTGGCGCCCTGGTGGAACTTCTGGGGCCTCATCAGACCGTGGATCAGGTCGCCGCCGACGCCGGCACCATCGCCTATGAAATACTGACACAGCTCGGGCATCGCTATCACCGCTCCGTACGGGGTGGCCGCGATCCGGCACAAGCGGAGCATCACGCCATGAAAGTCGCCATATGAGGGTCGCCATTCTGGGCAGCGGCGTCATCGGCGTCACATCCGCCTGGTATCTGGCACAGGCCGGGCATGAAGTGACGGTGATCGACCGGCAGGACGGGCCGGCGCTGGAAACCAGCTTCGCCAACGCTGGAGAAATCTCGCCCGGCTATGCCTCCCCCTGGGCTGCGCCGGGGATACCGATGAAGGCGCTGCGCTGGCTGTTCATGAAGCACGCCCCGCTGATCCTGCGGCCGCGGATGGACATGGCCATGCTACGCTGGATGGTGGCGATGCTGGGCAATTGCAACGAACGCGCCTATGCCATCAACAAGAGCCGGATGGTGCGCCTGGCCGAATATAGCCGTGACCGGCTGATCGACCTGCGGCGCGAAACCGGCATCGCCTATGACGAGCGGTCGCGAGGCACCTTGCAGCTTTTCCGCGAGCAGAAGCAGCTTGACGGCATCGCGAAGGACATCGCCGTGCTGAAGGCGGACGGAGTGCCTTTCGAAGTGCTGGATGCGGCAGGCTGCATCGCGGCGGAACCGGGGCTGGCAGGCAGCGGCGCGCCTCTGGCCGGGGGCCTGCGGCTTCCCAATGACGAAACCGGCGACTGCTTCAAATTCACCAACGCGCTGGCCGACATGGCGAAGGCGAAGGGCGTGACCTTCCTCAACGGACGGACTATCGGAAGGATCGCCGTCGACAATGGAAAGGTCAGCCATGTCGAAACCGACAGGGGCCGTGTCGTGGCCGACGCCTATCTTGTTGCGACGGGCAGCTATTCCCCGCTGCTGCTGGCCCCGCTGGGGATCAGGCTGCCGGTCTATCCGGTGAAGGGCTATTCGATCACCGTTCCGATCGTCGATGAGGCAAGGGCGCCGGTGTCGACCCTGCTCGACGAAAGCTACAAGGTTGCGATCACGCGCCTGGGCGACCGTATTCGTGTGGGCGGCATGGCGGAACTGTCGGGCTATTCCAAAGGGCTGCCCAGGGCGCGGCGTGATACGCTGGAATATTCGGTGGGTTCGCTCTTTCCGGGCGCAGGCGATCTGGGCGGCGCCAGCTTCTGGTCCGGGCTGCGGCCGATGACGCCGGACAGCACGCCGGTCATCGGGGCGACGAAAGTCCCGAACCTCTTCCTCAACACCGGGCATGGCACATTGGGGTGGACCATGGCCTGTGGGTCGGGGCATGTGATCGCGGACATCATCGGCGGGGGCAGGCCCCGGATCGAAACCGCCGATCTTGCGATCAGCCGCTATTCATAACCGAAAAGGAGCCTTTCCCATGACCATCACCCGCATCGATCGCGGCCCGCGCATGAGCGAGGCCGTCATTCATGGCGACACCATCTATCTGGCGGGGCAGATCGGCGCGCCCGGCGAGAGCGTCACGGCGCAGACCCGGGCCGTGCTGGCCGAGATCGACGCCCTGCTGGAACGCACGGGCAGCAGCAGGAACCATATGCTGAGGGCGCAGATCTGGCTGGCGGACATGAACGACTTTGCCGAGATGAACGCGGTGTGGGATGCGTGGATCGCGGATGCCGAAGCACCCGCCCGCGCCACGGGCGAGGCGAAGCTCGCCAGCCCCGATTACAAGGTCGAGATCATCGTGACCGCCGCCAGGGCGAAGTGAATCGTGCGGGCGGATTGCCGTGCGGCAGGCACGGCATTCCACCCGCAGCGCCGTCTGCGAGGGAGGCGCATGGCTCATATCCGTATATTTATTGCGATTGACTTGCATTATTATGAGTAATAAGGCCCTTTCTGCCGGCTGCATCCGGCAAGAAAAAGGGTCCGTCCGCATGTCCATCGCTTTCCGTTCCGTTCTGCTCACCCCTGTCCTTGCCGCTTGCTGGGCGTCGCCCGCCCAGGCCGACGTGCTGGCGGAGGCAGACAATATCGTCGTCACGGGCACGATCACGGATGAGAATGCATCGGCCACCGGCCTTGCCCTGACGCTGCGCGAAACGCCGCAGTCGATCACCGTCGTCGACCGCGAACGAATCCAGGATTTCGCGCTGACCAATGTGAACGACCTGCTGACCCAGATGGTCGGCATCAATGTGGAGCGGGTGGAGACCGACCGGACCTATTATAATTCGCGGGGGTTCGACATCACCAATTTCCAGGTCGACGGCATCGGCCTGCCCTTGCGCTGGGGCATCCAGTTCGGGGACCTCGACACCATCCTGTTCGAGAATGTCGAGGCGGTTCGCGGCGCCAATGCGATCATGACCGGGGTCGGCAATCCGTCCGCCACGATCAACTATGTCCGCAAGAAGCCGACCAGGGAATTGCAGGCCTCCCTCTCCGCCATGCTGGGAAGCTGGGACGACCGCCGTGTGGAAGCCGATATTTCGGGGCCGTTGAATGCGTCGGGCACACTGTCGGCACGGCTGATCTTCGCCCATGAGGACAGGGACAGCCACCTCCGCTACAATCATGTCGACCGCAACGTCTATGGCGCGATCCTGGATTGGGAGATCACGCCGCAATTAAGGGCGTCGGCCGGCTATACCCGGCAGGACAATGACGCGGACGGCGTGTTGTGGGGCGCGCTGCCGCTGCTCGACGATAATAGCGATCGGATCGCCTATCCGCGTTCGGCCAGCACTTCGGCCGACTGGACCTATTGGAACGTCAGCGACGAAAGCGCGTGGGCGGAACTGGCCTATGCTTTCGGCAATGGCTGGAACGCCCGCGGCCGCTTCACCTATAATCATCGCAGTTCGGGGGCGGAACTGCTTTACGCCTATGGCTATCCCGATGCGGCGACGGGCGTCGGCGTGACGGGGATGGCGGGCAAATATCGCTCCCCGTCCGACCAGTATCTGGGCGATTTCTACGCTTCCGGCCCAGTGACGCTGTTCGGGCGCGAGCATCAACTCGCCTTCGGCCTCTCCACCGGCAGGACCGACGGCCGCGAATATGAGCAAAGCGGGCTGGCTGCCGTCGCCTACCCCGCTGTTGCCCAATGGGCGTTCAACCGCACCACGCTGATCGAACCCGACTTCACGCAGGAAAGCCTGGAGGAAGAGGTGACGGACCGGCTGACGCGGGCCTATGGCGCATTGCACGCCAATCTGGCCGACAGGCTGAAGGCAGTCGTCGGCGCCAGCGCCTTCTGGCTCAAGACCACCGGCGCATCCTACGGCACCGACCAGTATCGCAAGAACAGCGCGGTCAGCCCCTATCTGGGCCTGGTGTTCGACGCCACGTCCAACATCAGCTTCTATGCCAGCTACACCGACATCTTCAATCCGCAGGACAAGGTCGACATCGCCAACCGCCGGCTCGATCCTGCCAAGGGCAGCAGCATGGAGGGCGGCATCAAGAGCGAATGGTTCGACAAGCGGCTCTATGCCAGCGCCTCGCTCTTCCGCGCGAAGCAGAAGAACCTCGCGGAGCAGGCCGGCGTGTTCGGCGCGGGCGATCCGGGGCAGGTGGGCGCCGTCTATTATGCGGGCGTCGACACCACTGCCAAGGGTTTCGAGATCGAGCTGACCGGCCGCGTGACGGACCGCTGGTCGGTAAGCGGCGGCTATACGGGCCTCAAGATCGAGGATCAGGCCGGGAACCGCGCCCGCACCTACGTGCCGCGTCAGTCGCTGAAACTTGCCAGCACCTATCATATTCCCGAGTGGCGCGACCTGAAGCTGGGCGCGCAGTTCCGGTGGCAGAGCGACATCAGCACCCTCGACAGCACGGTCGGCCGCGACATCCGGCAGAAGGATTATGCGGTGCTGGACCTGATGGCCAGCATCAAGCCCATCGACCGGCTGACCGCCAGCATCAATGTGCGTAATGTGACCGACAGCAAATATCTGGGCAGCCTGATGTGGGGCCAGGCCTTTTACGCGGCTCCGCGCAGCGTAATGGGCACCTTGCGCTTCGATTATTGAGGATGATGGTGAACCAGCCTTCCCTTTTGCTCTGGACCAGCGCGCTTTTGGCGGCGGCGGCGGTATGCCTGCTGCGCTTCTCATGGGGCAAGGCGCTACGATCGGCTCCGCTCAACGCTGCTGCCTGGGGGCTGCTCGCCTTTGCCCTGGCGATGGGAATGGCGGGAGCAGGCGCCTGGGGCGTTGCCATGGTGACGCTGGCCGCGCTGGCAATGGCCTTCTGCTGCCTGGCCCTTGCCGCCGCGACCGCGCCACCCGGCAAGACCGGCGCCTCCAACCGCCGCGCCCATATGCTGCCGGAAGGACAGGAGCCGTTGCGCATCGGCGGGCGGATGGTCAGCTTTCTGCTCAGCGTGCCGGGTGCGATGCTGGTGGCGCTGATCCTGGGACTGGCGGCGCGGGCCACGGCCGGAGCGCTGGGCGCGCATGAGGCCGACGGCAATGTGCTGATGCTGTTCCTGATGCCGCTGCTCTGGGCGGTGCTGGCCATGCTGATCCTGCTCTGGCCGCAACGGCGGCGGCAAATGGGACTGCTGACGGCCCCTGCCCTGCTGGGTCTGGCCATGCTGTGGATGGTCCGGCCATGAACCTTGGCCTGTCCAAAACGCTGGTCCAACGGGGCCTGTCCGCCCATGCCGCCATCGGCCTGCTGGCAAGCGCATTGCTCTATATCGTCTGCCTGACCGGCACGGTGACGGTGTTCTACGAGGAATGGCAACGCGCCGAGCAGCCCGATGCTCCGGAAATGCAGCGGATCGCGCCCGATGCGGTGCAACGCGCCGTGGCTTCCGTGCTGGCAAGCGAGAAGGACCGGAAATCGACCGAGCATCTCTACGTCCATCTGCCGACCGACGCGCTGCCCCGCACGACCGTCACCACCGACCATCAGGCGGTGCATGTCGACGATCACGGACGGGTGGTTGCGAAGGAGTTGAACGGATGGTCCGAATTCCTGCTGAACCTGCACTATACGCTGAACATTCCCGGCATGGTCGGCCTGACGATCGTAGGCGGACTGGGGGTGATGACCATCGCCCTGTCATTGACCGGCCTGATCGCCCATCCCCGCATCTTCCGCGATGCCTTCCGCCTGCGGGCGCGGGACCGGGGTGGCCTCGGGCTGGCGGACTGGCATAACAGGCTGGGAGTGTGGACCCTGCCTTTCGCGCTGGCGATCGCCCTGACCGGCGCGATGATCGGCCTGGGATCGGTCAACGTCTATGGACTGGCGCAAGGCTTCTACAAGGGCGACATGGAGGCGGCCTATGCGCCGATCTTCGGCGCTGAGGGCAAGCCGAATGCCAAGGCCGCCCCGTTGGCGGACGTGGCGGCCGCGTTGCAGACGATGACCGCCCGCTTTCCGGAGGTGCGTCCGATCTACGTCTTCATGCACGAACCGGGAACCGCGGGGCAGCAGCTACAGGTGCTTGCCCTGCCGCAGCGACGGCTGGTCTATGGCGAAACCTATAATTTCGATCAGGCCGGGCGCTTTCTGGGGACGGTCGGCCTGGCGGACGGCGCGACGGGACAGCAGGTGGCGGCGTCGGCCTATAATCTGCATTTCGGCAATTATGGCGGACTGCCGGTGAAGATCGCCTATCTGCTGCTGGGTGGAGCGCTTTGCGTGGTGATCGCGACGGGCACTTCGATCTGGCTCGGCAAGCGGGAGCGGCGCGGCTACCGGCAACCGCGCTTGCGCAACGGGTGGAACGCGATCGTCTGGGGTTCGGGACTGGCCCTGGCCCTGACGCTGCTGGCACGGCTGTGGATCGGCAATGCGGCGCCGTTCAAGACGATCTTCTGGCTTTCGCTGGCGGTGCTGGTGGTCCTGAGCACCGCCTTGCCGGAGCGGTACCGCGTGCGGCGTGCCCTGCAATGGAGCCTGGGCATCTGCGTCGCGGCGCTGGTGCCGGCGGTGCTGGGAGGATAAGCGCTCCTGCGCCGATCCGGCGGACAAAGGGCATGGATGGTCGCTCTCGTCATTGATCCCATGCCGGTGGCTGTCTAGGCCATGCGCGAGGAGACCATCAGCTTATGAAACCACCCATTGGGCGGGATACCCGCTTGTGCATGTCCTTGTCCGGACGGCCCGGCAATGCGGGATCGCGCCTGCACAACCGGCTCTACGAACTGCTGGGACTGGACTATGTTTACAAGTCTTTCAGCACGACGGACCTGCCCGCGGCCGTAGGCGGCATCAGGGCATTGGGCATCCGGGGATGCGCCATCTCCATGCCCTTCAAGGAAGCCGTGATCCCGCTTATCGACCGGCTGGAGGAATCGGCGCGGGTCATCGACAGCGTGAACACCATCGTCAATGACGGGGGCGTCCTCACCGGCTATAATACGGATTTCGTGGCGGTTCGCGACCTTCTGGAGCGGCGGATCGCAAGCCCCCAGCCCTTTCTGCTGCGCGGCAGCGGTGGCATGGCGAAGGCCGTTGCGGCGGCGCTGCGGGACGCGGGCTTCGACAAGGGCACCATCGTCGCCCGCAATGAGGCGGCGGGCCGGGCGCTGGCGGAACAATATGGCTATGCATGGCAGCCGGCCCTGCCCGATACGGGCGCGCCCCTGCTCGTCAATGTGACGCCGCTTGGAATGGAGGGGCCGGATAGCGAGGCGCTGGCCTTTCCAGCCGACTTCATCGCCGCCTGCGACATCGCCTTCGACGTCGTGGCACAGCCGGTGGAGACGCCGTTCGTCCGCGCCGCACGGGCGGCGGGGAAGGCGATCATCTCCGGCGGGGAGGTCATTGTGCTGCAGGCCGTCGAGCAATTCGCGCTCTATACCGGCATCCGGCCGACGCCGGAACAGGTGCGGGATGCCACGCTATTCGCGCATGGGCCAGAGGTCGCGGCCAGTCTCGAAGCGTGAACGGGTCGTCCTTCGTCACAGGGGCGTCACGAATTGGCGCTTTTCCGACGCCTGTCTGGCCGCTACGGCATTCCCTGGTTCCATGCATGGCGTGCGTTCGGCGCGCCATATTCTCTTGAGCGAGTAAACCGCCTATGCAGTCCGTCACCCTCACCCGCTTCCTCATCGAGCAGCAGCGCGAGGCCAATGCCATCCCGCCGCAATTGCGCCTGCTGATCGAAACCGTTGCGCGCACCTGCAAGACGATCAGCCACAGCGTGTCCAAGGGTGCGCTGGGCGAAGTGCTGGGCAGCCTGGGTAGCGAGAATGTGCAGGGCGAGGTCCAGAAGAAGCTGGACGTCATCGCCAACGAACTGCTGCTGGACGCCAATGAATGGGGCGGACATCTGGCCGCCATGGCTTCGGAGGAGATGGAAACGATCCATCGCATCCCCAATCGCTACCCCAAAGGCGAATATCTGCTGCTGTTCGATCCGATCGACGGGTCCAGCAATATCGATGTCGACCTGAGCGTGGGCACCATCTTCTCCGTGCTGAAGGCGCCGGAGGAATGTTCGGGCCGTGAGGTGACGGAACAGGACTTCCTTCAGCCGGGCACGCAGCAGGTGGCGGCGGGCTATGCGATCTACGGACCGCAGACGCTGCTGGTGCTGACCATCGGAACCGGCGTCTATGAATTCACGCTGGACCGGGAAATCGGCTCGTGGCGGATGACGGATGGACCGATGCAGATGCCTCAGGGCAATGCCGAATTCGCCATCAACATGGCGCGTCGGCGGCAATGGTCGCCTGGCATCGCGCGCTACATAGAGGAACGCATCCAGGGCACCGAAGGGCCGCTGGGCAAGGATTACAACATGCGCTGGACCGCTTCGATGGTGGCGGATGTGCATCGCATCCTGAAGCGGGGCGGCATCTTCCTCTATCCCGCCGATCATCGCTACGCCGACAAGGCCCGGCTGCGGCTGATGTATGAGGCGAACCCCATGTCTTTCCTGGTCGAGCAGGCGGGCGGCGCGGCCAGCAACGGCTATCAGCGGATCATGGACGTCAAGGCTACCGGACTGCACCAGCGCGTCGGCGTCGTGCTGGGCGACAAGGCCGAGGTGGAAACCGTGGTCGCCTATGGGCGCGAGGAATAGAATCCCGACGCACAGGCGCGGCCTGGAGGCATGTCCTGTTTGGCCAATCCAAGACCTTCCCCTCCCGCAGGCGGGAGGGGTTAGGGGTGGGCGCGAGCGTAGCGAGCTTCTGACTTAGCCGTTGCAAAACAGCGCAGATGCCGCGCCAGCCCACCCCCTAGCCCCCTCC
>NZ_LTAB01000027.1:0-63042 GCF_001580035.1 Sphingobium sp. 22B | reverse complement strand
ATCCCGCAGCACTTCGCCTTCCACGCCAGCCTCCAAAAGCCAGCCTTGAATCACAAATCCAAACCGTCGTGAATCCCTAAAATGTCACTACTGCCTAGAGCGTTTTTCCAAGCAGATGGAATCATCTGCTGACTCGGAAAACGCGACAAAACAAAAACTTAGAGCAGTCGAGCTGATGCAATCGGATCGGAATCTGCTCTAAAACGAAATGCCCCGGCCTTGGCCGGGGCATTTCGTTTTTGGGCGGGAGGCGGAGGTGAGCGCGAGCGTAGCCAATTTCCGGCCTGGCCGTTGGAAATCTCCGCAGATGTCGCGCTGGCTCACCCCCTCCCGCCTGCGGGGTCGAAGGGCTGGATTCATCCAAAAAGAGGTCAGCCGATCAGCGCACGGGCGTCCATGTCTGGGTCTTGCAGAACATCATGATGCAACCCTGCACCTTCAACGTGCCGTCGCCGTTTCGGCTGACCTTGCTGTTATAGGTCTTGCCGCTTTCCGGATCGTAGATCGACCCTTTCCACAGATCGCCCGCGTCGGCAAAGCCGGTGAGCAGCGCCAGGCCGGTCAGCGGCTTGCCGCGCTGGGCCGGATCGGGGTTCTTGATGTCGGTCTGCGGGCGGCCGGGGGTGGGTTTCACGATCTTCTCTATCCGCCCGCAGAGCGTCTTGCCGCAGGGGGCGATCTGGACGATGGCCTTGCCGTCGACCGTGGCCCAGCGGCCGGTGATGGGCTGGGCGGCCTGCGCGGGCAGGGCGGCGAACAGGGGCAGGATGGGCAGCGCGGCGCGGGCGGCGATGCGGGTGATGGCGACCATGGACCTCTCCGGTTTTGCGTCTTTGCAAAAGGGGATAGGGCAGGATCGGCCGCTTCGCCAAGGCGGAAAATCAGCGGCTTTCGCAGGCGTTCGAAGGGACGCTACGGCAACGCGCCTGCGCCCCTTCAAAATTTTAGAAGGCCTGGCTGATCGAGCAGGCGGCCGGACCCAGGATGACGACGAACAGGGTCGGCAGGATGAAGAGAATCAGCGGCACGGTCATGATCGCGGGCAGGCGCGCGGCCTTTTCCTCGGCACGCATCATGCGTTCGTGGCGGAATTCGGCGGACAGCACGCGCAGAGCCGAAGCCAGCGGCGTGCCGTATTTTTCCGTCTGGATCATGGTCGTGACCACGCCCTTGATCGCGTCCAGCTTGACGCGGGTGGCCAGATTCTCGAAGGCCATGCGCCGCTCCGTAAGGAAGCTGAGTTCGATGGCGGTCAGGTGGAATTCATCGCCCAGTTCCGGATAGGCCTTGCCCAGTTCACGGGCGACGCGGCTGAAGGCGGCGTCGACGGTCAATCCAGCCTCGGCGCAGATCACCAGCAGGTCCAGCGCGTCGGGCAGCCCCTTGCGGATCGCGGCGGAACGCTTCTGGATCTTGTTGTCGATGAAGATGTCGGGCGCCTTGTAGGACAGCAGCAACGCGCCGGCGAACGCCATGAAGCGCTTCGCGCCGCCCCATTCGGGGAAGATGCCCACCGCATAGAGCAGCAGCGCCGCCATGCCGCCGATGACGATCGGCAGGATCATGCGGCCGAAGATCACCGCGACCGCCCAGTCCTTCGACCGGATGCCGGCCTGGGCCAGCTTGATCTGCGCTTCCTTGAGCTGATCGTCCTGCAGCACCTTCAGGCTGGAGAGGAGCGACCGCATCTGGTCGGTCGTCTGGTTCTTCTTCACCAGCTTGGCGCGGCGGCGCGCGGTGGAGGCGGTGATGCCGGCCTTCAGCTGTTCGCGCCGTTCATTGAGCGCCTTGACGCGCTTTGCCATCGGATCGCGCACGGTCATGACCGCATAAAGCGCGAACAGCGTCGCCAGTGTCGCCAGGGCGGCGAGCAGCGTGCCGAAATCGGTGGCGGTCAGACCGAAGAGGGTGCCGGCGGGGACGGGTGTGCTTTCCATCTTGTCGGCTTCCTCAGATTTCGAAGTTGATCATCTGCGCCATGATGAAGGCGCCGATCGCCATCCAGCACATGCCGCCGATGCCGACCACCTGCATGGTCGAAAGGCCGAATATCCCGGCTGGGTCGGGCGTGAAGAAGGGGGACATATAATCGTAGTTGATGTAGCAGATCAGGCCGAATACCGTGAAAGGCAGCACGCCGATAATATAGGCCGACGCCTTGGATTCCGAGGACATCGCCCGGATCTTGAGCTTCATCTGCGCGCGCTGGCGCAGCACGTTGGCGAGGTTGGACAGGGTTTCCGCCAGATTGCCGCCGGTTTCGCGCTGGATCGCCAGGCTGATGACGAAGAATTGGAACTCGGGCGTGCCCAGCCGGTCGGCGGTCTCCTGCAACGCCTGATCCATGGTCTTGCCGATCTTGATGCGTTCGGTGATCAGCTTGAATTCCTCGCCCACCGGTCCCGGCACTTCGCTCGACACGACGTTCAGCGTCTCGGCAATGGGAAGGCCCGAGCGCAGGCCCCGGGTCAGCAGTTCCAATGCGTCTGGAAACTTGGCGTTGAATTTCAGCACGCGGCCCTTGATGAGCCGGCTGATCCACATATGCGGCAGGCCAAGCCCCGCCGCGAGGCCCAGCATCACGGCGAACAGCGGCGGGAATCCGCGCAGCATCAGCACGGCGGACAGCAGCAGGAAGATGACGGCGCAGGCGGTCATATACTGGCTGACGGTCCATTTCTTGCCGGTCATGCGGATACGCTTGGCGAGGTTTTCCGGATTGGGCACCAGGGACACCAGCATCGACGATTCATTGCCGGCCGGGCGGTTCGAGATCGCCTTGCGCATGCGCGCTTCCAATATGACGTCGGTGGAATCGCTGTGCCGGCCGCGGATCAGTTCCATGCGGCGCTTCTGCGCCTTTTCGGGCGACGGGCCGCCAAAAGCCATGACGATCAGGCCCAGCATGGTTGCGAGCAGCACCGCCATCAGGATGATATTGCCGTTCATGTGCCTGCCCGTTTCTTATCCGGTTCCATCAAAGCGGCCATGCCGCCCCCAGGCGGCACGGCCCATCCTGTTCAGGCCGAAGCCTTGCCCTTGCGGCGCGAAGGGATCATGCTCTTGAGATCGCTGATCTTGCCCAGCAGGGAATCGCCCTTCTTCGACGAGGTCGCGCGGCCTTCATCGGCCTCCGCCTCCTCCGCCGCGCCCAATACCGCATCCAGCAGGGTGTTGCAGGCGGCCCCGACCTTGCTGCCCTTGGCCGTCTCCGCCAGCGTCTTGCCCAGCTTGGCGGCCTGCGAGGCGACCTTGAGGTCGAAGGGGATCAGCACGTCCACCTTGCGTTCGATCGACTGTTCGAAATCCTTGCGGCTGATTTCCGGCGCGCCGGGGTGGACGCGGTTGGCGACCACCAGCACGCGCGACTGCGGGGCGTTGGTCTTGAGCCAGGACAGGATGCGGATCGAATCCCGCGCCGCCGCCAGCGTCAGTTCCGTGACCACGACGGTGACGTTCACGTCGCTCATCAGATGCGGATGCTGGATCAGCATGGCGCGCGGCAGGTCGATGACGCTGCATTCGAAAGCCGCGCGGAACTCCTCCAGCAACTGGTAAAAGGCGCCGCCGTCGGTCAGCAGGGGCTGGCTGATCGGCGCTTCGGCCGACAGGATGGCCAGCGTGTCGCTCGCGCGCACCATGGCGCGTTCGATGAACAGACCGTCGATGCGGCTGGGATTTTCGATCGCGTCGGTCAGGCCGCGCCCCGGCTCCAGGTCCATCGCCAGCGCGTTGGTGCCGAAATGGACGTCCAGGTCGAGAAGGGCGGTAGGGCGCTGCTTCTTGTCGCTGAGCAGCCAGGCGAGCGAGGTTGCCAAGCTGGACGCGCCCACGCCGCCGCGCGTGCCGATGACCGTCGTGGTCATGTGCGGCCGTTCCGGCCCCGCATCGCGTGGCGCGAAGAATACGGCCTGCGCCTGCGCCAGCGCGTCGCGCAACTGGTCCGCGCCGAAGGGCTTCAGCAGATAGTCCTGGATGCCGCTGGCCAGCAGGTCGCGATAGAGGCGCACGTCATTGACCTGGCCTGCCGCGATGACGACCGTGCCGGGCTCGCACACTTCGGCCAGGCTGTTGATGTCATTCAGCGGATCGCCGCTTTCCGACATGTCGATGAACAGGATCTGCGGCGAAGCGGTGATCGACAGGGACTGCACGGCGTTGCGCATGCCGCCCTTGTTCACCTTTTCCGGCGCCCAGCCCATTTCCGCCGCGACGACGCGCAGCAGGTCGAAACTGTGATCGTCGCAGACGAAGGCATGGAAGGGGTCACGCTGGCCGGATGCGCCGGGTTTCCAGGGTGCGTTCATGTCAATTGCCTCCCGACAGGGTCTTGAGGTCGCCGGAACCGGTCGGCGCCTTTTCGCGATAGGTCGAAATCGCGCGGTTGGACGTGGCGGTGCGCAGGTCGCTGTCGGTGGTCTGGCCGCGCACCAGATCCTCCGGATTGGCGATCATCGCGGCCAGATTGCCGTTCACGCCGCAGCCGAAATTGGTCGATGCGCCCAGTTGCTGGTCGGTTTCCGGCTTGTCCGACCAATCGGGGCAGCCGGGCACGCTGGCGGTGGCGCGGCGCACGATCAGGCGCACGGCGCCCTGTGGCGCGGTGCCGGCGACGGCGGTGCCGTCTTCGCCCACCAGCATGCCGTGGCGCGCCACCACATCGGCTATGCCTTCGCGCAGGGCAGGGCTGTAATAGCCTGCATCCGTCGCCACGGCGACCTGATCGCCATAGCCAAGGCCGATGGAAACGAACCAGTCGTCCAGCCGGCGCGCCTCCGATGCGGTGAGGACGCCATCGGGGCCCGCCTGCACATCATAGGTGAAGGCGGTGTGGCTGACGACCGGCTGATGGACCGACTGCACGCCGCGATTGGCGGCCTGGTCGGTCTGGCAGGCCGCGAGCGGCAGGGCCATCAGCGCGAGCGCGCCAAGGCGGACAAGGCCGGGGAGGACGGGGGTCTTGCGAGACTGGAAAGTCATGTCTTTCGTCCTTCGGATCAGAAGCTGAAGCCGGGCGCGGCGTCCTTCGAACGCTTGCCGGTGTCGCGAGAGGCGACCGGCGGCAGAGCGGCCGAGCTTTGCGGACCCGGCGCGGGCGCCGGAGCGCCCGGCGCGCGGCTCGGCATGGGGGAGCGGGCCCCGCTGACGCCGTCGTGCATCTGTTGCAGGAACAGTCCCTGACCTTCATTGGCGTTGCGGAACCCGTCCGTCGGCAGGCGCACGTCCGAAGCATTCATCGGCTTCACCAGATAGGGGGTGACGACGATGACCAGTTCCGTCTCGTGACGCTGGAAATTGCGCGACTTGAACAGGCTGCCCAGGATCGGCAGATTGCCAATGCCCGGAACCTTGCTGATGCTGTTCGCGGTGTCGTTGTTGAGCAGGCCGGCGATCATGAAGGCCTGACCGGAACCCAGTTCGACCGTAGTTTCGGCCGTGCGGCTCCTGAGCGCGGGCACGCTGGAGTCGACGGAGAAGTCGAGGCTCGACACCGTGGGGCGGACGCGCAGCGAGATGCGGCCATCGGCCAGCACGGTCGGCGTGAAGGCCAGTTGCACGCCATATTGCTTGAACTCGATACTGTTGCCCTGCGTGCCGTTGCTGACGGTATAGGGATATTCGCCGCCCGCGAGGAAGCTTGCGGTTTCGCCTGACAGCGAGGTCAGGTTGGGCTGGGCGAGGGTGGTGGCGAGGCCGCTTGATTCGGCAAGGTCCAGCACGGCGCCGATGTCGAGACCCAGCACGCGCGCCACACCGCCAAGGCTGTAACCGCCATCCGCGGTGAAGTTGAACGTTCCCCCGCCGCCGCTGTTGAAAGTGATGGCGTCACGGGTCCCGCCGCCGATGCCGCCGGCCCATTTGCCGCCGGTCAGATCCTGCGATTTCCAGTTCATGCCGATCTTGTGCCCGACATCGCGGGACACTTCGGCAATCTTGACCTGCAGGTTGACCTGAAGCGGCGTGGCGGTGCGCAGGCGGCTGACCACGGTCACTTCCTTGCCGACGAAGGCCTGGGTCAGCCTTTCGGCCTCCGCCGCGTCTTCCGGTGCGGCGATGGTGCCGGTCAGCAGGACCATGCCGTTCATCTTGTTGACGGCGATGTCCGCGTTCGGCATCGCCAGCTTCAGCATGTCGTCGATGCTGGTCAGGTTGTTGCCGACCCGCACCGTCCCGGAAAACAGCACCTTGCCGTTCGTCGCCGTCGCGAAGACGGTGGTTTCGCCTGCCTTCTTCGCGATCAGGTAAAGCTGGTTCTGCGAACGGACATGAACGTCGACCACATCCGGATCGCCGATCACCACGTCCGACATCTTGGCCGGCAGGTTGATGACCTTGCTGCCGCCCACGGAGAGCAGGATCGCATTGTCCTGCATGGAGGCGGGCGCGGCGTTGAGCGCGGTGGTCGGCGCGGCAGCGGCGGCGACCGCCAGGCCGAGCGCGATGGCGGGGCCGAGCAGCGGCTTGGCCGCAAGAGCCGAGAGGGTGTGCGGCCTGGCCGCACGGGTGTGAACAGTGAACCCCTTCATCTTACTTCCCCCCGACCGGAACGACGGTCACGCTGGTTCCGCGGGCGACGCGGATCACCGGCCCCTGGCCGACAATGCCTCCGCCGACCGGCGCGCCGATGACGGAAGCGCCGCCAGCAGCCATGGTCTGCAAAGGCTTGGCGGGGACGCTGCTGCGCTGATAGCGCGAGACGTCGGCGCCTGTGGAATAGGTGCTGCCCTTGTCGACGGGGCGAGCGGCGATGCTGGCGAGCAGCTTCTTTTCCGCATTGGGATTGCTGCCGTCCGGCAGGTCGACGTCGCTGCCGGCAATGGCCGCGTCCAGTTCGGAACTGTTGTCCGCGAGCGAGCGCAGCGAGAGCGAGAGCGAGCCGATGGTCTGGGCCACCGCGATCTTCTCCGCAATCTTCGGCGTCACTTCGATGGTGACGTTGGAATAGGTCTGAACCACCGGCTTGCCGTCGGCGCCCAGCGCGTCCATGCGCTGGTCGGTGGCGAGCACGCGCAGGTTGCGCAGGATGGTTTCGGAGACCTTGAGCGGTTCGCCTTCGCCGCCGCCGCTGACGCTCTGCGTCAGCATCAGGTCGACGCGGTCGCCCGGAAAGACGAAGCCCGCCACTGAATTCTGCGCCGACACCGGCACGGTCACGGCGCGCATGCCCGGCCCGAGGGCCGCGGCCAGGAAACCGCGATCGCCCGGCTTGATCACCGACCCCAGGGTCATCGGCTGACCGGCGGAAATGGCGGTGCGGATGACGCTGCCCACCAGCTTCTGCGGATCGGCCTGGCCTTTGATATAATAGGCCTGCTCGACCAGATCCTTGGGCCAGGGCTGGAAGCGGAAGCTCTCCGCATCCAGGATGGTGCCCACCGGCAGGGCCTTGGTCGCGACCAGCACATGGGGCTGGTCAGCCTCGACCGGCATGGACGATGCGCCCGCTTGCGGTGCGCTCGACGAACTCAGCATGTTGCGTGCAAGCAGGGCTGTAGTGACCGCTATGATCAGCGCCCCCACCAGCAGCACGATCTTCTTGGCATCCATGATGAAATTCGCCTCCCTCAATCGGACGAGTTGCGCCCGAGCCCCCGTTTATTCACGCAAATTGGTTAATATATCGTTCGCCAAGCAGCCAGAGCGCCGCGAACGAGATGGCGATGCCATAGGGGATTTGCGGCTGGCCCAGCCGCCGGGTCATGCGATGGTGCACGACGGTCACGATGGTGACGATGCCCCCCAGCACCGCCATCAGCATCAGCATCGACAGGGTCGCCTGCCAGGGAAACCAGAGCGCCAGCGCGCCCAGCAGCTTCACGTCGCCGCCGCCCATGCAGCCGAGCGCGAACAGGGCGGCGAACGCCATGAACACGATCAGCGCCACCAGCAGCTGCACCGCCATGCCCGGCCAGAAGGGCAGGCCGCAGGCCAGCCACCAGAGCGGCGCCAGCGCGGCCACCGTCAGGTTGAGCCGGTTGGAGATGATGCGCGACCGCAGATCGGTGACGGACGCCACGATCAGCAGCACTGTCAGGGCGCCGATCAGCGCCATTTGGAAAATATCCCCCGTCATGGGTTCGAAACTATAGACCGCATGGCTTACCAAAGCGTAACCATGCGGCGCATGGATTCGCCCCGTTTCGTTCCCGTTGCTTTCGACCGGCGCGCCTGGCCGATGGACGGGCGGCTCGATTACTGGACCGCGCCCGATGGCTGGCGCCTTCGCCGCTACCGGCTGGGCGAAGGTCGTCGCGGCCGGATGCTGGTGCTGGGCGGACGCGGCGACATGATCGAGAAATATCTTGAGGTCATCCGCCACTGGGCCGACCGGGGCTGGGCGGTCACCGGCTTCGACTGGCGCGGTCAGGGCGGATCGGGCCGCACGACCGGCGATCCGCTATGCGGCCATATCGACGATTTCGGACAGTGGATCGCCGACCTTGAAGCCTTCGCCACCGATTGGCGCGGGCAGGGGGTGGGGCCGAGCGTGATCGTCGGTCACAGCATGGGCGGCCATCTGTTGCTGCGCGCGCTGGCGGAGGGGATGGCTCCGCCCGATGCCGCCGTGACGGTTGCGCCGATGATGGGACTGCACACCGCGCCCCTGCCGCGCTGGCTGGCGGTGGCCATTGCCGAAGCGATGTGCGCCCTGGGCTTTGCCGAAAAGCAGGCGTGGACGCAGAAGGAGGAGTCGGAACGCCAGCGGCGCATGCGGCAGAAGCGGCTGACCCACGATCCCGAACGCTATGCCGATGAGCTGTGGTGGCGCGATCATAGCAGGGAGGTGGCGCTGGGCCCGCCGAGCTGGAAATGGGTGGCGCAGGCGCTGCATTCGACCCGCGCGCTGGAGCAGGGGCGCGCGATCGAGCGGATTGCCGTGCCCTTGCTCATCCTGGCGGCGCGGACCGACCGGCTCGTCTCCACGCCTGCCATCGCGCGGATCGCGGCGCGGATCGCCGGCGCGCGGCTGCATGTCTATGGGCGGGAGGCCGCGCACGAGATATTGCGGGAGCTGGACCCGGTGCGGCTGGATGCCTTGGCGCGGATCGATTGCTTTCTGGATGAAGTCGCCCCCGGCCGGGCCGGACTGGAATGAACCGGCCCGACATCGTGATTGTCGGCGGCGGGATCGCCGGGGCGAGCCTTGGCGCGGTGCTGGCGGACCGTGCCAGCGTGCTGATGCTGGAGATGGAGCCGAGCGCCGGCTATCACGCGACGGGGCGGGCGGTCTCCTTCTGGGAGGAGACCTATGGCGGGCTGGCGGTTCAGCCCCTGACCACGGCGTCGGGACCGATACTGGCCGCGCCCGATCCGGACTTTTCCGACACCCCTTTCCTGACGCCGCGCCGGACGTTGCATATCGGGCGGGCAGGCGATGCGGCGGCGCGGGACCGCCTGCTGGAGCAGTTCGGCGGCAAGGTCGACCTGGTTCCGGTCGAGCCTGCCGGGCTTGTCCCTGGACTGCGGCCGGAATGGACGCTGGGCGTGCTGGAGCCGGGTGTGTGCGACATCGACGTGGCGGCGTTGCATCAGGCCTGGTTGCGGCTGTTCCGTCGCCTGGGCGGCGAGGTGCGGCTGGCGACGGCGTTGCGGCGTGCCGAGGCGCGGGACGGCGGCTGGCGGGTCGAAACGGACAGGGGCGCGATCGATTGCAGGATGATCGTCAACGCGGCGGGGGCCTGGGCGGACGATGTGGCGCGGGCCTGCGGGGTCGCGCCGATTGGCATTGCGCCGCTGCGGCGGACAGTGGTGCAGTTGCGCGTGCCTGCCATGCCTGCGGCCGATCTGCCGCTGGTCATGGACCTTGCCTCGCAATTCTATTTCAAGCCGGAGGGGGAGGGCCGGGTCTGGCTCACGCCCCATGACGAGGAGCCTTCGCCGCCCTGCGACGCCGCGCCGGAGGAAATGGCGGTGGCGGAAGCGATCGCCCGCTTCGAGGCGGTGGTCGACTGGCCGGTCGAGGCGGTGGAACGCAAATGGGCCGGGCTGCGCAGCTTCTCCCGCGACCGGGCGCCGGTCTATGGCTTCGATCCGGCGGCGCGGGGCTTTTTCTGGTTTGCGGGGCAGGGCGGGTTCGGCATCCAGACCTCGCCCGCTGCGGCCTTGCTGGGCGCTGCCCTTCTCAGGGGAGAGGCTTTGCCGCCGCAGATCATGGGGATCGATCCGGCGCCTTATTCTCCGGCGCGGTTCCGTTAATTCAGCCTGCTTCCTTCATGCCGGGCTGTGTCAAAACCCGTCGGCTCGCCAGCCCCATCATGGCAAAGCCCGCGATCGCGGCGACGATATTCGCGCTTGCCGCCCCGACCGTGCCGTAGATCGGCAACAAGGCCGCCTGCATCCCCAGCAGCAAGGCGGTCGAAACCAGCGTGATGCGCAGCGACAGGCTGGCCCGGTCGGTCGCCATCAGCAGCGGACGATAGCTCACCCCGACCAGGTCGATGCAGGCCGCGATCCCCAGCAGCAGCAGCAGCGGATAGGCCGGCAGAAATGCCTTGCCGGCAATCAGCCCCAGCAGCGGATGGCCGATGGTCAGGATGAGGGCGATGATCACGGCCCCTGCGATCAGCGCCAGCCGGTTGGTCCGCCGGAACAGCGTACCCAGCGCCTCATGGCCATGGCTGGAATGAGTGCGGCTCAGTTCCACGAAGATGCTGCGGGAGAGCAGGCTGGAAATCTTGGTCAGGGAATTGGCGAGCTGGTTGGCAAGCCGGTAGAGGCCAGCCCCCGCAGGCCCCACGAACAGGCCGACCACCAGCACGGCCACCTGCTGGCCCACGGATGACAGGGTCGTCTGCAAATTGGTGGCGGTGAGAAAGCCGACGATGCCGGGATTTTCCCTGCGCGCGTCCAGCGCCCGGCCGGACCGCCAGCGCCCCAGCCTTTCGCCCCCGACGCGCAGCGCCAGCCACCAATAGCTGATCGCGCACAACAATTCCGCCGCGCCCCAGGCGATCAGGAAGCCGGTGACATCGGGCATCAGCACCCAGGCCAGCCCGGCGCCGATCATCCGCCCGACCGGGATCATGGTTTCGGCAAAGGCGCCGGAATCGAACCGGTCGAACAGCCGCAGCACGCCGGTCGGGCTGGAGCGGATGGTGATCATCATCACCATACAGAAGATCCAGGCCTGCCACCCCATGCCCGCCGACAATTCCATCAGCGGTCCGAAGGCGAGGATGATGAAGGCCGCGATCAGCCCGCCCGCCACGGCGGAGCCCAGATCGATCAGGATGCAGAAGCGCAGCACCCGGTTCAGCGCATCGCCGTCGCCCGCGGCCAGATGCGGCTGGCCGTAGCGCACGACGATCTGCCAGCTGTCGAAGCTGACCAGCGTCTTGATGACGTTGGCGGCGCTCAGCACCAGTGCGAACCGGCCGAAATCCGCGACGCCCAGCGTTCGCGTGACGATGGCCAGATAGGCAAGGCTCAGCACCGCGCCTACGCCCTTGCCGCCCAGCAGCCAGCCGGTATTCGCCAGGATGCGGGCGAAGCCTTCCTGAGCGCCAGCCGATCCGCGCTTGCTCGTCACTTGGGTTCCGGCCTTTCCTGATCGCCGACCGACCGGCGCGGGTCTATCTAGGATTGGGCCGGCTGTGATGCAACATGGCCTGTCCATCGGCCTGTCTTTGCTTTAATGGCCCGACGCATGACTATCTCGAAAGCCATCATCCTTTCCGCGGGCCAGGGATCGCGCCTGCTTCCGCTGACCCGCGACGTGCCCAAATGCATGATCGACTTCAACGGCCGCACTCTCATCAGCTGGCAGGTCGCCGCGCTGGTGGCCAATGGCGTGACCGACATCGTCGTCGTCACCGGCTTCCGCACGGAACGGGTGGAGGATCATGCGCTGCAACTCTACCGCGACACCGGCGCGCGCATCCGCACTGTCTTCAACCCCTTCTTTCAGGTGGCGGACAATCTCGGCACCTGCTGGATCGTGCGGGAGGAGATGGATCGGGACTTCATCATCCTGAACGGCGACACCATCGTCTCGGACGAGATCGTGGCGAAGCTGATCGCGGGGGCGGAGGACGCCATCACCGTGACCGTGGACGTCAAGCCCGGCGACTATGACGATGACGACATGAAGGTGAACCGGGACGAGACCGGCCGCCTGCTTGCCATCGGCAAGCGGCTGCTGCCCCATGACACCAATGCCGAATCCATCGGCATGCTGGCCTTCAAGGGCGAGGGGCCGGCGATCTTCCGCAACCAGATCGACCAGATGATGCGCACGCCAGAAGGCGTCGAGCGCTGGTATCTGCGCGCCATCGACATCATCGCCAAGGGCAACCGCGTCGGCACCGTCTCCATCGAGGGGCTGGACTGGCAGGAAGTCGACTTCCCGCAGGATGTGGAGGCGGCGAAGAGGCTCACCGCCCGCTGGCTGGCCGAGGGGCGTTACGCGAAATAGGGCCTGAGCCAGCCCGTCAGCGCGGCGATCTGTTCGGACGAGAGCTTCACCGCGCTGCCAAGGTCGGGCTGTCCCGGCCATCCGGCGTCCGTTATCCGCAGGCCCTCATGCTCGCGGCTGCCCCCATGGCGGGGCAGCACATGGAAATGGACGTGTGGGTCCACCATCATCAGCATCAGATAATTGATCTTCTCATAGCCGACTGCCTCAGTCAGCGCGCTTTCGATTGCCTTGGTCGCAAGGGCAAGTTCGGCATGGGCTTCCGCCGGCAGGTCGCCAAAGGCCGTGGCGTCGGACTTCGCCGCCAGCACCAGCGACCCCAGCGTCGGCTGGGCGGGGCGCAGCAACACCAGCCAATGCGCGAACTCCGCGATCAGGGTCGCGGGATAGCCGAATTTCCCGATGGTCGCGTTCATGCCCTTGCCTCCATCCAACTGACGATGGGCCGCCCGGAGCGCTTCACGCCATAGGCCTGCATCAGCCGCACCGCATGGACGCCCAGCGAGATGATCGTCCACCAGGCGAGCGCGATCAGCCCGATGTCCGGCCGCCCGGCCAGCAGCGCGACGAACAGGATCACCATATTCGGGTTGCGCCGCGCGGTGATCAGCCGGAACCAGCTGTCGAACCGGCCCCAGACATGGATGTCCATGCCGAAATCCTTGATGAACATCCCCTCGATCAGCCGCTGGAGCACATAACCCGCGATCACGGCCGCCATCACCAGCGCGAAAGTCTGCGTCGACAGCGCCAGCCCCCAGGCCGACAGCCCCACGCCCCAGAAATACCACCAGAAGGGCGGATGGATCAGGTCGACGCCATGGTCCGCGACATTGCCCCATTTGGACGAGGTGATGGTGCAGCGGGCCAGCTTCCCGTCTACCGTGTCCAGCACCATGAAGACGAAGCCGGCAAGCATGCCGGTCCAATACAGCCCCTGCGCGAAGAACCAGGTCGCCAATATGCAGAGCGTCGCGCCGATGGCCGTCACCATATTGGGCGTCATGCCGATCGAGGCGGCGAGCCGCGTCAGCCACAGCGCCAGTTCGGGCCAGAGATATTTGGTCAGCAGGTCGGTGACGCCCTTATAGGCGCCGAAATAGCTTTGCCGTTCGATGCCGCGCCGGGTCGCGGGCGTCAGTTCCCGGACGAAGGGCTGCTCCAGCTTGCGGAGTTGCCGGTTATAGAGCTTCCGCCCATCCGACAGATCGACGAGATGCGGCGCGCTCAGCGGATCGCTGCCTGCGGGCACCTGCCCGACGATCGGTACCGCGCCCCAGGCGAAGACCGTCCCCGGCTCCTCCAGCACCAGCCGCAGCAGCATCGGATCGAAGGCGTAGCTCAGGTTGAACAGCAGTTCTTGCCCCACCGCCAATGCGCTGCCATTCTTCGCGGCGCTTTCGGCCATGCGGCGGCAGCGTTCGGCATTGGACATGCCCCAGATGCGGGTCGCATTGTCGCCCAGCAGCCGCACCGGCCCCAGCGCGGTCATGATCGTCTGCGTCATGCGGCGGCAGTCCTTTCGGATTTCCGGGCGAAATCGAGGATGAGGTCGGCCTGCCTTTCGGAAGCAGGCGTGGGCGATCGGTCGATGGAATCGGACATGGCCGCTTCCTGAGCATCAACGAACCCGGCTTGCAAGTCCGCCGCGCGATCAAGCGCCTGTGGCAGGGCGCCCATATCCTCGATCACCTGTCCCAGCCGCCAATGGGCGAAGGCCTCATCGCCGCGCCAGTCGCGCCGGTCGAGATTGAGGAAGATGCAGGGGCGGGGATGGAGCAGATATTCATAGACCTGACTCGACACGTCGCCCAGATAGACGTCCGCGCTCATCGTATAGCTCATGTCGATGGAATGACGGCTGCCCATGTCGACGCGGATATGGGGCGCCGTCGTGCGGATCGGCGCGGTGCGGCAGGCAAGCTTGGTATGGGGGGCGATGATGACGTTCCACCCCTCCAGCGCTTCCAGCGCCGCCAGCACCTCCGGCCCATGGCGGGGCCAGGACGACAATTGGGCATCGAAATGCGGATTGTAGAGCAGCACCGGCCGGTCATTGTCGAAAAAGCGTTGCCGCGCGGCCTTCAGCTCGAACTTCGCATAGCCGCCGACCGCGCAATCCTGCGCCGTGCAGAGCCCGCGGTCGATCAGCCGCCGCCGGTCCTTCTCGCCCGCGACCAGCGTCAGGTCGAAGGCGGAATGGCGCGCCTTGTACCCGCCCTCCCGGTCGCCCGCGCCATGCTTGATCTGGATCATGCGGGCGGAAAAGCCGGGCATGGTGCGCAGCCAGCCGCTGGAAATCTCCGTCGTCACCAACAGGGGAAAGCGGCGGACCGTCGCATAGTTCAGCATCAGCGTCAGGAAACGCGACGGCTGGCGGAACAGCGAGTCGGGTTGGGCGGGCGGCCTGCGCAGGCGGATGAGGTCCAGCGCGCCTTCCGGATCATAGCTGGCGACCAGATCCAGGATCAGGCGGGAGGGGGAAAGCACATGCACCTTCACCCCCGCCCGGCGCGACAGGGCAAGCGCGGCCGGCAGCCAGTGATAGACCTGATGGGCTTCGGCAATGGCGAGGAAGGCGATGTCGGTCGGCAACGGGCTGGCTCTCCAGGGTGTGCCGCGCCGTAGCGATCAGGACCGCCACAAATCAAGCAACCCGTTTTTTGCATTGCGTCAGTGCTGGACCTTTGCAGATTTTTTGTTATGCGCAACGCCGACTGAAGGATTATCCGAAGAGGCTTGACGAGCAATGGCCGAATTTTCGCTGCCCAAGAACAGCAAGATCAGCGCCAAGGGCGTAACCCACAAGGCGCCCGACGGCGCGACGAACGTCAAGAGCTTCAAGGTCTATCGCTACGATCCCGACTCCGGGCAGAATCCGCGCTACGACACGTTCGAGATCGATCTCGACAATTGCGGGCCGATGGTTCTGGACGCCCTGCTGAAGATCAAGAATGAATATGATCCGACGCTGACCTTCCGCCGTTCCTGCCGCGAGGGCATTTGCGGTTCCTGCTCGATGAACATGAACGGCCGCAACGGCCTGGCCTGCACCACCTCGATCGAAGAATGCGCGGGCAAGGAAGTGCGCGTCACGCCGCTGCCGCACATGGACGTCATCAAGGATCTGGTCCCCGACTTCACCCATTTCTACGCCCAGTACAACAGCATCAAGCCCTGGCTGCAAACCGTCAGCCCGGCGCCCAGCGGCAAGGAACGGCTCCAGTCGCCTGCCGACCGCGAGAAGCTGGACGGTCTCTATGAGTGCATCCTGTGCGCCTGCTGCTCGACCTCCTGCCCCAGCTACTGGTGGAACAGCGACAAGTTCCTGGGCCCGGCGATCCTGCTCCAGGCCTATCGCTGGCTGGCCGACAGCCGCGACGAATATACCGGCGAGCGTCTGGACGAGCTGGAGGATCCCTTCCGTCTCTATCGCTGCCACACCATCATGAACTGCGCGAATGTCTGCCCCAAGGGCCTGAGCCCGGCCAAGGCGATCGCGGAAACCAAGAAGATGATGGTCGAGCGGCAACTCTGACACGGTGAGCGACGGAGCGGGTCATCTGAGCCCGGTGGCCGAAGGGCCCTGGGCGGGCTGGTCGTGCTGGACCGACACGGCGCCGGGCACGTTCCTCGACTCGGCCATCGGCACCAGCTATTCGCGCAGCGATGCGGCGGGCAGGGCGACGGTCATGCTGGAAAGCCTGCCGTCGCACGCCAACCGGCTGGGGGCGCTGCATGGCGGCTTTCTCGCCGGATTTGCCGATCATGCCTATTTCGCGGCCCTGGCGGCGATGGGGCGCCCGGAACAGGCGGCGGCGGTGACCGTTGACCTCAGCATGCAATATTGTGGCTCCGGAAAGATCGGTCCCGTCCTGCGCGCGGAGGTCGAATTGCTGCGGGAGACGGGGCGGCTGATGTTCCTGCGCCTGACCATTTCCCAGGATGACGACCTGATCGCGGCATCCGCCGCGACCGTGCGCAAGGCGCCCGAACCCAAGAAGCCGCTGCCAGGGTGAGCAGCGTTATCGCCCGTTACGACGCGCTCGTGACCGCGGGCGAATTGCGGCCCGACCCCGACCAGCGGGCGGCGGCGATGCGCCTGGACCTGCTCCAGCAGGAGCTGGAGGCGTCGCCGCCGCGCGGTTCGACCTTGTGGAGGCTGCTGCGAAAGGCGCCGGAACCGCCGCGCGGCCTTTACATGTGGGGCGGCGTCGGGCGCGGCAAGTCGATGCTGATGGACCTGTTCTTCGACACGGTGCATGTCCAGCGCAAGAAGCGCGCCCATTTCCACGAATTCATGCTCGATGTCCATGCCCGGCTGGCCGAGGCGCGCAAGTCGGAGACGGGCGACCCGATCCCCCCGGTGGTCGAGTCGCTGGCGGAGGAGGCGCGGCTGCTCTGTTTCGACGAGATGGTCGTCAACAATATGGCCGATGCCGCGATCATGTCGCGGCTCTTTACCGGCTTGCTGGAAAAGCGGGTGACGATCGTCACCACCTCCAACCGCGAGCCGGACGAACTCTACAAGAACGGTCTCAACCGCCAGCTTTTCCTGCCCTTCATCGACCTCATCAAGGCGAAGCTGGACGTCATGACCCTGAACGGTCCGACCGACTATCGCCGCGATCGCCTGGGCGATGCGACCCTGTGGCACGCGCCCAACGGTCCGGAAGCGACGAGGGCGCTGTCGGAAGCCTTTTTCCGCCTGACCGACTATCCGGTCGAAGACCGGGCGAAGGTTCCGGCCGAGGACATCAAGGTGCAGGGCGGCCGGACGCTGCATGTGCCCAAGAGCCTGAAGGGCGTCGCCGTCTTTTCCTTCAAGCGCCTCTGCGTCGAGGCCCGGGGCGCGCCGGACTATCTGGCGATCGCCCGCAAATATCACACCGTCATCATCGTCGGCATTCCGGTGCTGGGGCCGGAGAAACGCAATGAGGCCGCGCGTTTCGTGACGCTGATCGACGCGCTCTACGAATATAAGGTGAAACTGCTCGCCTCCGCCGATGCGGAACCGGCGCGTCTCTACCCGGAGGGCGATGGCGCGTTCGAGTTCGAGCGCACCGTATCCCGCCTGATGGAAATGCAGTCCGACGACTATCTGGCGCTGGGCCACGGCGAGAAATAATCTCGCTCCGTCGAATTCGCCATTGTCCGTTCTGGAAAAAAGGGTCCGCACGCTCCCATTGAAGGGAGGCGTGCGGCAGGTGGCCGCTGTGGGGAAGGGCCATGCGCCAGGGTAGGAGCGCGTGGGCGACAGAGGTGAAACGGCTATTAATGAAATTGCGAATGAATTGCAAAGATAAATTGGCATGCGGGCCTTTGCGCGGTTGAAACCTAGGGCGGATAGGCCTAAGCGCACTTTCAGTTCCGGTTTCTTGGCAATTCCAGTTTACGGCTTGGAGGATGATTGCATATGGCCCGTAAGAAGATCGCGCTTATCGGCGCTGGTAATATCGGTGGCACGCTCGCGCATCTGGCGGCTCTCAAGGGGCTTGGCGACATCGTCCTCTTCGACGTCGTCGAAGGCGTGCCGCAGGGCAAGGCGCTCGACCTGTCGCAATGCGCTTCGGTCGAAGGCTTCGACGCGAAGATCACCGGCTCCAACGATTATGCCGACATTGCGGGCGCGGACGTCATCATCGTCACCGCCGGCGTCGCCCGCAAGCCGGGCATGAGCCGCGACGACCTGCTGGGCATCAACCTCAAGGTCATGAAGGCCGTGGGCGAGGGCATCGCCGCCAACGCGCCCGACGCCTTCGTCATCTGCATCACCAACCCGCTCGACGCGATGGTGTGGGCGCTGCGCGAATTTTCCGGCCTGCCGCACAACAAGGTGGTCGGCATGGCCGGCGTGCTCGACTCGTCGCGCTTCAACCATTTCCTCGCGGAAGAATTCAACGTGTCGGCCAAGGACGTCACCAGCTTCGTGCTCGGCGGCCATGGCGACACGATGGTCCCGGTGATCGAATATTCGACCGTCGCGGGCATCCCGGTTCCCGACCTCATCAAGCAGGGCCGCTCGACCAAGGAGCGCATCGACGCCATCGTGCAGCGGACCCGTTCGGGCGGCGGCGAGATCGTCGCGCTGCTGAAGACCGGCTCGGCCTTCTATGCGCCGGCCACCAGCGCCATCGCCATGGCTGAAGCCTATCTGGGCGACAAGAAGCGCCTGCTGCCCTGCGCCGCCAACCTGACCGGCCAGTACGGCGTCGACAATCTCTATGTCGGCGTGCCCGTGATCATCGGCGCCGGCGGTGTCGAGCAGGTCGTCGAGATCGAACTGGACGACGAAGCCAAGGCGAACCTTCAGGTGTCGATCGACGCCGTCAAGGAACTGCTGGAAGCCTGCAAGGGCATCGATCCTTCGCTGGCCTGATCCGCAAACGAGCTTGCACCGGACCGTCCCAGGTAAGTGCGCAGCCTGGGGCGGTCCGCCTTTAGACCCAAAGTGCCACGTCCACAGAAAATGAAGGGACGCCCATGTCCATTCTGGTGAACAAGAACACCAAGGTCATCACCCAGGGTATGACCGGTGCCACCGGTACCTTCCACACCGAAACCGCCCTGGCCTATGGCACGCAGATGGTCGGCGGCGTCACGCCGGGCAAGGGCGGCACGACCCATATCGGCCTGCCCATGTTCGACACCGTGGCCGAAGCCAAGTCGAAGACCGGCGCCGATGCGTCGGTCATCTATGTTCCGCCGCCGTTCGCGGCCGACTCGATCCTGGAAGCGATCGACGCCGAAATCCCGCTGATCGTCTGCATCACCGAAGGCATTCCGGTGCTGGACATGGTGAAGGTGAAGCGCGCCCTTTCGGGTTCGAAGTCGCGCCTGATCGGCCCGAACTGCCCCGGCCTGCTGACGCCGGGCGAATGCAAGATCGGCATCATGCCGGGCAACATCTTCTCCAAGGGCAGCGTCGGCGTCGTCTCGCGCTCCGGCACGCTGACCTATGAAGCCGTGTTCCAGACCACCAATGCGGGCCTGGGCCAGACCACGGCCGTCGGCATCGGCGGCGATCCGGTGAACGGCACCAACTTCATCGACGTGCTGGAACTGTTCCTGGCCGACGACGCCACCGAATCGATCATCATGATCGGTGAAATCGGCGGCGACGCGGAAGAGCAGGCCGCCCAGTTCCTGATCGACGAAGCGAAGAAGGGCCGCAAGAAGCCGATGGCCGGCTTCATCGCGGGCCGCACCGCGCCTCCGGGACGCCGCATGGGTCATGCCGGCGCGATCGTGTCGGGCGGCAAGGGCGACGCGGAGAGCAAGATCGCGGCGATGGAAGCAGCCGGCATCAAGGTTGCGGCGAGCCCCTCCGAACTCGGCACGACCCTGCTGGAAGTGCTGAAGGGCTGATCCAGCCATGGAGATGGCCGGGCTGCACCCCGGCCATCTGTTACCCCGCACCCGCGACTGCACGCGGTTGGCATGGGACGAGAGAAATGGGTTACGAAAACCAGGACTTCGAGATTGAGCGCGGACCGAGCTGGGCGCGCACCAACTGGCCGCCGATCGACACCGACGACCTGACCGGGGCGCTTGACCCCACGCAGATGCAAGTGGCCGTGAAGGCCGCCGCCAAGGCCAATGGCAAGGCGGTTTCGGATGCTGATGCCGTAAGTGCGGCTGACGATGCAATACGCGCGCAGATGTTGATCCGCACATATCGCGTACGTGGTCATCTGGCTGCCAATCTCGACCCGCTGGGGTTGACCCAACGCGATCTGCCGGCTGACCTGACGCCGGAATATCACGGCCTGAACGATCCGGACAAGAAGGTCTATCTGGGCGGCACGCTGGGCCTGCAATATGCGACCGTGCGTGAGATCGTGGCGATTCTGCGCGCCAATTATTGCGGCAATGTCGGCCTGGAATATATGCACATCGCGGACGTGGAGGAACGCCGTTTCCTGCAGGAGCGTCTGGAGGGCAAGGACAAGGAAATCCATTTCACGCCGGAAGGCAAGAAGGCGATCCTGGCCAAGGTGATCCACGCCGAGCAATATGAGAAGTTCCTGGGCCGCAAATATGTCGGCACCAAGCGCTTCGGCCTGGACGGCGGCGAATCGATGATCCCGGCGCTGGAAGCCATCATCAAATATGGCGGCGCGCAGGGCGTGCGCGAGATCGTCTATGGCATGGCGCATCGCGGCCGGCTGAACGTGCTCGCCAATGTGATGGCCAAGGGCTTCCGCGTCATCTTCCACGAATTTTCGGGCGGCACCGCCAATCCCGAGGATGTCGGCGGATCGGGCGACGTCAAATATCACCTCGGCACCTCGACCGACCGTGAGTTCGACGGCGTCAAGGTCCATATGTCGCTGGTTCCCAATCCGTCGCACCTCGAAACCGTCGATCCGGTGGTGCTGGGCAAGGTGCGCGCGCAGCAGACCTTCCGCGACGACCTCGCCAAGCATGAGCAGGTGCTGCCCGTGCTGATCCACGGCGACGCGGCCTTTGCGGGGCAGGGCATCGTCTGGGAATGCTTCGGCTTCTCCGGCGTGTCGGGCTATAATACCGGCGGCTGCATCCACTTCATCGTCAACAACCAGATCGGCTTCACGACCAGCCCGCAATTCTCGCGCGGTTCGCCTTATCCCAGCGATGTGGCGAAGGGCGTCCAGGCCCCGATCCTGCACGTCAATGGCGATGATCCGGAGGCGGTGACCTTCGCGTGCAAGCTGGCGATGGAATATCGCCAGACCTTCCACCGCGACATCGTGATCGACATGTGGTGCTATCGCCGCTTCGGTCACAATGAAGGCGACGAGCCGTCCTTCACCCAGCCGCAAATGTATGCGAAGATCCGTCAGCATCCGCCGGTCAGCGACGTCTATTCGGCGCGGCTGAAGGCGGAGGGTGTGGTCGACGATGATTTCGTCGCCCAGGTGACGGGCGACTTCGTCAACCATCTGGAGGAAGAGTTCGAGGCCGGCAAGAGCTACAAGCCCAACAAGGCCGACTGGTTCGCCGGTCGGTGGTCGGGCCTGCACAAGCCGGCCGATGCCGAAACGAGCCGCCAGAGCGTCGAGTCCGCTATCAGCCAGAAGCTGTTCGACAGCCTGGGCAAGACGCTGACGGCGATTCCGGAGGGCCTCAACGTCCACAAGACGCTGAAGCGCGTGATCGACGCCAAGGCCGAGATGTTCAAGTCCGGCGAGAATTTCGACTGGGCGACCGGCGAGGCGCTGGCCTTCGGATCGCTGCTGTCGGAAGGCTATGGCGTTCGTCTGTCGGGCCAGGACTCCGGGCGCGGCACCTTCAGCCAGCGGCACGCGGTCTGGACCGACCAGGATAGGGAGAACAAATATATCCCGCTCTCGACCGTGCCCCACGGCCGGTTCGAGGTGCTGGATTCGCCGCTCTCCGAATATGGCGTGCTGGGCTTCGAATATGGCTTCGCGCTGGCCGATCCCAAGAGCCTGGTGCTGTGGGAAGCGCAGTTCGGCGACTTCGCCAATGGCGCGCAGATCATCTTCGACCAGTATATCGCTTCGTCGGAGACCAAGTGGCTGCGGTCCAACGGCCTCGTCTGCCTGCTGCCGCATGGCTATGAAGGTCAGGGTCCCGAGCATAGCTCGGCCCGGCTGGAGCGCTATCTCCAGCTTTGCGCGGAAGGGAATATCCAGGTCGCGAACATCACGACCCCGGCCAATTACTTCCACGTCCTGCGTCGTCAGATGCTGCGGCCCTTCCGCAAGCCCCTGATCATCATGGCGCCCAAGTCGCTGCTGCGCCACAAGCTGGCGGTCAGCAAGGCGGAGGACTTCCTGGGCGAAACGCACTTCAAGCGCATCCTGTCGGACCCCAATGGGGCCGCCGACAAGGACACCCGCCGCCTGGTGCTCTGTTCCGGCAAGGTCTTCTACGACCTGATGGAGGCCCGCGACGCCGCGGGCGACACGGACGTGCAGATCGTGCGCATCGAGCAGATCTACCCGTTCGCGGCCGAAGCCCTCGCCAAGCGCATCGAGCGCATGACGAACCTGGAAGAAGTCGTCTGGTGTCAGGAAGAACCGCGCAACAACGGCGCATGGTTCTTCGTGGAGCCCTATGTCGAGGAAGCGCTGGCAGCCGCCGGCAAGGCGCCGATGCGCGCCCGCTATGCCGGCCGCAAGGCGTCGGCGTCGCCCGCCACGGGCCTCGCCAAGCGCCATGTCGCCGAGCAGGGCGCCCTCGTCGCCGATGCGCTGGGTCACAGCGTCCGTGAAGAAATCCGTCGCCAGAAGAAAGGCTGAACAAGCTCATGGCTACCGAAGTCAAAGTCCCCACCTTGGGTGAATCCGTTACCGAAGCAACCGTCGGCCAGTGGCTCAAGAAGCCCGGCGATGCCGTGAAGGCCGACGAGCCCATCGTCAGCCTTGAAACCGACAAGGTCGCGGTCGACGTGCCCGCGCCGGCCGCCGGCACGCTGGGCGACATCGTCGCCAAGGAAGGCGATACGGTCGAGGTCGGCGCGCTGCTGGCCTATGTCAACGAGGGCGCGGCCGCTGCGGCAGCGCCTGCCGCTGCTCCGGCCCCCGCCGCCAAGGCGGAAGCCGCCACGCCTGCCCCGGCCGCTTCGGCCCCCGCCGATGAGGATGAGGGCGGCAACCTGACCCTGTCGCCCGCCGTGCGCCGTCTGGTGCTGGAGCATGGCCTTGATCCGAGCAAGATCAAGGGCACGGGCAAGGACGGTCGCCTGACCAAGGACGACGTCGTGGCCGCCGCCGCCGCCGGTACCGCCAAGGCCGCCGCTGCTGCGCCTGTCGCCGCGCCCGCCGCTGCTGCGCCTGCCGCTGGTCCCAGCCGCGCGCAGGAACGCGTCAAGATGACCCGCCTGCGCCAGACCGTCGCCAAGCGGCTCAAGGAAGCGCAGAACAACGCCGCGCTGCTGACCACCTATAACGACGTCGACATGACCAACGTCATCGAGGCGCGCGCCAAGTATAAGGACCTGTTCGAGAAGAAGCATGGCGTCCGCCTGGGCTTCATGGGCTTCTTCACCAAGGCCGTCTGCATGGCGCTGCGCGATATTCCGGGCGTCAACGCGCAGATCGAAGGCGACGAGATCGTCTATAACGACTTCGCCGACATCTCGGTCGCCGTGTCGGCGCCGAACGGGCTGGTCGTGCCGGTGATCCGCAATGCCGAGAGCCTGAGTGTGGCCGAGATCGAGAAGACGATCGGCAGCTTCGGCAAGAAGGCCAAGGAAGGCACGCTGACCATGGAGGACATGAAGGGCGGCACCTTCACCATCTCCAATGGCGGCGTGTTCGGTTCGCTGCTGTCGAGCCCGATCATCAACCCGCCGCAGTCGGCGGTGCTGGGCCTCCACCGCATCGAGGATCGTCCGGTCGTCCGCGACGGCCAGATCGTCATCCGCCCGATGATGTATCTGGCACTCAGCTATGACCATCGCCTGATCGACGGTCGCGAGGCAGTGACCTTCCTCGTCGCGGTGAAGAACGCGATCGAGGACCCGACCCGCCTGCTGATCGACCTGTAAAGATGCGACCAGTGCTCTTGCGGAAGCAGGAGTCCAGGGTGGAGACGCGCTACGCGAGCCGGCTATGTCTATCTTCTGGCCAACAGGCGCAACGGCACCCTATATCTGGGTGTCACCAGCGATCTGGCGGCCAGGGCATATCAACATCGCAAAGGCTTGATTGACGGTTTCACCAAGGACCATGATTGTAAGCTTTTGGTCTGGTTTGAGGCATATGACGATCTGCAGGAAGCGCGACATTGCGAACTGCGGATGAAGAAATGGAAACGCGCCTGGAAGATCGAGCTGATCGAACGCGATAATCCACAATGGCGGATTTGTTCGAAACGCTGTTCTGACGACGCCCTGGGCTCCCGCTTTCGCGGGAGCACGGCAATGGAGTGAGAAATGGCAGACTTCGATTATGATGTTCTGGTGATTGGCGCCGGTCCCGGCGGCTATGTCGCGGCGATCCGCGCGGCTCAGCTCGGCCTCAAGACCGCCTGCGCCGAAAGCCGCGAGACGCTGGGCGGCACCTGCCTCAATGTCGGCTGCATCCCGTCCAAGGCGCTGCTGCACGCTTCGGAACTGTATGAGGAAGCCGCCAATGGCGCGCTCGCCAAGCTGGGCGTGAAGATCGACAAGATGAGCCTCGATCTCGACACCATGCAGGGCCAGCGCAAGGAAGCGGTGAAGGGCCTGACCGGCGGCATCGAATATCTGTTCAAGAAGAACAAGGTCGACTGGTTGAAGGGCCTGGCGACCTTCACCGGCGCCAACACCGTTGAAGTCGCGGGCAAGACGGTGACGGCGAAGAACATCGTCATCGCCACCGGCTCGTCGGTCACGCCGCTTCCGGGCGTTGCGGTAGACAATGCGGGAGGCAGGATCGTCGATTCGACCGGCGCGCTGGAACTGGACAAGGTTCCCGGCCATCTGGTCGTCGTCGGCGGCGGCGTCATCGGGCTGGAACTGGGTTCGGTATGGCGTCGCGTCGGTGCGAAGGTCACGGTGGTCGAGTTCCTCGACCAGATCCTGCCGGGCATGGATGGCGAAGTCCGCAAGGAAGCGAACAAGATCTTCAAGAAGCAGGGCTTCGAATATAAGCTCGGCACCAAGGTCACGAGCGCGGAAGTCGGCAAGAAGGGCGTGACCCTGACCGTCGAGCCGGCCGCCGGCGGCGAGGCGGAGAAGATCGAGGCCGATGTGGTGCTGGTGTCGATCGGCCGTCGTCCGAACACGGAGGGGCTGGGTCTCGACAAGATCGGTCTGGAACTCAATGCCCGTGGCCAGATCGAGACCGATCATGACTTCGCGACCAAGGTTCCCGGCGTCTGGGCCATTGGCGATGTCATCCCCGGCCCGATGCTCGCGCACAAGGCCGAGGATGAAGGCATTGCCGTTGCCGAGAATATCGCGGGCCTGACCGGGATCGTGAACCATGACGTGATCCCGTCGGTGGTCTATACCAAGCCGGAGATCGCTGGCGTGGGCCTGACGGAAGAGGCCGCCAAGGAAAAGGGCGCGATCAAGGTCGGCAAATTCCCGATGCTGGCGAACAGCCGCGCCAAGACCAACCATGAGCCCGATGGCTTCGTGAAGATCATTGCCGATGCGGAAACCGACAAGGTGCTGGGCGTCTGGATCATCGCGACGGTTGCGGGCACGATGATCGCGCAGGCGGCGCAGGCGATGGAGTTCGGCGCTTCGAGCGAGGACATTGCCTATACCTGCCACGCGCATCCGACGCATAGCGAGGCGATCAAGGAAGCGGCCATGGCCGTGACGGGCAAGCCGATCCACATCTGATCGCGTCCCGCCCTTGGGAAAGAATAAGAAGGCCGTCCTTCGGGGCGGCCTTTTTCATGGCCTATTGACGATTGGAGCATTGCGTGGAGCTTGCCCCGATTGCGTTGAGGCATGCCCATTCTCGCGAAGGCAGGAATGCCGTTCCCAGGACGGAACTGGGTTCCTGCCTTCGCAGGAACATATGTCGACCTGCAGGGAGCGGAGCAAATTCTATCCGCTCCGGGCCCGGGACCTTGGACCGTCGGCGCGCTTGTCAGGCACGGCAAGCGCCCGCCGCACGCAAACCCGGTTGCGGCCATGCGTCTTCGCTTCATAGAGCGCCGCATCCGCCCGCGCGATGGCATCGTGGATCGCGGCATCGCCGGGCTGGACGGCCGACAATCCGAAACTGGCGGTAAGGGGCCGCGAAAGGCCAAGCTGGCGAGCGACCTCCTGCGCGATGCTCTCCCGAATGTCATTGGCGACCGTGGCTGCCCGGGCCGCGTCGGCATCGGGGAGGAACAATATGAATTCCTCCCCGCCGAAGCGCGCCGTGATGGCCTCGGCAGGCGCGAATTGCACCAATATCCGCGCCAGTGTGACGATCACGCGATCGCCCAGCGCATGGCCATGGGCATCGTTGATCGACTTGAAATGGTCGATGTCGCAGACGATCAGGCTGCCCTGCGTCGGCAGTTTCCGCGCCCTCTGGCCGATGGCATCGTCGAATCCCCGTCGGTTGAGCAGGCCGGAGAGGGGATCATGCAGCGCGTCGCGCTGATAGCGGGCGAGAAGGTCGAGCATGTTCGCCGCAAGCGCGGCCAGAGCCAGGAACAGGCCAAGGACGCAGGCAAGCGCCTGCATCAGGAAGGCATAGTCGCTGCTCAGGAAACTGCCCCCCGACAGGGTAAGGGGCACGGTGCTGCCGCGTATCAGATTGTCCACCGCGACCAGCGTCGCCGCGCCGAACAATGTGCGGTCCGACCAGTTGTCGAGGCGATCCCTGCCGGCGATCAGCGGCAGGCCGATCAGCAGGAAGCAGCCGAAATCGGACGCGGCCAGTTCGAAGGGCAGATTGTCCAGCATGAGGGAAACGGCGCACAGCATCACGGACAGCGCCCAGATCGCGATCCGCACCCGCAGCAGCCAGTTGGGCCGCCACCGTTCCAGCAAAGCCTGGCTGAACAGCAGGAAGCCGCTGGCGAACAGCAGGTCCGCCAGGAAGCCCCAGAGGGGCGTCGGCACAAGGGCGAATCCCGCCGGCACGGCAAAGCCGCCCGCGACGCAGAAGAAGGCGGCGCTCCAATATCCCGCGGCGCGCACCCGCAGGGTCCAGACAAAGGCGAAAACCACGCCGAAGCTCGCCATCATGACGGGCAGGAAGAAGGCGAAATTCTCTCCCACGCTGCGTGCCTGTTCCTTCTATCGGTCGAAAGTCATGCGCGAGCCGGCGCGTCGTCCGTGTCGGGAGACCGGTAAAAGCCGATCCTTAACAAATACTTCCGGATCGGATGAGATGTTCATCCAATTTGGATGAACATGCGATGAGCGGGTCAGAAGCGGGGACGACGCTTGTCGCGGAAGGCCTGCACGCCCTCCTGAAAGTCGGGCAGGGTGAAGGCGTCCCGGAACATGGCCAGCGTTTCCGCGTCGTCATCCGCCTGTCCATCCAGGATGCGGCGGACGATCGCCTTGGAAGAACGGATCGAATGCTGGGCATTGGCGGCCATGCGCCGAGCCAGTTCCACTGCTGCCTCCAGCGGGGCGGGGGCGATCTGGTCGATCAGGCCGATGGCGAGCGCATCCTCCGCATCATGGAGGGCGGCGGTGAACAGGATGCGCTTGGCCCGCGCCGGCCCCACCAGATCCACCAGCAGCCTGGTGTCGAACAGCGAATAGACGATCCCGAGCTTGGCCGGCGTGATGCCCAGCCGGGCGGAGGGGGAGGCGATCCGCAGGTCGCAGGCGATGGCCATGCCGCATCCGCCGCCGATCGCGTCCCCGTCTATGGCCGCGATCACCGGTTTTTCGGCATGGGCCAGGGCATATTGGGTGGCGCGGATCGCCGCCTGATTGGCGACGCGCCAATCCTCCTCGCCCGAATGACGCGCGAATTCGTGAATGTCCGCACCCGCGCAGAACAGGCCCGGTGAAGCCGATGTCAGGATCAGCACGCGGATCGCCTCGTCCGCCATCGCTTCCTGCACCAGTTGGGGCAATCGCTCCCACATCTCCTGATTCATGGCGTTGTGCTGCCGGGGGCGGTCGATCAGCAGCGTGGCGACCGCGCCGTCGCGTTCCAGGCGGAGGGTCATGCCGGCCAGCCTTCGAGCAGCGGCACCAGCTCGTCGAAATGGTGGATGACGGCGTCGGCCTCCAGCGCCTCGACCGGCCCGTCGAGAAAGCCGAAGCTGACGGCGATGCTGGGGATGCCCGCATTGCGCGCCCCGGCGATGTCGTTGATCGTGTCGCCCAGGAAGATCGTCCGCCCGCCGCCCGCGCGCTCGATCATGGCGTGGATCGGCGCCGGGTCGGGCTTTGCGATGCCGACCGTGTCGCCGCCGACGACGCTGGCGAAACGGTCCGACAGGCCGATCTGGTGCAGCAGGGGAATGGTGAAGCGCTCCGCCTTGTTGGTGCAGATGGCGAGCTTCACGCCCGCCTCCCCCAGCGCATCCATCGCCGCGATCAGGCCGGGATAGGGCAGCGAATGGATCGCCAGATTCTGCTCATAATAGTCCAGCAGGATCGGCAGCATCCTTTCCAGCATGGCGTCGTCATGGCCGCCCGAGGCGTCGAGCGCGCGCTGAAGCATCACCTTCGCCCCCTTGCCGACAAAGGGATGGATCGCCTCGACCGGAAAGGGCGGCCGTCCGTCGGTGGCGATGGCGTAGTTGACCGCCGCCGCCAGGTCGCCGCTGGTATCGAGCAGGGTGCCGTCAAGGTCGAAGCCGACAATGTCGAAGGGAATGGAAACCATGCCCGGCTCATGCCGCCTGGGTGGTGGCAAAGGCAAGTCAAACATGGCAGAGAGCGCTCAGATTCTTGGCCCTTTCGTGAAGGATGCCCCCGTGACCTCCAGCCGCTCCCCCGCTCGCCCCTTGGCCGTGATCATCCTTGCCGCCGGGCAGGGCACGCGCATGAAGTCGGCCAGACACAAGGTTCTGCACCCGATTGCGGGGCGGCCGATGCTGCTCCATCTGCTCGCCAGCGTGGCGGAGTTGCAGCCCGAGCGGCAGGTCGTGGTGGTCGGCGCTGGGCGCGAACAGGTGGAAAGGGCGGTGGAGGGCAGCGGCGCCGTCATCGCCGTGCAGGAACAGCAGCTGGGCACCGGCCATGCCGTGGCGCAGGCGCATGACGCGCTGGCCGGTTTCGCGGGCGACATATTGATCCTCTATGGCGACGTGCCGCTGGTGCGCGCCGAAACGCTGCGGAGCATGCTGGACCGCCTGAACTGGGGCGACGAGCCGCGCGCCGTGGTCCTGGGCTTCCGGCCGGAAGACGCCGCCGCTTACGGCCGGATCATCGCCCGCGATCAGGGCGTCATCGAGAAGATGGTCGAATATAAGGACGCCAATGCGGAGGAGCGGGCGGTGACGCTCTGCAATTCCGGGCTGATGGCGGTGCGCTCGACCGATCTGTTCGTGCTGCTCGACAAGATCGGCAACGACAATGCGGCGGGCGAATATTATCTGCCCGACATCGTCATGCTGCCCGGAGCGCAGAGCGCCGTCATCGAGGCGGAGGCCTGGGAAGTGGCGGGCGTCAACAGCCGCGCCGAACTGGCGGGGGTGGAGGCCGTCTGGCAGGACCGCCGCCGGGCAGAGGCGATGCGGGAGGGCGCGACGCTGATCGCGCCGGAAACGGTGTTCTTCGCGCATGACACGCTGCTGGGCCGCGATGTGGTGATCGAGCCGCATGTCGTCTTCGGTCCGGGCGTCAGCGTGGCGGACGACGCGACGATCCACGCCTTTTCCCATCTGGAGGGCGCGGCCGTCGGCAAGGGGGCGGAAATCGGCCCCTATGCCCGGCTGCGTCCCGGCGCGAAGATCGGCGTCAAGGCCAAGGTCGGCAATTTCGTCGAGGTGAAGAAGGCTGAACTGGGTGAGGGCGCCAAGGCCAATCACCTGTCCTATATCGGGGACGCCAGCGTGGGCGCGGGCGCGAATATCGGCGCGGGCACCATCACCTGCAATTATGACGGCTTCTTCAAATATCGGACGGAAATCGGCGTGGGCGCCTTCATCGGCTCCAACAGCGCGCTGGTCGCGCCGGTGAAGATAGGCGACGGCGCGATCGTGGCGGCCGGCAGCGTCGTGACCCAGCCGGTGGAGGCCGACGCGTTATGCCTCGTCCGGCCGAAGCAGGAGGCGAAGCCCGGCTGGGCGGCCCGCTTCCGGGCGCGGATGCAGGCGCGCAAAGCCGCCAAGTGACGGGTCTTCTGCGAAGGCGGCGCTGGCTTGCGGCGCTGCTGCTCATCCTTCTGGCCGTGCCGGGTGGGGCGGTCTGGCTCTATGCCAATGCACGGGCCATGCCGGTCGTGCGGCGGCTGGACGTTGCGCTGCCCTTTCCGGCGGATGCGCCGCGCCGCCCGGTGACGGTGGCGCTGCTGACCGACAGCCATTTGTCCGGTCCCGATAACAGTCCGGAGCGGATGGCGCGGATCGTCGCTCTGGTGAACGGCCTCAGGCCCGAGCTGATCGTGCTGGGCGGCGACTATATCGGGGACGACAAGGGCGGTGCGACCTATGATCCGGCGCAGAGCATCGCCCCCTTCGCCGCCTTGCACGCCCCGCTGGGGGTGGTGGCGGTGCTGGGCAATCACGATGCGCGCAAGCATACGGGGATCAGCCGCCGGCAATGGGGCGATCTGTTCGGCCGGATCGGCATCCGCCTGCTCGACAATCAGGCGGTGCGGCGGGGACCGCTGGCCATTGGCGGACTGCGCGACATCTATACCGGGCGGCCCGATATTCCCGGGACGCTGGCGGCCATGCAGGCGCTGGGCGGCGCGCCGCTGATGCTGTCGCACGGGCCGGACGCCTTTCCGCTGCTGCCTGACCGGGCGATGCTGACGCTGGTCGGGCATACCCATTGCGGGCAGGTGGCCTTGCCCTTTGCGGGCATCGTCTATGTGCCCTCGCGCTATGGCACCCGCTATGCCTGCGGGGTGTATCGGGAAGGGCGGCGGACCATGGTGGTGTCCGCGGGGCTCGGCACCAGCGGCCTGCCGATCCGGATGCTGGCGCCCCCCGATGTCTGGCTGATTACAATTCATCCACGATGATGCGGTACCCCTGTCGCCCGCCGCATGATCGTGGCATAGGCGGCGTAAGCATAGAGTTTTCACGGCTTTGGGACTGACTATCCATGTGCGGTATCATCGGAATCATCGGCAAGGACGACGTGGCGGGACGGCTGGTGGAAGGCCTCAAGCGCCTGGAATATCGCGGCTATGACAGCGCGGGCGTCGCCACCGTCCATGACGGGCGGATCGACCGCCGCCGGGCCGAGGGCAAGCTCGCCAATCTGGTGAAGGAACTGGACGCTGCGCCCCTGCCGGGGACCACCGGCATCGCCCATACCCGCTGGGCCACCCATGGCGCGCCGACGACCAGCAACGCCCATCCCCACGCCACGAAGGAAGTGGCGCTCGTCCACAACGGCATCATCGAGAATTTCAAGCCGCTGCGCGAGGAGCTGATGGCGCGGGGCCGGACCTTCGACAGCCAGACCGACACGGAGGTCGTCGCCCATCTGGTGAGCGAACTGGTGGAGCAGGGCGCGTCGCCCCGCGATGCCGTGGCGCAGGTTTTGCCGCGCCTGCATGGCGCCTTCGCGCTCGCCATCCTGTTCCGCAGCCATCCGGAAATCCTCATTGGCGCGCGCCTGGGTTCGCCGCTGGTGGTGGGCTATGGAGACGGCGAGACCTATCTCGGCTCCGATGCTTTGGCACTGGCGCCGCTGACCCAGCGCATCGCCTATCTGGAGGAAGGCGACTGGGTCGTCATCACCCGCGACGGCGCGGAGATTTTCGACAGGGACAACAACCCCGTCGAGCGCCCCGTCACCATTAGCGGCGTGACCGGCGAGCTGATCTCCAAGGGCAATCACCGCCACTATATGCTCAAGGAAATCTATGAGCAGCCGGTGGTCGTGGCCCAGACCCTGCGTTCCTATCTGCGCCGGATGGAGGATCAGGTATCGCTGCCGATCCCCGATTTCGACCTGGGGACCATCCGCCGCGTCACCATCGTCGCCTGCGGCACCAGCTATTATGCGGGCATGGTCGCCAAATATTGGTTCGAGCAGTTCGCCCGCGTGCCTGTCGACATCGATGTGGCGAGCGAGTTCCGCTACCGCGCCCCGGTGATGGAGGAGGGCGGCCTGATGATCGTCATCAGCCAGTCGGGCGAGACCGCCGACACGCTCGCCGCGCTCCGCCATGCGCGGGCCGAAGGGCAGAAGATCGCCGCCGTCGTCAACGTGCCGACCAGCACCATGGCGCGGGAGGCGGACCTGCTGCTGCCCACCAATGCCGGGCCGGAGATCGGCGTCGCCTCGACCAAGGCCTTTACCTGCCAGTTGGCGGTGCTGGCGGCGTTCGCGGCCAATCTCGCCCGCGCCAAGGGGCGGCTGGACGCGAAGGCGGAGAAGGAACTGGTCCGCCACCTGTCCGAAGCGCCCGCCGCGCTGAACGGGGCGCTGGCCTATGATGAATCGATAGAGGCGATGGCGCATCTGATCGCGGGAGCCCGCGACGTGCTCTATCTGGGGCGTGGGCCGGACTATCCGCTGGCGCTGGAAGGGGCGCTGAAGCTCAAGGAAATCAGCTATATCCATGCCGAGGGCTATGCCGCGGGCGAGATGAAGCATGGTCCCATCGCCTTGATCGACGACAAGGTGCCGGTGATCGTGCTGGCGCCCAGCGGGCCGCTGTTCGAAAAGACCGTCAGCAACATGCAGGAAGTGCAGGCGCGCGGCGGCAAGGTGGTGCTGATCTCCGACTATGACGGGGTGCAGGCGGCGGGCGAGGGCTGCATGGCGACCATCACCATGCCCAAGGTGCATCCGCTGATCGCGCCGATGGTCTATGCCGTGCCGGTGCAATTGCTGGCCTATCATGTCGCCGTCGCCAAGGGCACGGACGTCGACCAGCCAAGGAATCTCGCCAAGTCCGTCACTGTCGAGTGATAGATGGCTGGCGAGTGATTCACTGGCGAGTGAAGCGGTAGCGGTCCCGGATGCGGCGGTTGAAATAGCCGCCCTTGGACGTTGCGGCGCGCATGCCTTCTGCGACGTCCACCGGGACATCATGATAGCTGTAGCGCCGCCCGCCGACGAACTGCACGTCCAGCCGGCGCTGGGCGGCGTCATAGTCGAAGCGGGCGATGGCGGTCGACGGCATGCGGATGACAATGATCCGCGACGGGGGAGGTTGCGTGTCGGAGGGCGCCAGCCGTTGCCGGCCGAACCGGGCCGCTCTATCCTCTCGGGAATGATCGAGACGGAAAGACTGCGCCTTCGCCCCTACACGCTCGCTGACTTCGCGCCTTATTGCGCCATGTGGTCGGACATGGACCTGATGCGGCATATCGGCGGCGTAGCTCCTTCGCCGGAAGACGCCTGGAACCGCATCCTGCGTTATGAGGGGCACTGGTCCCTTCTGGGCTACGGCATTTTCGCGGTGATCGAAAAGGCCAGCGGCCGCTATGTCGGAGAGACCGGGCTGGCGGATTTCCATCGGGGCCTTGGCGATGATTTCGACAAGGCGGGGGAAGCGGCCTGGATTTTCTCATCCGAGGTACATGGCCGCGGCTACGCGTTCGAGGCTGCCCGCGCCGCGCACGACTGGTATGCGCGGCGCAAGGGTGCCGGCCGAACCGTCTGCCTCATCGATCCCGCCAACGAACCATCGCTCAGGCTTGCGGCCAGGCTTGGCTATGCGCCGTTCAGGGAGGCGGTCTACAAGGGGCGGACGGCGGTCATGCTCGAAAAATCGTCCGCATAGAGGCAACCCGGCGGAGAAGCTCAGCCGCCACCCGGCGCGTTATGGCCGCCCGCCGGCACCGGCCCGCCGCTCGGCGCATGGCTGTGGTCGGGATTGCTGTCCCAGTCGATATGATAGAGGTCGAACCGCCGGTCGCGCAGGTTGCGGACCGTACCCTCCGCCCGCGCCCAGCTCAGGTCCGCCAGGTTCACGTCGGCCATGGTCAGCGTCTCGACATTCTCCGTCGATTCCGCCGCGATCCCGTCCCGCGCGAAGGGCAGGTCGCAGGGCGTCAGGATCGCGCTCTGGGCATATTGGATGTCCATATTGTCGACATTGGGCAGGTTGCCGACATTGCCCGACATGACGACATAGCATTGGTTCTCGATGGCGCGCGCCTGCGCGCAATAGCGCACGCGCATATAACCCAGCCGCGAGTCGGTGCAGAAGGGGACGAAGATGATCCGCGCGCCCTGGTCCACCAGTCGCCGCGCCAGTTCCGGAAATTCGCTGTCATAGCAGATGAGCACGCCGATCGGCCCGCAGTCGGTCTGGATCACGTCCAGCGAGTCCCCGCCCTTGATGTTCCACCAGAAGGCTTCGTTGGGCGTCGGGTGGATCTTCTCCTGCGTGTGCAGCGAACCGTCGCGCAGGGCGACATAGGCGATATTCTGGATGTCGCCATCCTCGGCCCGCGTCGGATGGGAGCCGCCGATGATGTTGATATTATATTCCAGCGCCATCCGCTCCAGTTCGCGGGTCAGGCGCGGGGTGTAGCCGGTCAGCCTGTCGATGGCCTCAATGGGGGAGAGCTTCTTGGTTTCGTAGGAGAGCAGCGGCAGGGTGAACAGTTCGGGAAAAACGATGAAGTCGGAACGGTAGTCGGCGGCGACATCGACGAAATATTCGATATTGCGGATGAACTCTTCGAAGTCCTTCACCGCGCGGGCCTGCAACTGACAGGTGGCTAGGCGGACGCTTTCCACGCCGCGCGGCACCCGCATTTCGGGCGCTTCGTCGGGGTCGACATAGGGGTTGCGCCACACCAGATGAGCGGCGTGTCCGTCGGACTGCCTGTCTTCGGGCAGGTAGTTTTCCAGCACGCCCAGCGGCTCGAACTGGTTCTTGAGCTGGAAGCTGATCACCTGATCGCGCAGCTTGCCGTGCACGACCTTGTCCAGATAATCCGCCGGGCCATCGACGCGCCGCTTCGCACGCGCATAGCCCGGCATGCGCCCGGCGATGACGATGCCGTGCAGGTCCAGTTCCTCGGCCAGCTCCTTGCGCTCGTCATAGAGGCGCTGGCCGATGCGCAGGCCGCGCAGCTTCGGGTCGACGGCCATTTCATAGCCGTAGAGCCACTCGCCCGCCGCGCTGTGCCGGGTGCCGAAGCCGTTTGCGGTGATCTCCTCCCAGTCATGATGGGAAAAGGCCATCGCCTTGCTGACCCGCATGGTCGCGCAATAGCCGACGACCTTATTGTCGTAGAGCGCGACGAAGCAGCCATTGGGAAAATTGTTGATCTGCCCGCGCAGGGTGGCGAGCGAATAATTGGGCATGCCGGGATAGACCCGGGCGATCAGTCGCTGGATGCCGCGTACATCGGAAGGAACGGCGGCCCGGACCTCCAGGCGTTTCTTGGCTGTCGTCGTCATCGCTGATCTCCTGCCATGGAAAAGGCGGCGCCGATACACGGCGCCGCCTCGTTCCGTTTCCGTATTGAACCGCGGAAGGGCGGATCAGTTCCGTCCGATTATTGCCACTTGCCCATGGCTTCTTCCAGGTTCACGCGGATCGCCTCGAAGAACTGCTCGGTGGTCATCCACGCCTGTTCCGGACCGATCAGCAGGGCGAGATCCTTGGTCATCGCGCCGCCCTCTACCGTTTCGATGCAGACCTTTTCCAGCGTTTCCGCGAACTTGGTGACTTCCGGCGTTTCGTCGAACTTGCCGCGATAGGAAAGGCCCTGGGTCCAGGCGAAGATCGAGGCGATCGGATTGGTCGAGGTCGCCTTGCCCTGTTGATGCTGGCGATAGTGGCGGGTGACGGTGCCATGCGCGGCTTCGGCCTCGACGGTCTTGCCGTCGGGCGAGAGCAGCACGGAGGTCATGAGACCCAGCGAGCCGAACCCCTGCGCCACGGTGTCCGACTGGACGTCGCCATCGTAATTCTTGCAGGCCCAGACGAACTTGCCGCTCCACTTGAGGGCGGAGGCGACCATGTCGTCGATCAGGCGATGTTCGTAGACGGCGCCCACCTTCTTGAACTCGTCGGCGAATTCATTGTCGAACACTTCCTGGAACAGGTCCTTGAAGCGGCCGTCATAGGCCTTGAGGATGGTGTTCTTGGTCGAGAGGTACAGCGGCCAGCCGCGGCCGAGCGCATAGTTCATGCTGGCGCGGGCGAAATCGCGGATCGAGTCGTCCAGATTGTACATGCCCATGGCGACGCCGGAGCTGGGGAAGTTGAAGACGTCCTTCTCGATCTTCTCGCCATTGGCGCCGTCCCACACCATGCGCAGCTTGCCGGGGCCGGGGACGAGGAAGTCGGTGGCGCGATACTGGTCGCCGAAGGCGTGGCGGCCGATGACGATGGGGTCGGTCCAGCCGGGGACCAGGCGCGGCACGTTGCGGATGACGATGGGTTCACGGAACACCACGCCGCCCAGGATGTTGCGGATGGTGCCGTTGGGCGACTTCCACATTTCCTTCAGGCCGAATTCCTCGACGCGGGCTTCGTCCGGGGTGATGGTGGCGCACTTCACGCCGACGCCATGTTCCTTGATCGCGTTGGCGGAATCGATGGTGATCTGGTCGTTGGTCTCGTCGCGCTTCTCGACGCCCAGATCGTAATATTTAAGATCGATGTCGAGATAGGGGAGAATCAGGCGCTCACGGATCCACTGCCATATGATCCGCGTCATTTCATCGCCATCGATCTCCACGACGGGGTTTTTCACCTTGATCTTAGCCATAGCGCCTGTTCGCCTTCTCGTTCGGGTGGAATTTGCGACCGCCCTAGGCAAAGCGACGGCAATGTTCAACCGTCCAATGCCCTTTGCAGGATTGGAACATTTCATGGCTCCTGCGACGGTATCGGACGTTGTCACTGCAAGTGTCTGTCCTTAAAGACGGTGCCCATGGAAAATGACGAACTGACGGTCGCACTGGGCGGCAATGTGAAATGGCGCTTCCCCTCCGTGCATCCGGAGGGCGTGAAATTCGGCCTGATCGCGGCGGCCATCACCGCGCTGCTGTTCCTGGTAGGCTGGGAAATCCTCGGCTGGCTGATGGTGATGGTGACCATCTGGGTGCTGGCGTTCTTCCGCGATCCGGTGCGCGCGGTGCCGCAGGATGAGCGGGCCATCGTCGCCCCCGCCGATGGGCTGGTGACGCTGATCCAGCGGGTGCCGCCCCCCCGCGAGATGGCGGGGGCGGATGGGCTGGGCGACCAGCCCATGATCCGCGTGTCGATCTTCATGAGCGTGTTCGACGTCCACATCAACCGCACGCCGATCGGCGGGACGGTGAAGTCGGTCGTCTATATTTCGGGCAAGTTCCTGAACGCCGATCTCGACAAGGCGAGCGAGGATAATGAGCGCCAGCATATATTGGTGGAGCGGCATGACGGCGTGCGCATCGGCTTCACCCAGATCGCCGGATTGGTGGCGCGGCGGATCGTGCCCTTCGTGAAGCCGGGCGACATGGTTGCGGCCGGACAGCGCATCGGCCTCATCCGTTTCGGCAGCCGGGTCGACGTCTATCTGCCCGCCGGCACCGCGCCGCGCGTGGTGCTGGGGCAGCGCACCGTCGCGGGTGAGACGATCCTGGGCCAGATCGGTGACATGCGCGTGATTTCGGGGATTCAGCAATAATGCGGCAGCGGCGCGCCATCCCGCGCGGATTGCGCCGGGGGATCACCCTGCGGATGGTGGCGCCCAACGCCGTGACCGCAATGGCCCTGTGCTTCGGCCTGACCGGCGTGCGCTACGGCATATCGGGCGAGTGGGAGAGGGCGGTGCTCTCCATCCTCATCGCCGGGGTGCTGGATGGGCTGGACGGGCGCATTGCGCGGTTGTTGCGGGGGGAGAGCCGTTTCGGAGCCGAACTCGACTCCTTGTCGGACTCCATCGCCTTTGGCGTGGCGCCGGCGCTGGTGCTCTATCTCTGGTCGCTGAACGCCATGCCGAAATTCGGCTGGATTTTCGCGCTCGCCCATGCGCTGTCCTGCGCGCTGCGGCTGGCGCGGTTCAATGCGAATATCGACGCCGATGTTCAGCCGCACAAATCCGCCGGTTTCCTGACCGGCGTGCCGGCTCCGGCAGGTGCGGGGCTGGCCTTCGTGCCGCTCTATCTCTGGCTGGTGACGGGCGAGCCGCTTTTTCGGGAATGGTATGTCGTGGCGCCCTGGACCGCCTTCACGGCTTTCCTGATGATCTCCAACATCGCGACCTATAGCTGGTCGGCGCTGCGCCTGCGCAAACGCATCCGGCTGGAGGCGATCGCGCTGGCGGGCCTGCCGGCGGCGCTGCTGATCACCGATCCGTGGCTGACGCTGCTGGTGTTGTGCGCCTTCTACCTTGCGCTCATCCCCTTCGGCATGATGTCCTATGCCAAGGTGCGCCGCCAGCGGGCGGGCGAGGAAGCGTAATCCTCAGGCGGCCAGGACCGCCGCCGCAAAAGCCGGCGCGGCCTGCCGTGTAGAGGGTGACGCGCGTCGCCGGCTGATGCGCAAGCGATAGACCGGCGTTTCCTGCGGAATGGGTTCGAACGTCAGCGCCGCGACCATCTTGTCATGATAGGCCAGGAACATGCCGATAATGGTGCCTGCGGCCAGCAGGAAGGATCCGATGAAAACAAGTGCTGCGACCAGTGCGAACATATGCAGCTCACTTTCTGTCTTGCCATTTGCACGGCTTGGTTCACTATAGGCAGGCAAACGGCGTGAATCCGCCATTTGTTCCCGATGTTCTCCTTATGTTCCATCCGGAATGGAGAGTCAACCCCCTTGCATTGATATTCCGACGCCGTTAAAGGCGCGCCCATTCCACATGGGAATCGACATATCCGGTGCTGTGCGTGACGCCCAGTTCCTGATTCCCAGAGGTGTAACCGGAAGGAGAAATATTATGGCGGCTCCTGTCGTCACCATGCATCAATTGATCGAGGCCGGCGCGCATTTCGGCCACCAGACCCACCGCTGGAACCCGCGCATGAAGCCGTACATCTTCGGTGAGCGCAACGGCATTCACATCCTTGACCTGTCGCAGACCGTGCCGCTGTTCGGCCGCGCGCTGGACTTCGTGTCGGCGACCGTCGCCGCCGGTGGCAAGGTGCTGTTCGTCGGCACCAAGCGCCAGGCGCAGGACCCGATCGCCGAAGCCGCCCGCAAGTCGGGCCAGCATTTCGTCAACCATCGCTGGCTGGGCGGCATGCTCACCAACTGGAAGACCATTTCGGGTTCGATCAAGCGTCTGAAGACCCTGGAAGAGAAGCTGTCGGGCGACACCCACGGCTTCACCAAGAAGGAAGTCCTCCAGATGACCCGCGAGCGCGAGAAGCTGGAACTGTCGTTGGGCGGCATCCGCGACATGAACGGCATCCCCGATGTCATGTTCGTGATCGACGCCAACAAGGAAGAACTGGCGATCAAGGAAGCCAACACGCTGGGCATCCCGGTCGTTGCGATCCTCGATTCGAACGTCTCGCCCGACGGCATCGCGTTCCCGGTTCCGGCGAACGATGACGCCAGCCGCGCGATCCGCCTTTACTGCGACGCCGTCGCCGCCGCCGCCACCAAGGGCAACCGCGGTGCGCAGCAGGCTTCGGGCGTCGACCTGGGCGCTCTGGACGAGCCCGAGGCCGAAGAGGTCGTCGCTCAGGCCTGAGACGCGGTCTTCGAACTGCAAAATTGACAGGCTAGGGCGCGCTCCACTGGAACGCGCCCTGCCGTTTTTCTGAAACATTGAACTTTAGGAGCCGAAACATGGCCGAGATTACCGCTGCTGCCGTCAAGGAACTGCGCGACCGTTCGGGCGCGGGCATGATGGATTGCAAGAAGGCGCTCACCGAAGCCAATGGCGACATCGAAGCGGCGACCGACTGGCTGCGCGCCAAGGGTCTGGCCGCCGCGCAGAAGAAGTCGAGCCGCACCGCCGCCGAAGGCCTGGTCGGCGTCGCCGTCGCCGGCACCAAGGGCGTGGCCGTCGAAGTGAACAGCGAAACCGACTTCGTCGCCAAGAACGACCAGTTCCAGGATTTCGTCCGCACCGTGTCGGTCATCGCGCTGGAGAACGGCGTGGCCGATGCCGAGGCGCTGTCGAACGCGGCCTATCCCTCGGGCGGCACGGTCGCCGAGAAGCTGGTCGCCAACATCGCCACCATCGGCGAGAACCAGACCCTGCGCCGCGTCGGCCAGGTCGAGGTGAACCAGGGCGTGGTCGTTCCCTATGTCCACAACGCGGCCGCTCCGGGCCTGGGCAAGATCGGCGTGCTGGTTGCGCTGGAAGGCGATGCGCCCGCCGACGTCCTGGAGCCGCTGGGCAAGCAGATCGCGATGCACATCGCCGCTGCCTTCCCGCTGGCGCTGTCGGCCGCCGACATCGATCCGGCCCTGCTGGAGCGCGAGCGCGCCATCGCCGCTGAAAAGGCCGCCGAATCGGGCAAGCCTGCCGAGATCGTCGCCAAGATGGTCGACGGCGCCGTCGCCAAGTTCGCCAAGGAGCAGGCCCTGCTCAGCCAGCTCTTCGTGATGGACAACAAGACCCCGGTTGCCGATGTCGTCGCGAAGGCGGCGAAGGATGCCGGCGCGTCGATCACGCTGAAGAACTATGTCCGCTTCCAGCTCGGTGAAGGCATCGAGAAGGAAACGAGCGACTTCGCCGCCGAAGTGGCCGCGGCCGCAGGCGTCTGATCCGATAGTTCGTTCGCTTCGGCGGTGTCGGGAGGCTCAGGCTTCTCGACAAGCCGGAAGCGGGCGCTAAGGAAGTTCGGGGTTTCCAAAACCCTGCTTCACAACATGGCGCGCGCTGCTTAAGGTGCGCGCCATTTCCTTGCCCGATCATAAAAGGAATATTGCCCCGCATGTCTCGCCCAGCCTTCAAGCGCATCCTGCTGAAACTTTCGGGCGAAGTGCTGATGGGGCAGGGGCAGTTCGGCATCGAGCCGGAGACGGTGAACCGCGTCGCGGGCGAGATCGCGGCGGCGAAGGATGCGGGGTTCGAACTGTGCGTCGTCGTTGGCGGCGGCAATATCTTCCGGGGTCTGGCGGGCGCCGCCAAGGGTTTCGACCGGGCGAGCGCCGACTATATGGGCATGCTGGCCACCGTCATGAACGCGCTCGCCGTGCAGAATGCGCTGGAGAAGCTGGGCTACGACACGCGCGTCCAGTCCGCCATTCCGATGGCGTCGGTCTGCGAACCCTATATCCGGCGCAAGGCGGTGCGGCATATGGAGAAGGGACGGATCGTCATCTTCGCGGCGGGCACCGGCAGCCCCTTCTTCACCACGGACACCACGGCGGCGCTGCGGGCGGCCGAAATGGATTGCGACGCCCTGTTCAAGGGGACCAGCGTCGACGGCATCTACAATGCCGATCCCAAGAAGGTGCCGGATGCGGCCCGCTATGAAGCGATCAGCTTCGACCAGGTGCTGAACGACAATCTGAAGGTCATGGACGCGAGCGCCATTGCCCTTTGCCGCGAAAACAATATCCCCATCGTCGTGTTCAACATCCGCGAAACCGGCAATCTGGCCAAGGTGCTGGCCGGGGACGGTGTGGCGACGATCGTGCAAAATCAGGAGCGCTGAAACAAAATGGCTCAATATGACAAGGCCGACCTCGAACGCCGCATGGCGGGTGCCCTGGAATCGCTGAAAGGCGATCTGTCGGGCCTGCGCACGGGCCGCGCCAATATCCAGCTTCTCGATCCGGTGACGGTCGAGGTCTATGGCGCGCATATGCCGCTTAATCAGGTCGCGACCGTTTCCGCGCCCGAACCGCGCATGCTTTCCGTGCAGGTGTGGGACAAGAGCAATGTCGGCCCGGTGGACAAGGCGATCCGTTCGGCGGGGCTGGGCCTTAACCCCATCGTCGACGGCCAGACGCTGCGCCTGCCGATCCCCGACCTGACCGAGGAGCGCCGCAAGGAACTCGCCAAGCTCGCCAGCAAATATGCCGAGGGCGCCCGGATCGCCGTCCGCAATGTCCGCCGCGACGGCATGGACAGCCTGAAGACCGACGAGAAGAAGGGCGAGATCAGCGAGGACGAGCGCAAGCGCAAGGAAACCGAAGTCCAGAAGCTGACCGACAGCACCATCGCGGACATCGACGCGGCGGCTGCGGCGAAGGAAAAGGAAATTCTCGGTCAGTGATCCGGGGCTTTCCTTTCGCGGCCAAAGCACGCATTCCTGTCTGATGGCCACCCAAGCCAAAACCGATCTGACCAGCGGCGCGCCAGCCCATGGCGCGCGCCCCAAGGATGTTCCGCCAGGAACGGCCATGCCTCGTCACGTCGCCATCATCATGGACGGCAATGGACGCTGGGCGAAGAAGCGCTTCCTGCCCCGCATCGCCGGCCATCGGGCGGGGGTGGAGGCGGTACGCCGTGTCGCCCGCGCCGCGCGGGAACTGGGCCTGGAATGCCTGACGCTCTACGCCTTTTCCTCGGAAAACTGGAAGCGTCCGGCCGGCGAGGTGGCGGACCTGATGGGCCTGCTGCGTCATTTCATCCAGTCCGACCTTGACGAATTCCATGCCAATGGCGTGCGGCTGCGCATCATCGGCAATTATCGGGCGCTCGATCCTGCGCTGGTGGCGCTGATCGACAATGCGGTGGCGCGGACTGCGGGGAATAGCGGGCCGATCATTGCCATAGCGCTCAACTATGGCGCGCAGGACGAACTGGTGCGCATGGCCCAGACGCTGGCGCGCCGCGTGGCCGCCGGCGAGATCGCGGCGGAGGAGATCGGCCTCGCCGATGTCGATGCGGCGCTCTACACCGCAGACCTGCCGCCGCTGGACCTGATGATCCGGACGTCGGGGGAACAGCGGCTCAGCAATTTCATGCTGTGGCAGGCCGCCTATGCGGAGCTTTACTTCACGGACATGCTGTGGCCGGATTTCGACGGGCGGGCGCTGGCTGCCGCACTGGACGCCTTCCGCCTGAGGGACCGCCGTTTCGGCGGGCTGTGACAGGCATGTCGAGCGAGCTTCGCACCCGCGCCATCGTCGGCGTCATGCTCATCCTCGTAGCGTTGGCGGCCCTGTTTTCGGGCGGCTTCCTTTTCTGGATGCTGCTGTCCGTGGCGGGCGTGCTGATGCAGGGGGAGTGGGGCGACCTGACCGGAGCCACGCCGGAGAACCGCAAGCTGGCGATGTTCGCCGTCTCGGTGCCGCTGGCGATCCTTTGCCCGGCGGCGGCCGGCGTGTCCTGGCTCGCCTTCACATTGATGGCGGCCGCCTTCTTCTTCGTCGCGCTGGTGGGCCGGTCGGTCAAGCTGGCGCTGGGCGTGCCCTATATCGTCGTGCCGGTGATGGCGCTGCTTTTCCTGCGCGAACAGGCGCCCAATCTTCAGGGGTTGCTGCTGACCCTCTGGGCGCTGGGCCTTGTTTGGGCGACCGACATCGGCGCTTATTTCGCCGGCCGGTCCATTGGCGGGCCGAAGCTGGCTCCGCGCGTCAGCCCGTCCAAGACCTGGGCCGGCCTCGGCGGTGGGGTGCTGGCTGCGCTGACCGTGGGTTTCCTGCTCTACCGGTTCGTTGATCTGCCGGTTCAGCTTGCCGCGGCAAGCGGCCTGCTGGCGGTCGCCGCGCAGCTGGGCGACCTGTTGGAAAGCTGGATGAAGCGCCGTGCAGGGGTGAAGGATAGCGGTACGCTGCTGCCCGGCCATGGTGGGGTGATGGATCGGTTGGACGGGGTGGTCGCCGCCGCGCCGCTGGCCGCGATCTGCTATATGATCCTGGTGCAATTGCCATGAAGAAGGTGTCGATCTTCGGCGCGACCGGATCGGTCGGCATGTCCACGCTGGACCTGATCCAGCGCGATCCGGACAGCTACAGCGTCGTTGCGCTGACCGCGCATGGCGATGTGGCGGGTCTGGCCGCCGCCGCGCGGCAGAGCAATGCCGCGATCGCGGTGATCGGGGACGAGACCCGCTATGACGCGCTGAAGGATGCGCTGCGCGGTTCCGGGACGGAGGCGGCGGCCGGCCAAGGCGCGTTGGTCGACGTGGCCGGTGCAGGCGCGGACTGGAGCATGGCCGCCATCGTCGGTTGCGCGGGGCTGCGCCCGACCATGGCGGCGTTGAAGGCGGGTGGCACGGTCGCGCTCGCCAACAAGGAATCGCTGGTGTCGGCGGGTGCGCTGATGATGGACGCGGTCGGTGCGTCGGGCGCGACGCTGCTGCCGGTCGACAGCGAACATAATGCCATATTCCAGTGCCTTGCGGGCAGTCGCATGGAAGATGTCGCAAGGATCACCCTGACCGCGAGCGGCGGCCCCTTCCGCACCCGCAGCCGGGAGGAGATGCGCGGCATCACCCCCGCGCAGGCCGTCGCCCATCCCAACTGGTCCATGGGCGCGAAGATCAGCGTCGACAGCGCGACGATGATGAACAAGGGGCTGGAACTGATAGAGGCGGCGCATCTCTTCCCGGTCGGGCTCGACCGGATCGAGATCCTCGTCCATCCGCAATCGGTCATCCACTCCATGGTCGAATATCGCGACCGCTCAACCCTGGCGCAGCTTGGCTCGCCCGACATGCGCATCCCCATCGCCCATGCGCTGGCGTGGCCCGATCGGATCGCCACCCCTTGCCAGCCGCTGGACCTCGCCCGGATCGGCAGCCTGGATTTCGAGGCGCCGGATGAGCATCGCTTCCCCGCGCTGCGGCTGACCCGGCAGGCGGCGGAGGCGGGCGGCGCAGCGCCCGCCATATTGAACGCCGCCAATGAGGTCGCCGTCGCCGCCTTCCTCAAAGGCGCCATAGGCTTCCTTGATATCGCCATGATTGTGGAGGATGTCCTGAACCGCTATAGCGCGCCTGTGCCCCGCCAGATCGACGATGTGCTGGAAGCGGATGCGCAGGCGCGTAATATGGCTGCACAAGTGATGGAAAGATTGACCGCTTGATCCAGAATCCCGGTTTCCTGTTGACCGTAGTCGCATTTGTGGCGGTCATCGGACCGCTCGTCTTCGTGCATGAGCTGGGCCATTATCTGGTGGGCCGCTGGTGCGGGGTGAAGGCGGAGGCCTTTTCCATCGGATTCGGCCCGGAAATCGCGGCCTGGGTGGACAGGCGCGGCACCCGCTGGCGCCTGGGGGCGCTGCCGCTGGGCGGCTATGTGCGTTTCAAGGGCGACATGAACGCGGCGAGCCAGACCGATCCCCGCTGGCTGGAAATGCCCGCCGCCGAACGGGCCGAGAGCTTCCCTGCCAAGCCGCTATGGCAGCGGGCGGCCATCGTCGCGGCCGGGCCGGCGATCAACTTCCTCTTCGCCATGGCGATCCTTGCAACCTTCGCCTTCGTCCATGGCGAGAGCCGTACCCCTGCGGTCGCCGGGCAGGTGCAGCCCGGCAGCGCGGCAGCGGCGGCTGGCATCGTCGCGGGCGACCGCATCGTCTCGCTCAACGGGCGGGAAATGACGACCTTCGACGATATTCGCCTGTTCGCGCAGATCCGCCCCGGCGAACCCGTCACCATCGTGATCGACCGCCGGGGCAAGCTGTTCGAGAAGCAGGGCAAGGTCGGCGCGGTCGAGGAAGATGACGGCTTCGGCAACAAGTTCCGCATCGGACGGCTGGGCATCGCGCCGGGTGAGCCGGTGATCGAGCCCGTCAGCCTGGCCCGAGCCCCGGTCGTCGCCGTGGAGCGGACGGGTCAGATCATCCGCACGATGGTGGAGACGCTGGGGCAGATCGTTGGGGGCGGCCGATCGGTCAAGGAACTGGGCGGCCCGCTCAAGATCGCGGAGGTTTCCGGTCAGGCGGCGACGCTGGGGGTGGAGAGCTTCGTCTTCTTCATGGCCCTCATCTCGATTAACTTGGGGTTCATCAACCTCTTGCCAATCCCGATGCTGGATGGCGGGCATCTGCTGTTCTACGGGGTGGAGGCGATACAGCGGCGACCGGTCAGTCCGCAGGTGCAGGAATGGGCCTATCGCTCGGGCCTGGCGGTCCTGCTGGCGATGATGGTGCTGGTAACATTCAACGATTTATCCTCTTTCGGCCTCTGGGATCGTCTGTCCGGCTTGATCGGCTGAGCCGTATCGGGCAGGAGGACGCGATTTGGCGCCGTCTTTCCGGATGTGAACGGAATGGGTCCGGCGTGAACGACATGTTGCTTTTTTGTAGAAGGTGGAGCGGGTGACAGCGATGATGAGCAGCAACAGGCAGCGCCCGGTCGTCGTGGCCCTGTTGGCGACGACGATGATCGCGGGCATGTCTGCGATCCCGGCGATGGCTCAAAATGCCCCGCCGGCTGCCGCGCCTGCGCCCGTTCCGGCAGCCGCGCCAGCGGCCGGAACCATCCGCGCCATCTCCGTCACTGGCCAGCAGCGCCTGGAGCCGGATACGGTGCTGTCCTACACCAAGCTGCGGATCGGCCAGCCCTTCACCCAGGAATCGCTCGACCAGGCGCTGCGCGACCTTTATGAGACGGAGCTGTTCGCCGACGTCCAGATCCGCAACGACAATGGCGCGCTGACCGTCGAGGTTAAGGAAAACCCGGTCATCAACCGCATCGTCCTTGAAGGTAATAAGCGCCTCAAGGAAGACAAGATACGTCCCGAAATAAAACTGGCTCCGCGCCAGATCTACACCCGCTCGAAAGTGCGCGCCGACGTGGCCCGCATCATCGAACTGTATCGCCGGCAGGGCCGCTTCGCCGCCACGGTCGAACCGAAGATGGTGCAGCTTGACCAGAACCGCGTCGACATCGTCTTCGAAATTTCCGAGGGGCCGAAATCCAAGGTCCGCCAGATCAACATCATCGGCAATGAGAAGTTCAAGGACGGCGAACTGCGCAGCCAGATGGTGACCAAGCAATCGCGCTGGTTCCGCATCTTCTCGTCGGGCACCAGCTACGATCCGGATCGTCTGGCCTATGACCAGCAGAAGCTGCGCCAGTTCTACCTGACCGAAGGCTATGCCGATTTCCGCGTGATCTCCGCCGTGGCGGAACTGACGCCGGACAAGCAGGACTTCATCATCACCTATGTGGTCGAGGAAGGGCAGCGCTACAAATTCGGCGATGTGAAGGTCAACAGCGACATTCGCGACCTGTCCGGCGATTCGCTGACCAAGATGCTGCCGATGAAGAAGGGCGACTGGTACAACGCCAAGCAGGTCGAGGATACGGTCGACACGTTGAGCGAAACGGCGGGCCTGTTCGGCTATGCCTTCGCGGACGTCCAGCCGGACTTCCAGCGCGACAAGGACACGCTGACGATGGGGATCGACTTCCGCATCGCCAATGCGCCGCGCGTCTATGTCGAGCGGGTCGACATCAACGGCAACACGCTGACCCAGGACAAGGTGGTGCGCCGCGAATTCCGCCTGGCGGAGGGCGATGCGTTCAACAGCTTCCTGGTCAAGCGGTCGAAGGACCGCATCAATTCGCTGGGCTTCTTCCAGGAAAAGCTGGACATCGAGCAGAAGCCGGGTTCCGCGCCGGACCGCATCGTCCTGGAAACCAATGTGCAGGAAAAATCGACCGGCGAATTGTCGCTTTCGGCCGGCTTCTCCTCGCTGGAGCGTTTCATCGTCGCGGCGTCGATCACCCAGCGCAACTTCCGCGGCAAGGGCCAGGAACTGCGCACCAGCGTCAACTATTCGGCTTATTCCAAGTCGGTGGAAGTGGGCTTCACCGAGCCCTATTTCATGGACAAGAATATCGCACTGGGCGGCGACATCTATCGCCGCGACCTCAACAGCTTCCGTTATCTGAACAATAACGACCGCGACACGACCTATGAACAGACGACGACCGGCTTCCAGCTTCGCGCCGGCGTGCCGATCACGGAATATATGTCGCTGGCCCTGCGTTACACGTTGAACCTGGACGATGTGACGCTCGACAAGGATACCTACTACTCCGATCCCGATGGCGCAGGTCCGCTGGGACTTCAGTGCGATCCGCTGCTGGCCGGACGCTATCTTTGCGACGCCATCGGCAAGCGGACGACGTCGTCGCTGGGCTATTCTCTGATCTACGATACCCGCGACAACCGCATTCGTCCGACACGGGGCCATAATGTCGTTCTCAGCCAGGATTTCGCGGGTCTGGGCGGCAGCGTCAAATATGTGCGCACGCGGTTGAACGGCTCCAAATATTGGCCTGTCGGCGGCGGGTTCATCTTCTCCGTCTCTGCGGAGGGCGGCTATATCCACAGCCTTGAAGGCGACCGCCGGGATGCTTCGAACGAACTGGTCGACAAGGTTCGCCTGACGGATCGCTTCTTCCTGGGCAATCCGCAGATTCGCGGCTTCGATATTCGCGGCATCGGCCCGCGCGTGAAGCGCTATTACCTGCAGTCGCAGACCGACTCGAGCGGCAATACCACCTATGTGCGGGGCGAAGGGAACAACAATGTTTCCGACGACGCCCTGGGCGGCAAGGTCTATTATCTGGCGCGGGCGGAAATGGAAATTCCGCTGGGCTCGGGTGCGCGTGAAATGGGCCTGCGTCCCTCGATTTTCGCGGACGTCGGCGCGGTCGCCGGATTGCGCAATCCCCGCACGACGAATTCGAACGGCATCTGCGCCGACAACACGACCGGTTCGCGCAGCGAGGCGGGGACTCCCGGCACGTGCGGGACCAACCAGACCCTCATCATCGGACCGTTCGATGAGGAATATCTGGGCGATACGCTGAAACCGCGTGTCGCCGTGGGCTTCGGCGTCAACTGGAACTCGCCCTTCGGGCCGTTCCGCATCGACATCGCCAAGGCCCTGCTCAAGGAACCAGGGGACGACACTCAGCTCATTAGCTTCAACGTAGGGACTCAATTCTGATGAAGACGATTTTCAAGGCTGCGGCGCTGGTTCTCGCGCCGATGACCGCCATGGCGCTGACCAGTGTCCCGGCCGCTGCCCAATCGAAGACCGGCATCGCCGTCGTCGACCTGCAGCGCGCCGTCGCCACCAGCTCGGCCTATTCGACCGCACGCACGCAGATCCAGACCACCTACAAGGCGCAGATCGACGGCTTTACCGCACGCAAGAATGCGATCGACGCCGATCTCAAGGCCAAGGGCACGGCCCTGGAAGCCGCGATGAAGGCAGCCGGTGGCAAGCCGACCCCGGCGATCCAGACCCAATATGAGGCCTATCAGAAGGCCGGTCAGGACGGCCAGGCCGAACTGCAGCGCCTGGGTCAGCCGATCGCTCTCGCCAACGCCTATGTCGAGGAGCAGATTTCTGCCAAGCTGTCGGATGCGCTGAAGTCCGCCATGACCAAGGCGAAGGTCGACCTGATCCTGTCGCCCGACGCGACCGTGTCCTATCAGCCGACCGTCGACATCACCCAGTCGGTGGTGACCGAACTCAACGCGCTGGTGCCCAGCGTCGGCATCACCCCGCCGGCCGGCTGGCAGCCGGGCCGTCAGGGCCAGGCCGCTGCCGCTCCGGCCGCTGCTCCCGCCAATCCGTCGCAGCAGCCGACCTCGCGCTGATCGCTTGATGACGGTTCAGTCTGACAATGCTGCCGCCGCCATCGGCCCCATCGATATTCGTGGGGTGATGGCGGCGCTGCCGCACCGTTATCCGATGCTGCTCGTCGACCGCGTGATTTCGCTCGTGCCGAACAGTACGATTCACGCGGTCAAGGCGGTGTCGATCAACGAGGATTTCTTCCAGGGGCATTTCCCCGGCCGGCCGATCATGCCCGGCGTATTGATCGTCGAAGCCATGGCGCAGGCCGCTGGCGTGCTGACGGTCGAAACCATGGACCTTCGCGGTTCGGGCAAGCTCGTCTATTTCATGAGCATCGACGGGGCGAAGTTCCGCAATCCGGTAGAACCGGGCTGCCTGCTCGACCTGCATGTCGATCTGGTCCAGATTCGCGGCCGCGTCTGCAAGTTCACGGGCAAGGCGATGGTCGAGGGCAAGCTCTGCGCCGAGGCCAGTTTCGTCGCGATGATTGCCGACCCGCCGGTGGACTGAAACGCGGCGGTGATCCCGACTTTCCCGCCACTTCCTCCCAAGCCGGAATGACGGGTCGACTGATACAGGGAACCGCCTGTTCTTCCCCTTGCTTTTGCGCGCATTCCCATGTAACCGCGCGCCTTCGCAGATTTTCGCATCCATGGCCGGTCGGAAACCGGCCCCTGAACGGAGCAGACCCATGAAGGCCGATACGCATCCCGATTACCACTTCATCACCGTCCAGATGACCGACGGCACGACGTTCCGCACCCGCTCGACCTGGGGCAAGGAAGGCGACACGCTGGCGCTCGACATCGATCCCAAGTCGCACCCGGCCTGGACCGGCGGCACCCGCCAGCTTGAGCAGGGCGGCCAGGTGGCACGCTTCAACAAGCGTTTCGGCGGCCTGACGCTGAAGAAGTAATCGGCCTTCAAGCGAAGCATAGGGAAGGGCGCCTCCTGGGGCGCCCTTTTATTTGGCTGGTAGAGGCGGCTTTTCGCCAGAAGCGGACATTGACGCTTGCCCTCCTCTTCAGGGGAGAGGGGCGTGCCTCACGTGCAGTCTCAGCCTATGGGCACTCCCCATCCCCACCCTTCAAATGAGTTACATGCCTCGTTTGAACCTGAATGGAAGGGGCTTAACGGTGGCTGACCATCCCTATCAGCCATCCCGGGCATCATCCCGCCGCCATGCGATCCTCGTCCAGGAACGCGGCGACATCATCCAGCACGATATCCTTCGACAGGAAGGTCTGCCCGATTCCCCGCGCCAGCAGGAAGGGCAGGGTGCCTGCCGCCATCTTCTTGTCGTGCAGCATATGCGCGACCAGCGCCGCGCCGTCCGCCTTCACATGCGCGCTGGCGAGGTCGTGCGGCAGGCCGACGGCTTTCAGATGCGCCGTCACCCGCTCCGCATCCTCCGCCGGGCACAGGCCGCGCCGCGCCGAATAGCGGAAGGCAAGAGCCATCCCCGCCGCGACGCCCTCGCCATGGAGCAGAAGATCCGAAAAGCCGGTATCCGCCTCCAGCGCATGGCCGAAGGTATGGCCAAGGTTCAGCAAGGCCCGCCGTCCGGATGTCTCCCGCTCGTCATCGGCAACAATGGCCGCCTTGGCGGCCACGCTGCGCTCGACGGCATATTCGCGCGCCTGGACGTCGCCGGACAGCAGCCTGTGCCCTTCCGCCTCGCACCAGGCGAAAAAGGCGGGATCGTCGATCAGGCCATATTTCACCACTTCGGCATAACCGGCCCGCGTCTCCCGCGCCGGCAGCGTGTCGAGCGTCGAGGGATCGATCAGCACCAGCGAGGGCTGGTAAAAGCTGCCGACCAGATTCTTGCCCGCCTTCGCATTGATCGCGGTCTTTCCGCCGACGGAACTGTCCACCTGCGCCAGCAATGTCGTGGGCACCTGGATGAAATGGCAGCCGCGTTTCAGGATCGAGGCGGCAAAGCCCACCAGATCGCCGATCACCCCGCCACCGAGCGCCACCACATGGTCGCCGCGCTCTATCTCCAGCGCCAGCAGCGCATCGAGCAGCTCTTCAAGGTGGCGCCAGCTCTTGGTCTGCTCTCCCGGTGGCAGGACCACCGCTTCGACCGCCACATTGGCGGCCCGCAGGCTTGCTTCCAGGCGGGGCAGTTGCGCGGCGGCGACATGCCGATCGGTCACCACCACCAGCCGTCCCTTGCGCGCATAGCCTGCCAGATGCGTTGCCGCCCGGTCCAGCACGCCCTGTTCGATCAGAATGTCGTAGCTGCGCGAATCCAGCGCGACGCGGACTATGGCCATTGGGAAAGCTGCTCCATGATGCTGTCGACCGCCACGTCATGCGGCGCGGCGGCGCTTTTCACATGAATGGGGCAGAGTGCGTAAACCGGATTGCGGATCGCGGCCAGCTCGGTCAGCACGACGCGCGGGTCCTTGCCCTTCAGCAGCGGCCGTCCCTCGCGCCGCGACACCCGGTCGACCAGCGTGTCGATGTCGGCGTTCAGCCAGATCGCCAGCGCATGCTCCAGGATCAGCGCCCGCGTCTCCTCCTGCATGAAGGCGCCCCCGCCTGTCGCGATGACCTTGGGCTCCCCATCCATCAGCCGGGCGATCACCCGCCGTTCGCCATCGCGGAAATAGGCCTCGCCATAGCGTTCGAACATTTCGGTGATCGTCATGCCTGCGGCCTTTTCGATCTCCTCGTCCGCATCGACGAAGCCCACGCCGAGCCGCGCCGCCAGCCGACGCCCGACGGTCGATTTGCCCACACCCATCATGCCCACCAGGACGATGGGGCCGCGCTTCGCTTGCGCATTGGCGGATTTGCTGTTTCGCTGCATGGCGAGCGGGGCTATACATCCCCGCGTCGACAAGGCAAATCGCAACTTTCCTTCAGCTTTGACCCAGCCAGAATAGCCAGCCAGAACAGGACTCATGAAGCGCAACCGTTCCTACAGCAGTTTTGAGGGCAGCTCCCGGCGCCGCAAGACGTCCCTGCCGATCATCCCCATCATTGCGGTCCTTGTGCTGGCGGGGATTATCGCCCTGCTCTGGTCGCGCGGCGGCGAAAAGCCGCAGGCCCGCGTGGAAAAGGTCATTCCCGCCGAAAAGCTGGGCCAGTAAACGGCATGGCGCAACGGCGGGTGAATGCGAAATGGGCGCTGGGCACGCTTGCGCTCGCTCTGGCGCTGCCGGTGGTGGCGCAGGAGACGCCCGAATCGCTCCTGCCGCCCGGCTTCGGCGATGCGCCCGAAGCGCCGCAATCCGGCACGCAGCCGCCGCGCCCCGCACCGGGCACGCCCGCGCCGCCTGTCGGCTCCACGCCCGCCACGCCCATCGTGCCGCCCAGCTTCGCCATCACGGACGAGGCCGGGGACAATGCGGCGGAACCGATGAGCGAGGAGGAGCTGGCCGCCGAAAAGCAGAAATACGACCTGCCGGAAAACGCCCATCGCTCACTCGATCGCGTTGGGCCGTTGACGCCGGAGCAGCGGGGGCTGGCTCCCAATGCCTTCGGCGCGCAGTCGGGCCAGTTCCTCGCCGCATTGATGAAGGAAACGCGGGCGCCGATCACCTCCCGCTGGGCGTCGATCCTGCTGCGCCGGGCGCTCTTGTCCGCGACCGATACGCCCCGCGACATCGACGGCGCCGATTGGGTGGCCGAACGCGCCTGGCTGCTGCTGCGCATGGGGGAGGCGGACAGCGCCCGCCTGCTGGTGCAGAGCGTCGATTCCGACCGGTTCACCCCCCGCCTCTATGCCATCGCCATGCAGACCTATCTGGCGACGGCCGATCCGGCGGGACTGTGTCCGCTGTCGGCGGGCGCGCTGCGGTTCAGCAAGGAGCCGGGCTGGGACATGACACGCGCCATATGCCCGGCGCTTTCAGGAGATCAGGGTTCGGCCAGCGGGGCGCTCAACCAGGCGCAACGGCGGGGCGTGGTGCGCGGCATCGACTATCGGCTGGCGGAAAAGGTCGTGGGCACCGGATTCAACGCCCGCAGGTCGGTGAAGATCGAATGGGACGCGGTGGACCGGCTGACGGCCTGGCGTTTCGGCCTCGCGACGGCGCTCAATGTCGAGATACCCGATGATCTCTATGCCACGGTCGGGCCCCATGTCCGCGCCTGGGAAGCGCGTGCGCCTGCCTTGTCCGCCGTTCGTCGCCTGCCGGGCGCAGAGGTGGCGGCTCGGCTCGGCGTCTTTTCCTCGCAGGCGCTGGTTGGCTTCTACAGCCAGTTGCAATCCGACGGCGACGTGCCCGCCAATGCGGCCGACCGGGTGGACGCGCTGCGCACCGCCTATGCCGGATCGGGGACGGACGAGCGGCTCCAGGCGATGCGGACAGTTTGGCAGAATGAGGCGCGGCCGGATTTCGTCGGCTTGATCGCGACGGCGCGGGCGGCCGCGGCGCTGCCGGTTTCGGAGATGAGCGCGCGCGATGCCGCCAATCTGGTCGCGGCCATGTTCACCGCCGGTTATGACCGCAGCGCGGCGCAATGGTCGCGGCTTGCGGCGCAGGCGGACGGTGACGGCGCGGCCGACCTTTGGGCCTTGCTGGCGGTCGGTGCGCCGAGCGCGGTGGTGGAGATCGGGTCGGGACGGGTTTCCTCCTTCGCCAAGGATGCCGATCCCCACAAGGCGCAGATGCTGATCGCCGCGCTGGCGGGACTGTCGCGACTCAATGCGCAGGACGGTGCGGCGCTGGCGCAGGATCATGGTTTCGATCTGGCTGCCGCCAGCCGCTGGTCGCGCGCCATCGATGCGGCGGCCGGCCGGGGCGAGAAGGGCAGCGTCGCGCTGCTGGCGGCGGTCGGCATGCAGACGGCCGACTGGAACCGGCTCCCGGCCTTCCACCTCTACCACATCGTCGCGGCACTGCATCGGGTCGGGCTGGACCCCGAAGCCCGGATGATCGCCGCGGAGGCGATGACGCGGCTCTGATGGGAGAGGATGCCGCGCTTATCGACCGCTTTCTGGAAATGATGGCGGCCGAACGGGGTGCCTCGCGCAACACGCTGCTGGCCTATCGCGCGGACCTGCAGGGGGCGGCGGACCTTGTCGGCGGCCTGGCGGTCGCCACCAAGGATGGCCTGGCGGAACTGGCGACGGCCTGGGCGGAACTGGCGGCCTCTTCCGTCGCCCGCAAGTCTTCCGCCCTGCGCGCCTTCTACGCCTTTCTGGAGGAGGAGGGGCTGCGCGCCGACAATCCTGCCGCTGCCCTGCCGCGTCCCGTCACCCGCCGGCCGCTGCCAAAGATCCTTTCGACGGGCGAGGTCGAATCCCTGTTCGCCCTGATCGCGGCGAAGCTGGCTGTCGAGCATCCCGCGCCGCTGGACCTGCGGCTGTCCGCGCTGATCGAGCTGCTTTACGGATCGGGGCTGCGGGCGACGGAACTGGTGTCGCTGCCGCGCCGCGCCCTGGCATCCGATCGGCCCTTCCTGATCCTGAGGGGGAAGGGCGGGCGCGAGCGGCTGGTGCCGATTTCAGACCGCGCCCGCGCCGCCGTGGCGGCCTGGCTGCCGCATGTTCCGGCCGACAGCCCCTGGCTCTTTCCGTCGGGCAAGAGCCATGTCAGCCGGATTCGCCTCTATCAGATGGTGAAGGCGCTGGCCGCCGCTGCCGGCATCGCGCCGGATCGGGTCAGCCCCCATGTGCTGCGCCATGCCTTCGCCACGCATTTGCTGGAAGGCGGGGCGGACCTGCGCGCGCTGCAATCCATGCTGGGCCATGCCGACATCGGCACCACGCAAATCTATACCCATGTCGACAGCCGCAGGCTGGTCGAACTGGTCAACAGCCGCCATCCACTGGCTTCCATGACGCATCGGCGCGTTGACGGCGAAGCGTCTGCGCCCTAACGCCATGCGCCATGGTTAGTTTTCTCGAATTCGAAAAGCCGATTGCCGAACTCGAAGCGCGCATCATCGAATTGCGCGCGACCGCCAATGCGGGCGACATCGACATCAGCGGCGAGATCGACAAGCTGGAGCAGCGCGCCTCCAAAATGCTGGTCGACACCTATGCGAAGTTGTCGCCCTGGCAGAAGACGCAGGTCGCCCGCCATCCCGACCGTCCGCATTTCAAGGATTATGTCGCGGGCATGTTCGACAATTTCATGCCCCTGGCCGGCGACCGCGCCTTTGCCGACGATCAGGCGATCATCGGCGGCTTCGCCACGCTGGGCGAGCGGCGCGTGATGGTGATCGGCCATGAGAAGGGGGACGATACCGCAAGCCGCGTCCGCCATAATTTCGGCATGGCCAAGCCGGAGGGCTATCGCAAGGCGATCCGCCTGATGCAGCTGGCCGACCGTTTCGGCCTGCCTGTGGTGACGCTGGTCGATACGTCGGGCGCTTTCCCCGGCGTGCAGGCGGAGGAGCGCGGTCAGGCGGAGGCGATCGCCCGTTCGACGGAACAATGCCTGGCGCTGGGCGTGCCGATGGTGGCCGCCGTGGTGGGTGAGGGCGGCTCCGGCGGTGCGGTGGCGCTGGCCGCGGCCAATCGCGTGCTGATGTTCGAACATGCCGTCTATTCGGTGATCTCTCCCGAAGGTTGCGCCTCCATCCTCTGGCGCACGGCGGAAAAGGCGAGCGACGCCGCGACCGCCATGCAGGTGACGGCGCAGCATCTGAAGGCGCTTGGCGTCATCGACCGGATCGTGCCGGAGCCGGTCGGCGGCGCCCATCGCGAGCCGGTGCAGGCCATCGCCAATCTGGGCGCGGCGATCGGGGAGGAACTGGATTCGCTCTCGGGTCTTGGCGGCGATGCGCTGCGTACCGATCGCGCCGACAAGTTTCTGGCGATCGGCGTCTGACCGCGCGATCCTCTGTTTCGGGGAACATCCGCCTGCTATTGCTCGTTACGCGAAGGTAACAGGGGTAGCAGGAGGCGCCGTGAAACGAACATCATCTCTGGCTGTCGCCGGGCTGGGCCTGATCGTCCTGGCCGGCGCGCCGTCCGCAGACGGCCAGCAGCGGGCGATTCGTACGGTTTCGTCGATCAGTCCGCAGGAAAAGGAAGCGGGCGCCAAGCAGCATCCCCAGCTTCTCAACGAATTTGGCGGCGCCTATGCCGGGCCGCAGGCGAAATATGTGGAGGGCGTGGGTCGACGCATCGCGGTCCAGTCCGGCCTGTCCAATGCGCAGGGGGACTTCACCGTCACCCTGCTCAATTCGCCGGTGAACAACGCCTTCGCCATTCCCGGCGGCTATGTCTATGTGACGCGCCAGCTCATGGCGCTCATGAACGACGAGGCGGAGCTTGCCGGCGTGCTCGGTCATGAGATCGGCCATGTCGCGGCGCAGCATGGCCAGAGGCGGCAGCAGGCGGCGCAGCGCAACGCCATTGGCGGCACCCTGTTGCAGGTGCTGACGGGCGCTCTGCTGGGCGATTCGGCGCTCACCGGCATGTTGCAGAAGGGGATCGGACAAGGCAGCCAGTTGCTGACGCTCAAATTCTCGCGCAGCCAGGAATATGAGGCGGACGATCTGGGTATCCGCTATCTTGCGTCCGGCGGTTACGATCCCAAGGCCCTGTCATCCATGCTGGCCTCGCTCGCGGCGCAGAGCAGCCTGGATGCCCGGGTCGCCGGCAGCTCCCGTTCGGTGCCGGAATGGGCAAGCACCCATCCCGACCCCGCCTCGCGCGTTGGCCGCGCGTCACGCAATGCAGCCGGCAGCGGCTCCACCAGCACGGTCCGCAACCGGGACGCGTTCCTGAACGCCCTCAACGGCGTTCTCTATGGCGACGATCCGAAACAGGGCGTGATCGAGGGCAGCCGCTTCCGCCATCCCGATTTGCGGGTCAGCTTCACCGCGCCATCGGGCTTCGGCATGGAAAATGGCGCGAGCGCCGTCAGCGTCGTGGGGTCGGGCGGCCAGGCGCAGTTCAGCGCCGCACCCTATTCGGGTGATCTGTCCGCCTATATCGACTCAGTGTTCGCGAAGCTGGGCGGCGGCAATGGCGGCGTTCCGGCCGGAGAGGTGCGGCGCACCACCGTCAACGGCCTGCCCGCAGCCTGGCGCACCGTTCGCGCCAGCACCCAGTCCAGCCAGGTGGATGCGACGGTTTTCGCTTATGATTTCGGCGGCGGGAAAGCCTATCATTTCCTGCTGCTGACGGCGGCGGGGCAGGGGATCGGTCCCTTTTCCACCATGGTGCAGTCGGTACAACGTCTTTCGGCCCAGGACGCGGCGGCGATCAAGCCTCGCCGGGTCGATGTCGTGACTGTAAAGGCTGGCGACACCGTCCAGTCCCTGGCCAGGCGCATGGCCTATACGGATTATCCGCTGGACCGGTTCCTGACGATCAACGCCCTGACGGCGAATAGCGTGCTGCGTCCCGGGCAGCGGGTCAAGATCGTGACCTGGTGAAGTTGGGCGCAATGAAAAGGGCGACGGAATTGCTTCCGTCGCCCTTTTTAAAACTAAAGCCTAAGCTTAGTTGGTCAGGCTGTTCGACACCTTGTTGAAGGTGTTGGTGAGCTTGCCGCCCAGGCTGGTCATGGCGCCGATGGCGGCGACGGCGATGAGCGCGGCGATCAGGCCATATTCAATGGCGGTCGCACCCTTTTCATTCTTCATCATCTTGCGGATGAACTGCATTGGAAGTCTCCTTGCGTCAAATTTCACGTTTAACTACCCGGCCGCCCCCCGCTTGGAATGAAGGTCAGCTTCGGACGGTGTAGAGAGTGCGGGTTGATAAAGATTTAATGGAGCGCAGCAGGTGTCAGACATAAATGGTTAATGCGCCAGGACTTCCGTCGCGACATTGTTCCACATGCCGATGGTCTTGTTGGCGACGTTCGACAGGGCGCCGATGATGGCCAGGCAGATGAGGGCGAGGATCAACCCATATTCCACCGCCGTCGCTCCGCGCTGGCAGTAGATCAGCTTCCAGAAGCTGAAATTTTTGAATAATGCCCGCATGCCGCACCCCATTTACACACAGCCCCGGATGCCCTTGTAAAAGGGGCAGAGTTAACAAACCCCTCAAGCGGAACCATTATGACGATAATTTCTCCTCTGCTGGTGGTCGCGGCCGCCCTGGTTAACGCGGATGGCCGCGTGCTGTTGCAGCAGCGGCCGCCAGGCAAGCCGATGGCGCATCTCTGGGAGTTTCCCGGTGGCAAGGTCGAGCCGGGGGAAGCGCCTGAAACCGCGCTGATCCGGGAACTGGAGGAGGAATTGGGCATTCGCACCCATGCGAGCTGCCTGGCGCCCGCGACCTTCGCGAGCGAGCCGCTGGGCGACCGCCATCTGCTGCTGCTGCTTTATGTCTGCCGCAAGTGGCAAGGAATAGCGGAAGCGCGTCATGCGACCGCGCTGCAATGGGTCAGGCCGGCGCAAATGTATGCGCTGGAGATGCCGCCGGCCGACCTGCCGCTGATCGGTTTGCTCGATTCGCTGATTTAAATGGGCTGAATGACGCCTGCTCCCGTCTTCGCATGAGCACAATGTCATTCCCGCCGCTGATCCGAAGCGTCAGTGGCGGGGCAGGCATGCCGGATAGGCCCGCCCGCCCGTGATCCCTTATTCTTCCGCAGCCTTGCTCTGCAGCTGGATATAGTTCTGGATGCCCATGCGCTCGATCATCTCGAACTGGGTTTCCAGCGTGTCGACATGCTCTTCCTCGCTTTCGAGGATATGCTGGAACAGGTCCCGGCTCACATAGTCACGGATCGATTCGCAATAGGCGATGGCGTCCTTCAGCACCGGCAGGGCTTCATATTCCAACTCGAGGTCGGCTTTCAGTATTTCTTCCACCGTTTCCCCGATCTTCAGCCGGCCGAGCAACTGGAAGTTGGGCAGGCCGTCAAGGAATAGAATGCGCTCCGCCAGCTTGTCCGCATGCTTCATCTCATCGATGGATTCTTCATATTCGAACTTGGCCAGCTTCTCGATGCCCCAATGATTCAGCATGCGATAGTGGAGGAAATATTGATTGATCGCGGTCAGCTCGTTCTTGAGCACCTCGTTCAGATATTCGATAACCTTGGCGTCGCCCTTCATGGCGTTCTTCTCCGGCTGTAAGGGAAAGTGCCGGGATCATAAGCGTTCGGCTTGCGTTTGTTAATCCGCAAAGCCGCAGAAATCCGCCATTTTCTGCTCCGCTATTGCGTCAGGTTCGCGTCAATCCGATGCGCTTGCTTCGCAATGGCTTCAAATAGAGGCGCGCTCCGCCGCGATGATCGTGCGGGCGAAGGGCACGCACTGGCCGCATTTCGGCCGCCGGCCAAGGCGCGCATAGGCGCTGCAAGGGGTTGAGCAACCTTCACGGGCGACCTCTTTCAGGTCCTTTTCACGGATGGCATTGCAGACACAGACAACCATGCAAATCTCCTGAAGGGGAGATAGCGCAGATGATAATAGGTCGCAATAGGAATTCAGGCGCTGTTGCGAATCTTTTGCGTTTGGCCGCGGGCAAGGCTGCGCCACAGCCACTCCGCCGGGCCAAGGGCGAATCGGCGTTGCCAGAGGGGCGACCAGATCAGCATCGTCGCCCATGCCGCGATCACGAACAGCGGCAGCCTATGGTGCGGAACCTGGCCGAACAGTTCCAGTCCCCAGCCATAGAAGATCCCGCACATGATGAGGCTGCTGCCCAGATAGTTGCTGAGCGCCAGTCGGCCGACGGCCGCGATGCGCCCGGTCAGCGATGCGGCAGGGTGGCGCGTGAACAGCCACAGGATCAGGGCCGCCCACCCGACAGCAAGCGGGATGCGGAAGGGGAAGGACCAGGCCAATACCGATCCCAATGCCGTGAGCGGAGCGAACCGGCTGGAAACGATCCACGCCCCCAGCGCCGCCATCGGAATCAGCCCGATCAGGAAGCAGTGCCGCGCCGTCCGCCAATATTGCTCCGCCTCCCATCGGCCGGTGAGGAAACCGCCCTTCAACATCGCCATGCCCAGCAGCATGAACCCCAGCGTATCGAATGCGACGAATGGCAGGGTCGTGAGCCACTGTCCGCCGAACAGGGCGACATGATGGAGGAGGATGCCGCCATAGCCGCCGCGATAGACCCTATATTCGCCGCTGATGGCCGCGTGGTCCGGATCGGAAAGCGAAGCGACGAAATCGGCGAAACCCGCACTGACATGGCCGGGAGCATCGGGTGCGGCGGCGGCATGGCCCCAGGCATAGAGCGTGCCGATGAAGCCTGCGCAGATCAGGAAATGCGCCAGGAAGAAGAAAAAGGCCCATTTGACGAGCGCCAGCGGCTCCCTGCGCGCGAATGGCAGCGCCGCCAGCCCGACCAGCGCATAGATCATCAATATGTCGCCCCACCACAGCAGCAGGTAATGGGCGAGGCCGAAGACGAACAGCCAGCCGGCCCGGATCATCTGCGCCCGCCGTCCGTCGCGTCCGGCCATTTCCTCCCGGTCGATCAGCAGCAGCATCGACGCGCCGAACAGCATGGAGAACAGCGCCCGCATCTTGCCGTCCACCAACAGGAAGCTGACGGTCCAGAAGGCGATGTCTCCTGTCGACAGCGGCCCCGCCGCCGCAGGGTTGAAATAGGCCTGTTCGGGCAGGGCGAAGGCCGCGATGTTCATCCAGAGGATTCCCATGACCGCGCAGCCGCGCAGAACGTCCATGGCGGGAATCCGGGCGGAAAGGGCGGTCATCGGTCGGCGCGGTCCTTGAAAGGCTGGAAAAGAGAGTGCGGCTCTGTCAATGCGACTAGCCATGAACGGCCACCGCAAGCAACGAATAAGCGACGCTTTCGGCGCGGCTGCGGGGCATTATGACGATCATGCCGGGCCGCAGCGGCTGGCCGCCGCGCTGGTGGCCGATCTTGCGCAGCGGCAGAGGCCCGGCGGGGTCGGCCAGATATTGGAGATCGGTTGCGGCACGGGTTTTCTGACGCGCGACATCCAGGCGCGCTGGCCGGGCGCCGAACTGGTGGTGACGGATCTGTCGCCGGACATGCTGGCCCGCGCCGCCACGGGCGGACTGGTTGCGGGCACTTTCCTGGCGATGGATGGGGAAGCGCCGATCTTCGAGGGCGAATGGTTCGACCTCATTCTTTCCAGCCTGGCCTTTCAATGGTTCGACGATCTGGAAAGCGCGATCGCACGGTTGGCGGGATTGCTGCGACCGGGGGGCAGCCTGCTTTTCTCGACCATGGGGCAGGGCAGCTTCGCCCGATGGCGTTCGGCGCATGAGGCCGCCGGATTGAGGCCGGGCATTCCCGACTATCCTTCGCTGCCCGCATTGCGGTCCATGCTGGCGCCCTATGAGGACGCCTTCGCCTTCGATGAGGAATATGCCCTGCCATGCGGCGGCGCAAAGGGTTTGATCGCCCATCTCAAGGGCATCGGCGCCGTGGTGCCGAGCGAGGGGAGAAAGCCGCTTCCTCCCCGCGACCTGCGCCGCGTCATGGCGGCCTTCGAAGAGGACGGCGGCGATGACGTCTATCAGATATTGTTCGGCCGGGTGACGCGCGCCGGTTAGAGTATCCGTGATGATCAAGCGGGAGATTGCGACCAGCATCGATCGGCCTTGAGCAGCGCGTTTGCGGTGACGACGAGCTTTCGCATGACGGCTGTGATGGCGATCTNTAGAGTATCCGTGATGATCAAGCGGGAGATTGCGACCAGCATCGATCGGCCTTGAGCAGCGCGTTTGCGGTGACGACGAGCTTTCGCATGACGGCTGTGATGGCGATCTTGGCGGGCTTTCCGGCGGCAACGAGTTGCTGGTACTTGGCCTTGAGGTCGGGGTTGTATCGGGCGGCGACCAGGGCGGGCATGTAGAGGGCCTGCCTCACGTTGGCGCGTCCGCCGCGTATGAAGCTTTTGCCTTTCCACTGGCCGGACTGTCGCGCGATCGGGGCGAGTCCGGCGAGGGATGCTGCCTGCTTGTTCTCGAGGCTGCCGAGTTCGGGCATGGTGGCGATGAGCTGGTTGGCGGTCAGGGTTCCCACGCCAGCGATGCTGGTCAGGATTTGGTGCCGGCGGGCGAGTGCGGCATCGGCAGCGATCAGGTTGGCGATTTCGGCGTCGAGAGCCTCGATATGCCGATCGATCTGTTCGAGCCGCTGCCGGCACTGGCGCTTGAGGAAGGTGATCGTAAGGTTTTTCTCGCGGTTCTTGAGCGCAGTGCGATCGCGCACCAGACCGTCGCGAGCATTGATGAGTTCGGCCATTTGGGCCTCTTGTGGATCTCGAGCCGGTCTGACGGTTGGCTGCAAGGTGGCAGCCATACGAGCGAGCAGCATGGCATCGATGCGATCGGTCTTGGCCAACGTGCCAGTTGCCTGGGCGAAGCGCCGGGCGCGCTCGGGGTTGAGTTTTACGCAGGGCCAGCCGGTTAGCGCTGCCTCCAGCGCCCGATGGTAAGTGCCGGTTGCCTCATAGGCGATCCGTTCGATCGGCCACTGTTGCAACCAGGCTATCAGCGCCTTGTAGCCCTTTGTGGTGTTGGCGAACTGGCGCTCGGCGCCGGCGGGGTGGGCATGGCAATCGAGGCTCGCTTTGGAGATGTCGATACCGATCGTCTGTGGTAGATTGTCGCTCATCTTTTCCGCTGTCCCATGCTTGTCATCCGGGCCGCAAAGCCCCGGTATCCGTTCGGGCCTGAAGGAAAAGAAAGGGGCGATCCTACTCTAACCCGGTCCCTCAACGACCGGCGGTTTCGCGATCCGTCCCCTTCCGCCCGGACCGGGGTGGCCACCCCGGTCCGGGCAATCCAGCATGACCCAAACGGACAGCAATGTCATAAGACAAGCG
>NZ_LTAB01000026.1:0-64514 GCF_001580035.1 Sphingobium sp. 22B | reverse complement strand
GGGCTACGCCCGCCCTCCGCCGCACGCAGCGCAAGGCCATCTTCAACAAACCAGCATCATATTATCTGAAAAGGGGGTCCCTCTTCGACGCCGATCGGGGGTCCCTTTTGAACGCCGTTTGACACCTTGGATCTTTCGAGAGGGTTCGGGATGCGATCGTCAAACTTAGGTGCAGCAATGTTTCTGGCTGTATTCTCATTTCCAGCAGCACACGCAGATCAGGGCGCGCCCTCCGGATCGAATGCTTCGGCCTATGGTACTTACGGGCTTGATGAAGATGGCATGGACCATGAAGCGTCGCCGGGTGAGGATTTCTCCCGCTATGCGAATGGAAACTGGGATGCGCGCACGGCGATCCCGGAGGACAAGGCCAGCTTCGGCATGATCAACCTTCTGGAAGACCTCTCGCGCGAACGCACAAGGGCAATTCTGGACGCGGCCCGAAAAGACCCTTTGAACAAGATTGGGGCAGCGTATTCGAGCTATATGGGTCGTGCTGCCGTTGAGAAAGCGGGTCTAACGACAATCGCACCATGGCTCCGGGAAATCAGCGAATTGCGCGACAAAGCTGGCCTGGAAAACCTCGTTGCGAAGGCCAATCGCATTGGTGTTGCCGGTCCTTTTCGCCTCTACGTTGGGCAGGACGATAAAAAGCCAGACAGCTATATCATCAAGCTGAGTCAGGGCGGCTTGGGCCTGCCGGATCGCGATTATTATCTCGAGCAAAGCGACAAAATGGCCGCGATCCGGACGGCATATCGTGCGTATCTTACACAAATGCTGACTCTGATTGGGGAAACTGACGCCGGCAGCCGAGCTGACGCTCTGATGACGTTTGAGACGGCAATAGCGAAGCTGCATTGGTCACGGGTCGAAAGCCGCGACGTCGATAGGGTCTACAACAAGACCACACTCGCCAAATTGACGGTGGACGCGCCCGGGTTCGACTTCCCTGCCTATTTTGCCGCGAACGGCATCAAACCCGCCGAGATGATTGTCGCGCAGCCCAGCGCCATTGCGGGGGAGGCGGCGCTCATCGCGAAGACTCCGCTTCAGGTTCTGAAGGATGCTTTGCTCGTGCGAAGCATCCATACCTATGCCGATTTCCTGCCCGACCATATCGGGGACGAGGATTTCGCCTTCTACGGTACAATCCTAGCTGGTACGCCAATGCGGCCGGAACGTTGGAAGCGTGGCATCGATTTTCTCAAGGGCGCTTTGGGAGAGGAGGTTGGGAAGGCCTACGTCGCGCGATATTTCCCGCCTGAAACGAAGGAGGCGATGGACGCACTGGTCCAGAATGTGATCGCGGCCATGGGCCGCCGGATCGATAAGCTGACCTGGATGAGTGATACCGCGAAAATCAGGGCTCGCCGCAAGCTGGCCGCGTTTACGGCCAAGACCGGTTATCCAGACAGATGGCGCGATTATTCGGGTCTCATGATCAAGGCGGGCGATCTGTTCGGCAATGCAGTTCGCGCCAACCAGTTTGCCTTCGACTATCAGGTGGGAAAGCTTGGCAAGCCGATATATCGTTGGGAATGGGGCATGACGCCCATGGAGATCAATGCATATGCCAATTTCGGCAAGGTGGAGATCGTCTTTCCCGCTGCCATCCTGCTACCGCCCTTTTTCGATCCCAATGCCGACCCGGCGGTCAACTATGGCGCGATCGGCGCTGTGATCGGCCATGAGATCAGCCATCATTTTGACGATCAGGGTTCAAAATATGATGAGACCGGGAAGCTCAACCCATGGTGGAGTGAGGCCGACGTCGCCACCTTCAAGGCGCTCAGCGGACGCCTTGTCGATCAATTTGATCGTTATGAGCCTTTCCCCGGTGTGCATGTGAAGGGGGCCATGACTTTGGGTGAGAATATCGGCGATCTGGCAGGCTTGGCTGTTGCTCTCGATGCCTATCATACTTCACTGGGCGGTAAGCAAGCTCCGGTCATAAACGGAAAGACCGGCGACCAGCGCTTCTTTCTCGGATGGGCGCAGGTGTGGCGGATCAAATATCGGGAGGCCGCCCTGCGCCAACGGCTCGTCACGGATTCCCATTCGCCCGCTCAATACCGCATTTCCACGGTTCGAAACTTTGATGAATGGTATGCCGCGTTTAAGCCTGAACCCGGTGAGAAGCTCTATCTTCCGACCAAGGATCGGGTCAAAATCTGGTGATTGAATCTAAGGCCGGGGTGAAGCCCGGCCTTGTCATGGGAGGGTGTCAGCGGCGCTCTTAGTCACGATCCCAGTCGCTCTTGGCAAATGTCCTTTACCAATCCTTGGAGTATAGTAATCCGCTCACAAATCCATTCCAGTTCCTCGGCAGTGATTTTATAATGCTCTGAGTAACGTGCGTTGACATAAGCACCGCGCAGCAGTTCGAAACAACGCTGCGTGAATTTTGTATCCCGCGGCCACGCTTGAATCAACCTTGCATCCAACTGTTCGCACTGTGACCTGAGCAAATTAATCTTGTGTGATTTTGGTGCGTACAACGTACTAACGAGGAGAAAGCAGTCATAAAGTCGTTCAGTGGTCTGGTGCAGAACGAACGCGGCTTCGTTTTCATTTCCTTCCGAAAGTGCGTGTCGAGCCATGCTGAAAAATGCTGTTGCGCTCGGAAACCATTTGTCAAAATGCTTTTGTGCCTCTGCTCGTGCTTCGTCCGGCGGCAAAGTAACTGGCTGATCGAACGGATTGTCAGGTGCTTCATAGAGAGCAATACCATCACGGAGGATGTCTCGAAAGAAGGGGCGACCCTTCTTCAGTTGTTTATTCACGTCGGTCAGGCTGTGGGTAATGATGTGCGCCGGAACACTGAGCTTCTTTGAGATGGTGTGGGCCCGGAGTAGATGGTCCTCGGCCTTGCTCCAATATTCGATCGGATCCGCGAGTTCCTCATGGTTCACAACGACCAGCACGTCATAATCGGAGAAATAACCACCGACCGGGTCTTCTACCCAGTCGCCGCGCGCATGTGATCCATAGAGGATAACCTTGAGGATCCGACCGGCCTTGCGATGAGGGGCATTACGCCCGGCGATCGTGTCCTCAAACTCTTCGAACAATATGCGACGGATTTCGCCGAGCTCCCGCTGTTTACGTTCGGGCAGATGATCGAGAGACGTCTTCATTCCCCCAGATTCCCCCTTTGGCGTAGAAAAGCCAAGAAAAATATGTGCCTTGTATCAATCAGGCCGCTTGGTAATCATCGCATAAAAGCGGATCGCCGCATTCGAAGCCTCAGTGTGTCGGACAGTTCGCGCGTATCGAATCATTCGCGGATCGGGAGAGCTTTTCGCCGCAACTCGGCATTTAGCCGCGGAGTTTCCGCAGCTAAATGCCGAATCTCCGCAGCTAATTGGCGAAGAACCCGCAGATTGCTGCGCAGGAACAGCTCAGCCATTATTTTTTCTGCGCTTTGCGCGGCGCAGTTAGACAGTCGCGGCGGCTGCGCTATGGAGGAGATGTCGGGTGCCGTGAAACAGGACGCGTGTCCCATGGGCCGGGGGATCGGCGGGCTTTTGGCCTGGCCGGTCGGCAGCGGCGCGACGTCCAAATAACGGGTCCTTGTACAGGATTTCCAACACCCGACCCCTTTTTTCAAGCCCTTGCCAGCCGATTCTCGATACGGAATTCTCTTTGGTGCCGTCGGGAGGCCGATGGCGGGGCGTGGAAACCCCTGTACCGAAGATCGGCGAGTCAGACTTGGTGCTGGCATGGCCGATCCATGCGCGCGCCCTTTGCGCGATGCACCGGCATGGAGCTTTTCCTTTGCCGTCCTTATGGGGCGGCACGCCCTTCGTAATTGAAGGAAAGGCGCGGGTAATGACCGGCGAGCAAGGGAAAACGCCGTGGCTGCCAATGGGTAGCCGGCAGGACGGGATGGTCGACAGGCTGTACCGCAATCATGCGGGCTGGCTGCTCGGAAGGCTGCAACGCCGGTTCGCGGGCTCTGGTCTTGAAGCGGAGGATTTGGTGCAGGACACCTATATGCGGGTAGCGCGCTACAGCGAAGAGGAGGCGGAGCGTCGGCCCCGCGCGCTGCTGCTCCGGATCGGGCTCAACCTTGCCTTCGATCAAATGCGCCGCAACAAGACCCGTCCCGCACCGCTGGCGGCTAATGATCCCGATCCTTCCTGGGACATAGAAGACTGTGGAGAGCAGGAATATTTCCTCGGCCTCAAACAGGCCGTCCAATCTTTGCCACCGGATCTTCGGACGGTCTTTCTTTTGTCGCGGTTCACCCGCATGACGAATGCAGATATCGCGAAAAGGCTGGGAGTTTCGGTCAAGACCGTTGAGGGACGGGTGAGCAAGGCACTTATATTGTGTGCACAACGGCTGTCGGACTGAGGGTAGGGATGACGATGGGCAGCGAAGAAGATAAAAAAATCGAGGAAGACGCAGCCTATTGGGTTGCGCGCTTCAATTCCCGCGTTGCGGACACGGCCGAACTCCAGCAATTCTTTGCCTGGAAGAAAGATCCGCGCCATGCCGCCGCCTATGAGCGACTAAATGGGCATTGGGAGAGCGCACAGAAGCTCGGGAAAGACCCGCAAATTGCTGCTCTGGTCGATGACGCAATCGAGCGAACCGCGCCTCGGTCAGGCATCCGTCGACCAATGTTGTGGGTGGCAGGCACGGTTATTGCCGGAGCTATGACCCTTGGCACATTCCTCCTCCGGCCAGTGGCGATCCATTATGAAACGGGAATTGGGGAGCAACGCCTGGTTCGCCTGGAGGACGGCACGAGGCTCCATCTCGATAGCGCAAGCGCCGTCGACATAAATTTCTCGTCAGGGCATCGACGCGTCGCCCTGATCAGCGGCCGGGCGATGTTCGATGTTGCGCATGACAAGAGCCGTCCCTTTGATGTGGATGCGGGCGTGGCGACCGTGAGAGCGCTCGGCACCCGCTTCGAGATCGATCGCCAGCAATCGGATGCCAATATCCTTCTGATCGAGGGCAAGGTGCGGGTGGATGCCGCGCAATGCCCGTCCGACAAATGCACCGATCAGTTGTTGCCGGGCGACATGATGATGGCGCGGGAAGCGGGACTTGGCGAGAAAGAGCGGGGCAATGTCGAGGCGATCACCTCCTGGACCACCGGCCGGCTCCAGTTCGAGGGCCGATCGCTCGCCGCCGCAGTCGATGAAGTCAATCGTTATTCCAAGGCGCCTATCATCCTGGAGGCGCCGGATCTCGCGGATGAGCGCGTCAACGGCGGATTTGCCGTTGGCGACCGCGATGCCTTCATCCGGGCCGTGATCGCGCTCTACCCGTTACGCGCGGAGCCGCAAACCAATGGCACTATCCGTCTTGTCCCTGACCCTGTGCGATCCTGATTTAAAAATTTCACATATCGTCCAGGGTTACCCCCGTTCCTCTACGTTACAGAATTAGGCGACAGGGGAAGGCGGGAGACCCGCTCCTCGGTCCGCCGGACCAGCAGGGGAAGGGAAACCATGACAGCCAGGAACGTCCATCGTATGGATTCGCCGAAACGGGCAAGGTCTGCACAGCGTCGCGGCCTACTCCTGTGTGCGGCCTGGGCGTTGGCGAGCGTTCCCGCGATGGCACCGGCGGCCTATGCGCAGGAGGTGCATCCGCGTTTCGACATCGCGGCGGGTTCGCTCGATCAGGCGTTGCAGCGGTACATGGTGCTGACGGGCCGCCAGATTCTGTATCGTAGCCAGTTGGTAGAGGGCCGTCGCACCAGCTCGGTCGTGGGATCGATGGATGCCGACAAGGCGCTGCACAAGCTGATCGGCGGCTATCCGATCACCGTCAGCCATCAGGGCCGCAATGTCTATGTGCTCTCGCCGCGCGGGGCGCCATCGCCGCAAGGACAGGGTCAGTCCCAGCATCGACCGGTCCCCCAGCGTCTACCCCAGGCAATCGCGCCTCGGCCGAAGCCGGTTCGCGCGCCGGACATGGCAGCAGCTGGGATTGTCGTTACCGGCACAAATATCCGCTCGGCAGCGCCGCCCTCATCGCCGGTGATCAGCATGACGGCCACCGACATCGCCCGCTCCGGCGCGGGTACGGTTGCAGAGGCGCTGGCGCTGCTGCCGCAGAATTTCGGCGGCATGGCCAATGAGGATACCAGCCTTACCGGCTCGGACCGCGTCAGCATCAACCCCGGTCTTGGGGCGAGCATCAATCTGCGCGGTTTAGGCTCAGACGCAACTTTGACCCTGGTCAATGGCCGCCGGACCGCGGGCGCGGGCGGGAAGGGCGATTTCACCGATCTCTCCAGCATTCCTGCAGTTGCGGTCGAGCGGGTCGAGGTTTTGGCTGATGGCGCGTCGGCTCTTTACGGCTCGGACGCGATCGGCGGCGTGGTCAACATCCTGTTGCGCAAGGATTTCGAAGGGGCTGAGAGTCGGCTGCGCCTCGGCACGGTGACGCGAGGCGGCAGTGAGGACATCATCGCCGGACAGGTGGTGGGTGCCCGCTGGGCGACCGGTCATATCCTTGCGGCCTATGAATACCAGCATCGCGGTCGCCTCCCTGGATCGGCGCGCAAATATACGCGCTCAGCCGACCTGCGGCAGCTCGGCGGCCATGACTACCGCCAATATTTCTCGGCTCCCGGCACCGTTGTGGTGCTAGACCCCGTGAGCCGCACCTATGTCCCTGCCTATGCCATTCCCGACGGACAGGATGGCACGGATCTTGAGCCCAGCGACTTCCTACCCGGCGCCAGTCTTTCCAGTCCGCGCGCCCATGTCGACCTGCTCTCGAAGCAGGACAGGCACAGCCTGTTCGTGAGCGGGGAACAGGAACTGACCGCCGGCCTCACCTTTTATGCCGAAGGCCGCTATTCCGATCGCAAGTTCGATGCGAAATCGCAGCCGTCGCTCACCATCATGAGCGTGACCCGCGCCAATCCCTGGTTCGTTTCGCCCACCGGCGGTTCGTCAGTGGCGATCGCCTATGATTTTGGCAGGGATATCGGCCCGATCCTCACCAGTGGCCGGGTGCGCAGCCATTCGGTGACAGCGGGCGTCCGGGCGGAACTGGGCGGCGACTGGCAGGTCGACGCCTATATGTCGCACGCCCGTCAGGTTGATCGGCAGCTGAGCGATCATCTGCTCAACAGCAGCGCGCTCAATGAAGCGCTGGGCCTCACCGCCGATAATCCGCTAACCGCCTATAGCGCGGCGCGCGACGGCTATTTCAATCCTTTCGGTGATGGCAGCAGCAACAGCGCCGCCATCATCGATTTTATCGGCAGCGGCTTCATCCGCCAGCGCTACAGCAGCGAATTGCTGAATGGCAGCATGATCGCCGACGGCACGCTTTTCGACCTACCCGGCGGGCCGCTGAAGCTCGCCTTCGGGACGCAGGCGCGCGAGGAGCATTTCTCCCGCTCGGTCCAGACCTTCGCCTCGGGCGTCACGCCGCCCGCGCCGGTGACGCCGAAGGCGAACCGGACGATCGTTGCCGTATTTGGCGAACTGGCCGTGCCGATGGTCGGCCCGGGCAATGCGCGCCCCGGTGTTGAGCGCCTCGACCTGTCGGTCGCGGTCCGCCATGAGCGCTATTCCGATTTCGGTTCGACCACCAATCCCAAGATTGGGTTGGTGTGGGAGCCGGCGCAAGGATTGCAGCTACGGGGAAGCTGGGGAACGTCGTTCCGCGCGCCTGCGCTCCCAGAGATTTTCGACCCGTTCCGCGTCTCCTACACCCAGCTCCCGACCACGGGTGGTGGCAACCTGCCGGTCCTCACCCAACGCGGCGGCAATCGCAGTCTCGAACCAGAAAAGGCCAAATCGCTGACTGTCGGCTTCAGGGTCCAGCCCAAGGCTGTGCCGGGCTTTGGCTTGGAGGCCAGCTATTTCCAGACGCGCTTCTCCAACCGGATCGGACAGCCGGTCACCGAGAATATTCTCCAGGCGCTCACCAACCCCATCTATGCGCCCTATGTAACTCTGATCGATCCCGCGCATAACGCCGCCGATCTGGCTCGCGTGCGGGAACTGCTCGCGGTGCCAGGGTCGAGCGTGCCGACGACCTTCGCCCCGGAATCCTTCCGCGCGATCCTCGACGGGCGCTATGTCAACTCCGCCCGGGTGGATGTGCGCGGGGTCGATATCCAGATGCGTCAGAGCCTCACCCTGGGTTCGAACCGGCTGAACATCTCGGTCAACAGCATGATCCTCATTGATTATAAGGATCAGCTCACGCCTGCTTCACCCATGATCGAGCGAGTAGGGACGTTGGGCAATCCCGTAGACTTCCGCCTGCGCGGCACTCTCGATTGGGCGCGAGGCGACGTCGGGGCAACGCTTTCGCTCAACCATGTTGGTCCCTACACTGACAACATCAGTGCGCCCGCGCGTCCGATCTCGTCGTGGAACGGCGTCGACCTGCAATTGCGCTATGAACCGCGAACAGCGGAGGGTTGGCGCAAGGGGCTGAGCCTGGCTGTCACCGTGCAGAATCTCTTCGATAGCGATCCGCCCTTTGTCGACCGCAATTTGGGCTTTGCCTACGACCCGGCCAATGCCGATGTGCTGGGCCGCTTCGTATCGATGCAGGTGAAAAAACGATGGTAGCGCCGCGCGGCTAGGCCGCCGCTTCGCTCAGACCCCACCAATCAGGAATCCGTGACATGCGTTTCCCATGGCTGGCGGCGCTATGCCTGGCGATGGCCGGCATCGCCGACGCACGCCCCTATGGCGTGGACGATATGCTGCGCGTCGAAAGCTACGGCCAGGCGCTCATCGATCCCGACGGCCGATGGGTGGTGATCGATCGCTATCGCCGCTATGACAGCGCCGCGAGCTACCGCTATGACGGCTTTACCCGGCGGGGGCTGGGGGTCGTGATGCGTCTCGACCTTCAGCATGGCGGGCGTCTTGAACCGCTTTTTTCGCAGGATGATGGCGCGGGCTATTGGATCGCAAGCCTGTCGCCTTCGGCCAAGCGCCTAGCGGTTTTCAGGCTGAAGGACGAGATGCTCTCGCTCGGGATCGTCGATATGGCGACGCGGGAGGTGCGCTGGCTCCTGCAGCATCCCGTGACCTCACTGTTGCATCCGGCACCAGACTGGCTGGACGATCAGCGCCTGTTGTTGGTTGCAGCGGACAGTCCGGCGCTGCCGTGGCCGTTCGCGACGGGTAGCCGCTATCAGGCCGAGGTCATCCCTCTCTGGGCGCGCACGGCACGGGGGCAGGAGCCCGGTGTCTCAGTCGTTGGCGGCACAGGCGAGGCTGCGCCGCTTCCGCAGCGTCGACTTCTCATGATCGATGTCGAAACCGGACAGACCACCCAGCTTGGCGATGGACCGATTGCGGATGTCGCCATTTCTCCTGACGGCGCCTCGATCGCGCTGCTCCGCGAGGGACCGGAGCCGGTCATCCCTTTGAACGTCCCGGTTCGGTCGAGTGACCAGAACCGGCAATATCGACTGTCGGTCCTGCGCACTAAGGGCGGATTGGAACGGGAGGCCTGCATCGGCTGCGACATCCAGCCGGGTTTCCTCGAATGGGCACCGAGGAGCGACCGGCTGATGTTCTTTGCGCGAGCGCCCGGCCAAGATTGGGCGGCAGGCGAGCTACGTCTGTTTGACGCGCGGACTGGCCGCATTCGTGCAGCTTTCGACGACGTGACCCCCTTCCTGCCGCCCGACGACAGCGGCGTGCGTTTGGTGCGCGCGGGCTGGTGGGGCGAAGTTCCACTCGTCTTTGGCCAGCGGGGCGGGAGATCGAGCCGCTGGAGTGCTCCGCGTGCCGCAGCCTCCATCAACAAAGCTCTGGAGCGGCTGCCCTGTCAGCCACCATTGCTGCAGGCGGGGAGCGCCCGACTGCTCCTCGCCTGCCCTGATGGACTATGGACGATGGACCGCACTGGAAATTCCAGGAGGATCATAAAAGGTGGGCCGATCAGCATGCCGCGATCGACGAGCGAAAGCTTCGATATCGGCATTCGCGCCAACCATCGTTCGATTACTGCCATTAGCGACGATGCCCCCATTGTCATCCCGCAGGGTGCGCAGGCGCAGCTTCGTTGGCTAGGCTGGGCCAATCGAACGACTGATCACACAACCGATCCGATCACGCGCCTGCTTTTCGGCAGCAGGCGTGCAGGTATCGCGCTTTTGATCACGCGCGATGCCTGCGGTGTCGGCCGGCTCATGGCCTCGGGGCCGGCCGGCATTCGCGAGATCGATCGGACCAACGCCCATCTGGCAGATGTCGATCTGCCTGACATGCGGCCGCTGACCAACCCCGCTACGGGCCTTACGGATTGGCTGATCCGTCCAGCAGGAAATAGGAGCAAGCCATTACCGCTCATTGTCGTGCCCTATCCTGGGATGACCTTCACCATGGATCGTCGACCGGCCGTTGCGCCCGACATGGTCGCCGCGTCAGTCAATCCATTGCTGCTCACGAGCCTTGGCTACGCCGTGCTGATGCCCAGCCTTGTCGATGCGCGGGATGGCATGGACCGAGGTGCGACCCTTGGCACGCAGGTTGAGCAGGCGGTAGATCGGGCCATTGCGACCGGCTTAATCGATAGTGAGCGGGTGGCAGTCTACGGCCATAGCTTCGGTGGTTACACCAGCCTCAAGATCGCCACCCAAAGTCATCGCTTCCGCGCCTATATCGCGAGCGCGGCACCTTCTGACCTTGCGATTCAGCATGGCGCGCTGTCGCCGGCCGACCGGGTTGCACTTGAGGAGGGGTTTCCGCTGACGGTCGGCTTTGGTTGGGCGGAGGGCGGGCAGGGGAGCATGCAGACAGGGCCGCAGGCAGCGCCAGAACGCTATCGGTTGAGCAGTCCCTATTATCAGGCCGATGCGATCAGCGATCCGGTGCTGCTTATCCACGGTGATATCGATCCGGTACTCGCCATCAATTCCGAGCGGATGTTCACGCAGTTGCACCGTCGCGGCCGCGACGTGACCTTGCTGCGCTATTGGGGCGAAGCGCATAACCTTCGCAGCCCCGGCAATATCCGCGACATGTGGCAGCACATTGCCGCTTGGCTTGGCGATCGGCTGGCGGTCGGAGGAAGCCTCAAGCCCAGCGCTGCGCCCACAATTCCATCGCCACCAGCGTTGCGAGCAGCGAATGATCACCGCGCCAGAGCAGCGCTTCACCGTTCAGCATTGGCTCCAGCGCTGCGCGGTCGATAATATTTTGCCGCACCAGATGACCCTCGCGCAGAAGCGGCCCCAGGCGGTCGAGCTGAAGAGCGATGGCCCGGCTGTAGAAGCCGGTGGCCTCACCCTTTGTACGACGCTCGCGCACCGCTGGCGGCAGCCAGTCTGCCAAGACGTCGCGCGCGCCGCCCCGGTCGCGCTCGTCGGGAACCAGCTCCCATGTCGGCACGCGAAGGCAATGCTCGACCACCGGTTGCGACAGCATGGGATGGGCGAGCCGAAGGCCAGCGGACGTCAGCGTCGGTGCGTGGAATATCTGGCAGTTGGAGAGCATGGCGATCTGCAGCCGCTTGCCTGGCGGCAGTCGCTTCGCCTCCTCCATCCAGGGATGGAGCGGCAGACCTGCTTCCAACTGGGCACGCAGCAGCGCTCCGGCCAAAGCCGGCTGGAAATTGGCGGCCGCGCGCATGGGGAGTGGGCGCAGCGATCGCCAGAGCGACGACCAGATGGATCGGTTGGTCGATGCGGCGCTCTCAGCGAGCAGGCGCCAATAGGTCGGCCCAGGCCCTTTGGCGCGCAGCCGGTCAGCCGCGATGTGGGGACCGCGTGGCTGGAACAGCACCGCGTCGCCGCCCTGGCCGCTCAATATTGTCGTTGCGCCGACAAGGTCGGCGGAGCGCACCGATGTCTGGTCGGCAATATGGTCGAGACCATAGACGAGCGGCTGCTCTGGTCGCGATCGCTCCATATGCGCCATATAGTCGATCTCGCTGGGGTGGATACCGACCTCTACCAGGGGCACGTCCCAGTGATCGGCGACCGCGCTGGCAAAGCGGCTCTCTCCGCCTCCGGTCGCGCCCGGCACGAGATTGAGCGCGTGGATCGCCGGTCGGTCTTTGCGTCGGGCGAGGCCTCCCAGAATGAGGGAAGAATCAAGGCCACCCGACAGTTCGATCGAAACCGGGCTGGAGCCATTGCCCCAACCGGCAATGCAATTCGCCAGGACGCGCGGGAGATCGGCAAGGGGCGCCGGATCCTGGCGGGCGATCGCCGTCGGAGACCAGATGCCCTGCGTGGTGATGCCGTCCTTGCCGACATGATAGATAGTTCCCGGCAGGGGGATGGTGACATCCGTCAGCGCGCTCAGGCTTCCCACCCGTTCGGGCAAGGCCGTCAGTGTTGCGAGCGCGGACCAGTCGACCACGGGTCGCACGCCTACGCTGTCGAGCAATGCGTCGGGCAGGCCGCTCGTGATCAGCGTCAGACCATCGACCTTCCAGATATAGGCGCGCAGCGCCCCCGACGGATCGCGCATCAAGCTTGTCTGTTGGCGTTCCGGGTCGTGAATGAACGCGACGTAGCGGCCCCAGCACAGCCGGGTGATCGCGGACATAGCTTCGACGGGATCGGTGGAGGTCTCCAGCGCGGCGGGCAGCGAATCCTTCGGCAGCGTTCCCGGCAACAGGGAGCCGAGTACCTGGGTTCTGCCCTCGCGCGCAGCGTGCAAGGCCCATCCCGGATTCGGAGCGCCCGCCAGCAGCAAAAAGCCGGGGTCGTCTGCCTGCACCATGAGGTCGGGGAGGCGCGAGCGCAGCGCTCCGCCAATGGTTCGAGCGCGCTCCATGGTTGAGGCACCCGGTGGCGCCAGGAGTGCGCAAAACCGCAGGGGATCAGAAGCGGGCAATGGGGTCGTACCAGCGGACATGATCGGCCCAGTCATTGAGAACACGCCCCTGCCATTCGACCCAGCAATGGGCTTCGAAGGGATAGGTGCGAACGCCAAAAATCCATTCTGCCGCTACGCCGCGCTTGCGCAGCAGGCGGAGCAGGAGCCAGGACTGAACAAAACAGCGACCACTGCGCGGCAGCAGAATCCGCAACTGCCTGAAACGCTGAACGAGACGTATGACCCCTGCATCATCCAGCCTCACTTTCGCAGCGGTACGGATCGGGCGGCGCAGCAGCGCCTTGCGGCGAAGCCCATAGTGGACGAGGCCCAGGATCACAGCGGGAATGAGGGTCAGGCTGGCAAGGGCGTTGCCGCGCGGCGGCATGCCATCGACCGGCCATGTCGGATCGAGTATGGTCGGGACATGGTTGTCCACTGCGCGGAGCAGCCCTGCATCGATCACTTCACGGATGACGGGATTGCCGGGATCATGGTCATCACCGCGAAGGGCGAGAATGACATCCTCGCCATCAGCGCCCTGCAGACACAGATAGCTGTCGTCGGAAAGGTCGAGGAGGATGAGGTCTTTGCCGACATCGGCGGCACGAACATGGGGTGCAGTGGTGAGTGGCATGGAAAGCAGCCCAGGAAAATGGGGAGCGGCGTCAGATTTGGAGCCGCTCCCGTTGAAGGTCAGGGCCAGCAGAGGACAGGCATGAAGTCTTCGCTCTCGCCCATCTGCGTGATCGCACGGGTATCGCGCGAAACGCTGCCTAGGCGCCGAAGGCGCAGGGTCAGTGGCTTGGTCATTACAAACCTCCTTGGGGGTATGAAGGTCATCGTCCCGGCGGTGAGCCGCGAAGGTCACAGTGCGCCGAGCTATTTCATGAAAGGGAGGAGCGGCCTCCACAAAAGAAGGCCGCTCCCGGTGGGGTCAGGCGTAGGACAGGACGGGCAGAAATTCTTCCTGTTCGCCGGTCTGAACGATCGCCTTGGTGTCGCGGGAGACGCTGCCGAGGCGCCGCAAGCGAATGGTCTTCACTTTGGTCATCACGAACCTCCTTCATTGGATTTGCCGAACATCGGCATGTTCATGAGGCGCCCCGGCCCGAAGCTATTCAAATGATATTGAGACTATTTTCATTGTGTAGCCGATCGTGCGAGGGAATCGTGTCGCCGCGCGATTTCAAGGGCGGCTTTGCGACGGCGGCTGTAATAGGCGTTGGTAAAGCGCTGGAGGAGTCGCCGATCGCCCGCGGCAATAAGGGCGAGAAACTCAGCGGACTCAGCTGTCGGGTTGAACATTGTCGCTTCGGCGGGTTGCACGGGCGCCAGCCTTGCATCGAGATTGGCGGCGATCAGGCAGAGCAGTGAATTCGCGGTCTGGCCAGCGAGCGTCACCAATATGGTCCCGCTGTCGAACAGTGTTTCCTCAGCGCCATTGCCCGCGACGTTAGCGGACAGAACGACCGGTTCACTCAGCAGCGAAACCGCCGTGCTCTGCGCGACAGTGTAGAGCTCGCTCAACTCCACCGGGCCAAGCCGGGGTACGAAATAGCCAAGGCCGCGCCGCTCATCGAGCAGGCCTTCGCCCGCGAGGCGGGCCATGGCTTCACGAACCGGCGTTGGGCTGAATTTGCAGCTTTCTGCGCACCTGGCGACCGAGACATGTTGGCCTTCGGGCCAATAGCGCTCGCGTAGTGCCTGACGGATGGCTTTATAGGCTTGTAGATACGCCCTGTCTTCTGAGGTGCCCATGAACATTCTGCGTCCCTTCCAATTCGGAATCATGGAAGTTGCGGTCATGCAAGCCGCTGGCGAGGACAATTTGATCCATATGGGGTTAAATGGAGCACGTTTCGGATATTGGGGTCAAAGCCCGCAGTTGTCTGCCGATTTCCCGCAGCTATTTGCGCATATCACGCCAAAAAATGGCGCGGATTCGGCATTTAGCCGATCCATTTAAAATCAACGGTTTATTTGTGCCTGATTTTCTGGTTTTCTTGTGCAACTGGCGTTGCTCCCTGTCAGCGCCGGGCCAGCCGGAATGCATGGGAAAGATGTGGAGATGAGGGAAAAATCGACCGAAGAGACGCTCGACGTGGAGCTGATCGCGAAGGCCATGCGCATGATCCGCACGGAGCGCCGTCTGAAGCCATCCGAGGTCGCGAAGGTCATGGGTCTCCCTGTGCGGTCCTACGAGCATCTGGAATCTGGCAAGGGGCGGATAAGCTATGAGCGGGTCTGCCGATTTGCCGAGGCAACGAATAGCGATGCCGATGCACTGTGGTCGGTTCTCCAGATCGGGTCGCCGGAGTTTGCTCTGCTCTGCGCTGACAATAAAGGGATGAGTATCGTCATTTCTTTCATGCGCGAACTCCATGAAAAACTCGGCGAGGATATGATATTCCTGGAACCCGGCGCCATGATTGGCGGCATGTCTAGGCTCGTCAATGAATGGGTCGCGCACGTCCGCCAGCGCGACACTTATGCCGAGAAATGGTTGGAGCTGCAGAAAGGCAAATCGCGTAAGTCCGCCGCTTTGCCGGCTGGGTTGAGAAAGGGGCGGCTTGCCGAAACCTGAGCGAGCCATCATGTTCGGTGCATCTTTTCGTCGGAATAACATTTCAAACCAAAAGGGCTTTTTTGTGAAAGTTTAGGTCTCCGCATTGGGCTAACAGCGATAGCTGCCTGCACTTTGGCGCAGTGGATCGCGACGGTTCGGGATCCGCATAGATAGAGCCAACGTGATCCCGACCACCGTCCTCAGAGTCGACGGCCGTCGACCCGAATGCCAGTTCGAACCGCGCCTTTCGAATCTGTCTGCCCTCCAATCACTTGTAGTGGTGCGGCAGGCCGCTATGTCAAAAATTGCGCATCTTATGTTATCATGCTATGCCGCTGAGGGACATGAATGGAGGGTCGGGTGAACGTTTCTGTTGGCGAACGCTGGGAAGGCTTTGTGGAAACCGTGGTTAAATCCGGCCGTTACGGTTCGGCAAGTGAGGTTGTGCGCGAAGGCCTTCGCCTGGTCGAGGAACGGGAGGTCAAGCTAATATCGCTGCGAGACACGCTGAACGCTTCGATCGCCGCGCGTGGCGAACATGACGCTGACGATGTGCGGAGTCATCTGACGCGTGTGTCGGAAGAATTGAACCGCAGCAAAAAACTGAGTGCGTCGCCTCGTCTATCTGACGTCAGCCAGAAACGATCTGGCTGACGTCCTGCGTCGTATCGCGGCTGAAAGCGGGGATCTGGCGGTCGCTCAAGCCTTTGTCGAAAAACTCGTGGCCCGATGCGACAATCTTGCCGATCTGCCCGGTACGCTTGGAACCCATCGCCCTGAATTGCGGTCCGACATCCGGTCTCTTCCGCATCAGGGGTATGTCATTTTCTTTCGTTACGGCGAGGAGCGTGTGGAAATCGTGAATGTTCTCAATGGTCGCCTGGACATCGAGCGTTACTTCGAAGGCCACTAAAGATGAGAATTATGCTGGGCGTAAACGCCGGAGATTTTTGCGGCTGTCCGACATCGATTGACTGCTGATGAAAGAACAGCCCCGACAATGCGGGGCTGCCTTCAAAATTGCAGGTCTATTTGGCGTCCGGCGATCAGCCGTTGGCCGGGGGCACCTCCGCCTTGGCCTTCGCATCCCCATTCAACGCCGGGGCGGCTGTCTTGGCGGCCTTTTTCGGGGCATCCGCAGGTTTGGCCGCCTTAGGCGCAGCAGCCGGCTTGGCCTTGGGCGCGGCTTTCGCCTTGGGAGCGGCAACAGTCTTCACTTCCGGCTTGGCGGCAGCTTCAGTCTTTGCAGCGGGCTTTTCATCCTTGGGTGCGGCGATCGACAGGCGCTTGCGCGCATCAGCCTTTGCCGGTGGGGCCTTGGCCTCTGCGGCAGGCGCTGATTTCACCGGGGTGGAACTCTTCGGCGCGGCCGTTGCCGCGGCCGAAAGAGCAGCAGGCTTCGCCTTGGCATCACCATTCACGGCCTTCTTGGCGGGAGCGGGCTTGGGCGCTGCCTTGACCGGGGCTTTCGACTTTGCCGGAGCGGGTGCGCTCGGGGCGGCAGCGGCCGGCTTCACTTCGGCGGCGGGGGCAGCCGGAGTAACGGACTTGCGGCCAAGGCCGATCTTCGAGGCAACGGCGCGGCGCGCGTCCGAGTAGCTGCTGGCGACCAGCGGATAGCTTTTGGCCAGATTATAGCGGGCGCGATATTCCTCCGGGGTGAGGCCATGCGAGGCGAGGTGGCGCTTCAAAGTCTTATACGGCTTGCCGTCAATCAGGCTCAGAATGTGATCGGGCGAAGACAGGCTCTTACGTACCGAGACAGCCGGCGTGTAAGTCGGCGCTTCGGATTCTGCCGGGGCCGGATTGAGTTCATTGACGAGCGCGGCGCGCGTCGACTGGATCAGGCCGGCAAGGTCGGCACTCGGTACCGTATTGTTGGAGACGAATGCGCTCACCAACTGAACAGTGAGGGTAGTGATATCGGAAGAATTGTTGTCGGCCATGCTCGCGGACCCGTCTTCGAGGGATGTTCTGCGCCTCATGCGCGCAATCCAGAAAAATGTAAATCTCCAATTGCATCGATCAAGACGAGATGAGTGAACGACTTGGCGTCTGCCATGGTTCCAGTTGCGTCTGTCCTGTAAAAAATATGGTGAATCAGATTAAAGTCATGACAGGATCATGTCGATCAACATTGGCCCTATTCGTCGGCGCTCCGCGTCCTTCGGTGTGACTGGCAAGACAGGCGCGATCTGTTGCATGCGTGGCAAGGTGACGGCCTTCGCCGCGAGGTAGACATCGTCGTGAAAACCCATCGCCTCGATGATCAATTGCCGTACTTCGCCGGACTCCCGCGAACGAGCCTCGATCATGAAATCGGGCCTGCATGGTCCGAAGTCGGTTAGTCGATCGAAGACCGGCTTTTCGATCGAGAGATCAATATTCATGCGATTGAGATGCTGCTGGGCTTCCAAAAGCTGTCGCAGGACCAGTCGTTCGAACTCGCTATCTACTGGAACAAAGCGGCGTCCTGAGTAGATGGGCTGTGCATAGGCGCGCAGTGGCGCGAAGCCGCGGGACTCTGGATATTGCCCGATAACGACCAGGGCGAGATAGGGGCCTTTGATGACATTGGTCCGCACCGATGGCGACTGCACGCGATTGGCAATCAGCACCGGATCGCAGCCGGGCACATCGATACTGCTGCCTTGGAAGGCAGGGGCGAACAGGGTGAGGAAAGCCTGGGGCGCATGGCCGTGCGGCCATCGCTCGGAGAGCCTGCGCAGCGAGGCATAGACCTGTTTGCTGTGAAGCGGCCCGGCATGGGTCCAGAACGCGCTCGCCAGTTCCATGCCAGGCGCGATCTCGATCTTGGCGGCGGCCTGTCCCAAGGCTTTGAACTCGTCCCCGATCGACATGGGACGGTGTTGGTGACTGATAGGCTGGCAATGGTTGAGGCCCGCAGCGTCGATCAGTCGCCAGAGTAAGCGCGCGAGACGGGGGATCGACGCGTTTCGCGTACGGTCATCGGTCAAATCCTCTTCCGGCTTTTGGGCGAGATTTTGAGGGGCGGGGCGCAAGACCTCGAAAAAGCCTGCGGGCGGATCAGCCGGGTTGAGAGGGCTTCGCACCTCGGTAATGCGGTTCGTCGCCTGGTCGCGGAAGAAGGGGCAGTCGGTCCGATGTTCGGGCCGCTTCGCACTGGTGAGCCGCCGCAGATAATAGGTTTCCGCTTCGCTCAAATAGGCCGGCGTCAGGATGGGCGGCGGCTGACCCTCCTCCAGGCAATCACAGGCAATCCACTTCTCGCCAATGCGCGCCTGCTGGACGAGGAGAATGCCCGCCTCCTCATCATGATGATCACCCACGCCTTCATACCAGCGGACGAGCGCCATGCGGACAGGGGGAGGGAGGGCTATGCGCCGTGTCTGGAGGCCGTCGCTATTGCGATCAATTAACCACATGAGGGCCTCGCCGAGCGGCACCGAGGGGAGGGGTGTCCGGATGCTCCGAATTGACAGCCGCCATGGCGCTGATCTCCACTTGGGCTTCAACAGTCAGGAGGATGGTATGCACAAGGCGTTGCTGTTTGCTGGAATGATGCTCGTGGGGACCGATGCCGCAGATGCTGCGCCTCCCAGGAATGTGCGGATCGTGCAGATGATCACGATGGGCGGAAGTCCATCTGTAGATGGGGAAAACGGACCGAATGCGATGACCGGCGCAGTCGTCGAACGCCTTGGTGAAGGGCACGTCGCGCTTGCAGGTGGCCCTCATCGTCGATCGGTCGAAATCGAGATGGCGAACAGTTTTGCGGAGCGGGGGCCGGTGCCCATTGATAGCTGGAACGACCTTGGTCGCGGCGGCCCGGCGAACACCGAAACGCCCACGGGTGCCCTGACAATCCCGTCGTGGATGACCCGCTCGCCGCTCTATCCTTCGGCGGCGGCGCGCTGGGTACCGGCTTGCCTGCCCATTGCCTACCGCCCGACAGGGTTTCTCAAGGCGGACGCGGAGAACCGGCGGCAGGGCTATTATGGCCTGATGAGCCAGGTTGCCTGCGAATTCGGCATCCCGGTCGGCCTGTTCGACGCGATGATCATCCAGGAGAGTCGTTATCGCCATCATATTTTCTCGTCCAAAAATGCCTATGGATTGACCCAGCTCATGCCCGACACAGCAGCGGAATTGGGGGTCGATCGCTACGCGGCTGACCAGAATTTGCGCGGTGGTGCGCGCTATCTGCGCCGACAGCTCGATCGTTTCGGTCAGGTCCATCTGGCGCTTGCCGCCTATAATGCCGGGCCTGGCCGGGTTCGCAACGCGACGATCCCGCGCATCCGAGAAACCCGGCTCTATGTCGACGCCATATTGCACAATTGGTCGCTGCTGAGCGGTGTCGCGGTACCGAACCGGCGCATGGAAACGCTGCCGATGCCCGGCGATGGGTGGGACCAAGGCCCATACCGCATCGTGCGAGTTTCGACATTTCAGGAACGGATCAGAAGCGCAGATCGGTGAGCGCATTGCGCCGTTCAACGACGCGGGTGATCTCATGCGCCATGCGCTTGGCAACCGCGTTGGAGAAGGGCTCCGACCATCCACGGCGCAGCTCCGTGCCGTCAGCGCCTTCGATCTGCGCCAGAGCGTCGAGCAGCTTGCGGGGGAGATCGAGATAGAATTCCGCGAGCAGGGGCAAGAGCCGGTTCAGCCGGCTATCGCCATATAATCCGATATGGATGAGTGCTTCGCCCCTGAGCCAGGCCTGCAGGATATGGATGTCGAGCGCGTCGAGCAGCATTGCAAGCTCGGGCACGGTGATCGGCGGCCGCTTGGCCACATTGCGGTGCAGAACAGCGCCCAGGCGACTTTTGCCGATGCCTGTCGCGCCGGAAAGATCGCGGACACTCAGGCGCTTGTGCGCCATATCTTCGAGGATAACGGCAAGAAAGCCCGCCTGCACATCCGCGCGCCTGTCATTGGACCTGGAACTGGATTGATTGGGGTCATCACCGTCAGATTGCCATACCATGTCTTTCTCCCTGTTGGTCGCTCGTTACTTTTCCCCCGGATTTGCGCATAGTTGGGCTAAGAAATGGGCTGCCCGACCCATCGTTCTTGGCCCAAACGGAAAGCTGCTGGCCCTTGAATTCAAGGGACCAACTGACTTGCCGCAGTGCAAGATGCGGCCCGGCGAATTCGATATTCAATCAATTTTCATGCGATTGCGGGAACCGAGTCAAAGGAGCGAGCCCGAGCATCCTGTTTTGCCGCCGGAGCAAGTGAAGTTCTGGTCGGTTTCGATATCATGACGCCCTGAGATGGATGATATCTTCAAATCGGCAAATCCGTGAAGACTGTCCGAATCAGCTTCAATGCAATATTCAACTGTCCGCAATCGCGGGCAGAAATCCGCGAGATCGGACAGTTGCCCGCGAGCGCGGACAGTTTCGCGCAATTTTCTGTCGAGGCTCACGGGATTGTCCATTTATTTTCTGATTTGAGGACTTTTTCGCCGCTTCCTTCTTGGTGAAGAGCCGGAACGCACCCAGCCTTTCTCTGGAGCACGGATCAGCCGCGCTCGGAACATAAGGAACATCTCATGCAGTCTGTTCTGAAACAGGCCGGGCGCTTGGAGATGGCGGTGCTCGCGCTCGCTTTTCTCGGCTTTGCCCTGCTGCTGATGGTTGGCCCCGCCTTTGCCGGCGCCGACACGACCTTCGATACGGCGGAAAACACCTTCACCGGGTTTCTCGAAGGCTCGGGCGGTCGGATCATCACCATCCTCTCGCTGGTCGGCGGGGTCGTGGGTCTCGCATCGGGCCGTTTCTCGCTGGGACAGATCGCCATCCCCGTGGGCGTCGGCGTGGGCGCGGGCACCGGCGTTCCCATCGTCACCTCCACCGTCACCGCGACGATCTGAAGCTTCAAGTGGTCCATAGTGGCTTTCAGCCACGCCGGACCGACAAGAGGGTGGTGTATGGCACAGGACAAATATGTGATCCCGGCTCATCTGGATGATCCTGAATTGATAGGGCTCTGGACGCTGGATGAGTTCCTCGCGCTGATCATACCGTTCACGTGGGGTATCCTGACCCAGCATATCTTCATTGGCGTAGCGCTTGCGGGCGCGGGTTGGTGGGGACTTAAAAAGGCAAAGGCTGGCCGGGCGGGATCATGGCTTTTGCACCTGGCCTATTGGCATCTTCCGGCCGGTTTTACGGGCCTGAGAGCCACACCACCTTCCTATCTCCGGCTGATGGCAGGCTGATATGGACCTTAGCTACCAACATTCGCACCACCAGCGAATCCTGCGGCAACGCAATCTGCTGTTCGCGGCCGTCGCGGCGCTCGGGGCATTCAGCCTGCTGCTGCTGACCATGACCCTTTTTCGCGGTCGGGAGATCGTGCTCCAGCCGGTCCTGCGCTCGCCGCTCACCATTTCCAGTTCGGGCGTCAGCCGGGACTATCTGGAGATGATCACGCGTGATGTCGTGGTGCTGACCCTCGATCGCAATCCGCAAAATCTCGAATATTGGATGGAGAGCGTGCTCGCCATCGCTTCGCCGCGGGCACAGGGCAAACTCAAGGCCGATCTTATGCGCATTGTCGAGGAGCAGCGCGGGTCGTCGATATCGCAGTTCTTCACCATCCAGTCGATGACCATCGATACGAAGGCGCTCAGCTCGGAGGTGACCGGCGAACTCCACACCATCGTCGGCAGCAAGGTCGTCTCCAAACAGCTGCGCACCTTCCGCTACCGCTGGGAATATGCGGGCCTCACCCTGAGGCTCATCGGCTTTGGCATGGTGGAGGATGAGAAGGGCCACCGTGAGAAGGGGAGGGCGTCATGATGTCGGCTTATGTCATCGGCAGCGCAGCGGGCGGCCTTGCCTTTCTCTCCCGTCTCCAATGTTTTGCAAGCCGGATGATCGGCCTGCTCCTGCTCGGGCTGGCGATGCTCCTCATCAGCGCACCGGCCTTTGCCGACCAGAATATCGTGGCGGCCGACAGTGCGCAGGTCGATTGCCAGGCATCAGCCAAGGACCTGACCCGCATCAGCCTGGTTGAAGATGAGTTTGCCAGCGTGTCGAAAATCTCGACCGGCAACCCGACCGAGGATTTCTCGGTGGTGAACGAGCCTGTTCGCGGCGACATCTATCTCTCGGTGCCCGACGGTTTCCAGAAAGGTGCGCTGTCCTTCTTCGGAACGAGCAAGCGCGGCTATGTCTACAAGTTCCTCTGCCGGATCACAGGCGATCAGGCCGCGCAGATCTTCGTCACCAATCCCGCCATCGCTCGTGAGAGAGCGGAGGAGAATAGCCCGCAGGGCAAGATCGGACCGCAGGACGCGGCGGTTGCCTTGATGCAGGCGATGGCCGCCAATGGCTCGGCGCCGGGCTACGAGATGCGGCAGCGTTCGCTCCGCCCTGTCTATGTGGGCACGCTCAAGGTGCAGATGATCGCGGAATATCGCGGCGCGGATTTGACCGGCAAGGTGCTGCGCATCGAGAATAAGGGGGCGGCGGCCATCGAGCTTAATGAAGCGACGGTTGCGCCGTCGGGCACGCTGGCCGTCTCGATCGCCGAGCCGCGCCTCGGCCCCGGCAAGATCACGACCGCCTATCTCGTATCGCAAAATGGGAGGCCCTGATGGCATTGGCTGATCTTTTTTCGCGCAAGCGCCGGACGCTCGATGCCGATCAGGAGGCGGGCGAGGGCGTCTCCCCTGTCAGCGCTGACCTCGCCGGCAACGAGGCCGTCCGCCGCAAGCAGCAACTGCTTCTCGCCGGCGCAGCCGGCATCGGCCTCATCGCCTCCTCCTTCTGGATCTTCAGCGGTGACGAGAAAAAGGAGGATCCCAAAGCCACAAGCGGCGAAGAAATCGATGTCTCGACCAAGGATCTGGTGAACCGCAACCTCTCCCAGCAGGAGTGGATGGCGATGTCGGAAAACCAGTTCCAGGCCCAGGAAAATCAGCTGAAGGCCGTGGGCGGCCAGCAGCGGCGGATGGACCAGCTCGCCTCGCAGGTCGAGGCGCTGAAAGCCCAGAACCAGTCGATGCAGGCCGACGGGCAGCGGGTGCTGACCGCTTATCAGGCAGAAAATGAGCAATTGAAGCGCCAGATTTCCGAGCGGCGCACGGCACAGCCAGCGATGGCAGGCCCTTCCGCGCTCTACGGCCCCAATGGCCCGCAAGTCTATCAGCGGCCCGATGCACCGGGCGACGCAGGTGCGGTGCGCGCCGATGCGCTCCCCCGCGGCAATGAGGTCAAGATGGTGAGTTTCACCAGCAGCGATAGTGGGATCGCGTCCAAGGTCGCCAAGGGCAATACCGTCTATACCGACAGCCCCAATTATCTCCCGCCCAACAGTTTCGCTCGCGCGCGGGTGATTGTCGGGGTCGATGCAAGCGCGGGCGTCAACAGCCAGACCGATCCGTTGCCCGTCGTGCTGCGCATCACCGGTCCCGCTCGCTCGGTCTTCGCCAATGGCAAGCTGCTCACGACCAAAATCGAAGGCTGTCTCATCAATGGTGCCGCGCGCGGCGATCTCTCGAGCGAGAAAGTCTATGTGAAGCTCCAGAAGATGACCTGCCCGCAACCGGGCGGCCGCTATGCGGTGTCCGAGGTCAAGGGGTTCATCGCCTTTGGCGGCAAGACGGGCGTGCGCGGCCGGGTGGTGTCGCGCGAGGGATCGCTGGTCACCCAGGCCTTCATGGCGGGCCTGGTGGGCGGCTTTGGCCGCGGCTTTTCGGCCAATGCGAACAGTGTGTTCCAGGGCACCAACATCTCGACCAATGGCAAGCGTGACAAGCTCTCGACCGGGGACATCCTCGAAGGCGGGCTTGGCGAAGGCGTCGCCCAAACCGGCGACATTGTGTCCAAATATCTGATCGAACGGGCCGAGCAATATCAGCCGGTGATCGAGATGCCGACCGGCATCGATGTCGAGATCGTCTTCCTGGAGGGTGTTTATGTTCGCAACTAGGCTGCGGCGCCTTGGGCGCTTCCTCTCATATCGACCTGCATCGATCGGGTTAGCCTTCGGTTGCGTCGGCCTCGCGAGCCTCAGCCTCGCGGCCGATGTTGGCGGCGCGGAGGGCGGGGTCAGAGAGGCGCTGAAGGCCCGGCTCCCCAAGACCCAGGTTGGCGCAGTCGATTGCCAGAAGGTCAGTGGCTTGTGCGAAATCACCGCCGGCGCCAATCTCTTCTATGTCGATCCCGCCGCACGCTACCTCATCATCGGCCGTGTCTATGACATGCAGACCCGCCAGGACCTGACGGCAGCCAAGCTGCTGGAGATGAACCCCGACATGCTGGTGGGCGCGGCAGCCTCGGCCAATGCGGCGGCGAACCTGACGGGCGAGGATGCGCAAAAGGCCGCCTTCGCCGCTGCCGCCAAGGGTGGCCGGATGGAAAAGCCGACACCGGAACGCCGATCGCCCAAGCTCTCACTCGAAAGCCTCGGCAAGGACGGCGCCATCATCTGGGGCAATCCGCAGGGCCAGAGCCTCACCATCTTCACCGATTTTCGCTGCAGCTATTGCCGCGCGCTGTCCAATGTCCTGCGTTCGATGAACGTCAAGGTGATCGAGCGGCCGATATCGGTCCTGGGCAGCCGCGACATTGCCGACCGCGTCTATTGCGCGAAGGACAAGGAGCGGGCCGTACACGCCGCCTATGCCGGAGAGCCGCTGGCGGGCGGCGCGACCTGCGACACGTCGGGGCTTGATGCCAATGAGGCTTTTGCTCACAAACACGGCCTCAATGGCACGCCGGTCATCGTCCGCAGCGACGGTGCGGTGCTGGAAGGGTATCGCCCGCGCGAATTTCTCGAAGCCTGGCTTAAGGACGCACGGTCGTGAGCGGGGCCGTCACGACAAGGCCGCTGGCCGCGATGATCAGCAGCGTCCTGGCTTGCCTTCTTTCAACCGGCTGCGCGAGCCTTGGCGGTAATGTGAAGGGCAGTTTCGCCTGCGCCGCGCCCGATGGCATTTGTGCGCCGAGCGCGGTCATCGATGATCGAGCGCTCGCCATGATCACCGATGATCCCTCGGCCACGCCGACCCCAGCAGGGCCCTATGAGGAGCAGCGCAAGAGTCCGGCGGCCACCAAGGTCGCGGCGGCTGAGCCGGTGCGCATGGCGGTCAGCGCCGACGCCACGCGCAGCCGCGAGCGGTTGATGCGCATTGTGTTCCCGGCTTTCATCGATGAAGGCGGTCGGCTCCATGAAGCGAGCGCCATCCGCGCCGTGGTCGCCCAGGGAGAATGGCAGAGCGCGCCCGAACCTCAGGAAGCGGTCCTGCCGCGCAACGCGTTTTCGGCCGCGCCGCAGATGCAGAGCCTGGCCGAGGCCGTCACTACCACCGAACCACCGCTCGCCGTTGATCCCGATCTGCCGACGCCGGCAGCCGTCGAAGCGGCGCGGGCGCGGAAGGCGGATCCCGTAGCGGCCATCAAGGCTGATGTGGCGCGTCGGCTTGGGACCGCCGCGCGGGCCGGTTCGCCGTCGGTTCCGACACCTTCCGCGCCGCAAGCGGCCTCATCTACCCCAGCGGCGCTTCCGAGCAAGCTGGTTCCGGCGAAAGGCGCCGCCGCAGTTTCCGTGCCCGCGTCGCCTAAGCCGGTCGTCCAACCCATCGTGCGGGCAACCGCCTTTCCTGCCGCCATCCCGGAGGATGAATGATGGCTGATCCCAATATTTTCGAGCGCCTGATGGCGGGGATGCTGGGCGACACCAAGCGCCCGGACAGCGGCCGCCCGGATCTCGGCGTCCCGATGCTGGCGCATTGGTTGCCCTACCGCAGCTACGACGCGAAGAGCGGCATCTTCTACAACAGCGCCTCGCGCGGCTTCGTGCTGGAGGTGGCGCCGATGGTGGGCGCGGATGAGCGCAGCGGCGAGATCCTTGCGCAATTCCTCTCCGAAGCGATCCCGACGCCCGGCTGCCTGCAATTTCACCAATGGATGAGCCCGCGCGTCGGCGAGCTGCTCTCCAAATGGTATGTGCCGCGTTACCGGGCGCACGGGATTTACGAGCGCATGGCCAAGCACCGGGTCGAGCATATGACCCAGGGCGTCTGGACCTCGCTCTCGGCCGACGCGCCCTTTGGCCTGCGAAACCACCGTGTCGCCATCTCCTATTCGACGCCGGAAAGTTCGCGCGTCTCCAACGAGGAGATTGTCGGCGTCATGGACGGGCTCATTTCCGCGCTGGCCTCGATCAACGTCACCGCCCGCAAAATGGACCCGCCCGCGCTCATCGCGTGGATCGACGACATCACCTCGCCCACCACCGCGCCGGGCGACGACGCGGTGAGCTATAATGCGTTCGATCCCATCGCCGACCAGGCGATCCGGCGCGATGTCGAGATGCGGGTTGAGGCGGATCGCATATTGCTGCGCACCGAGCGCTTCCGTCCCACCGGCCGCGAGATCGACGGTACCCCCGAGATCGGCGAGATTTACCCCGACACCTTCGATGTCCGCTCCTTTTCGGTGCGCAACTTGCCCCAGCGCTGGGCGCCTTGGGATGTCGCGCGGCTGATCGGCGACATGTTCACCGACAAGCTGCGCATGCCCTGTCCGGTCGCCACCAATCTCTGCATCGATTTTCCCGATGTCGAGGCAGCGTCCAGCAAGGCGGGCTTCAAATTCATGCGCACGACCAGCCTGGCCGACAGCAAGTCGGCGCGCTTCCTGCCGCAATTGAAGGAGCAGAGCCAGGAATGGCGCTATGTGAATGACGAGATGAAGCAGGGACGCAAGCTCGTGCGCCTCTTCTATTCGGTTACGGCCTTCTCGCCCAAGGGGAAGGGGGATACCCATGAGCGGGTCCTCAAATCCGTCTATCGCGCGGCGGGCTGGGATCTGCTCGACGATCGCTATCTCCAGGTCATGGGCCTGCTCTGCGCCATGCCCATGACGATGGCGAACGGCCTTTCCAAGGATCTCGAGCGCATGAAGCGGATGCGCACGATGCTGACCACTACGGCCGCCAATCTGGCGCCGATCCAGGGCGAGTATCTGGGCGGCCGGACGCCGCATCTGCTGTTGATCGGCCGGCGGGGCCAGCCCTTCTTTTGGTCACCCTTCGAGAATGCGGCGGGCAATCATAATGTCGCGGTGTTCGGCAAATCGGGGTCGGGCAAATCGGTCGCCCTCCAGGAACTCTGCGCCTCGCTCTGCGGCGCGGGCGCGCGGGTGGTGGTGATCGACGACGGTCGCTCGTTCGAGCACAGCGCCAAGCTCCAGGGTGGCGCCTTTGTCGAGTTCACCATGTCCTCGGGCTTCTGCCTCAATCCCTTCAGCATGATCGACGCCGATCTCGCCGCGCGCGACGAGGATTATCAGCTCGACTGCATGGCGATGCTGAAAGCCATTGTGAACCAGATGGCCCGCCATATCGACCGGCTGAACGATACCGAGCGGGGCCTCATCGACGGGGCGGTGAATGAGGTCTGGGAAGAAAAGGGGCGATCCGGGTGCATCGATGATGTGATCGCGGCGCTCGACCGGACCGGCAACGAACTTGCCAATGCGCTGGGCATCGCCATGCGGCCCTTCTCGTCGCGCGGTACGTTCGGCAAATTTTTCGAAGGCGAGGTGTCGTTCGAACTGTCGGCGGACCTCACCGTCTTCGAGCTTTCCGATCTTTCCGCGCGCGAGGAATTGCGCAGCGTGGTGCTCACCGCGATCATGTTCCTCTCCCAGCAGATGATGCGCAAGATTGACCGATCGATCCCCAAGGCCTTGCTCCTGGACGAGGCCTGGCAGATGCTGCGCGGCGGCGCGATGGCGGACTTCATCGAGACTTATGCGCGCACCTGCCGCAAATATGGCGCGTCGCTGGTAACGGCGACCCAGTCCTTGAACGACTATTATAAGTCGCCAGGATCGATCGCGGCACTCGAAAATAGCGACTGGTTCGTCATTCTCCAGCAGAAGCCGGAAACCATTGCCGACTTCAAGAAGCATGACCGCTTCGAGATGGATGACTATACCGATGCATTGCTGCGGTCGCTGAAACGCAACGGTTTTGAGTATTCCGATATCATGATCAAGGGACCCGAGACATTGGCGGTCGGCCGCCTCGTGCTCGATCCCTATAGCGCGACGCTCTTTTCATCGAGCCCCAGGACCTTCGCTGCGATCGAACACCTGGTGGCGCAGGGTCTCACCATGGAGCAGGCGATCGAGCGCGTCGCATTCCCGGACATGCCGGAAAAATGGTCGGCGGACCCGGGCGATCTTCCCCTGACAGCGGAGTGATGGAGTCATGCGAGAACTGACAATCAGTGCTAGTGAGGAGATCGTGCGGAGAGCGGAGCGGCGGCGGTCGCGCCAGTTTTGGGCGGGCCTGGCAGCGCTGACGCTGAAACTGGCGGGCTTTTTGGCCACGACCCTGCTCCTGAGCTGGGGTCTCCTTGCCCTGTTCTTCTTCGCGATCGGCGGCTTTTCAATCGATGGCATGGTGATCCAGCTCCATAATTTCACCACGCGCTATTTGGCGGCCGATCCTGCGCGGCTTGCCGCTTTCCGGCACTTGGCCGTCGCCATCTATTGCGGCGCGGCCCTTCTCCTCATGATCCTGCGCCGCCATCATATCCTGCCCGCGCCGCAGAGGAGCGCCCGCCATGGCTGAGCAGCAGGAACTCGATCTGCCCGCGCCGGACCCCGTCCTCCGTCCACGCCGTACCAGCCTGTTTGCAGGCTTCACCCGCGGCCAGCTTCTGGGTGGCGCGGCGTTGGCCGCGGCCCTGGTCTGGGGCATGTGGGTCACCAAGACCTTGCTCGCGCCACCGGCCGAGCGGATCGTGTCGGCGCGCCTCTCGACCATTGTCGGCGAATATGTCCAGGCGCAGGCGCATTCGGCATCCTCGCCCGCCCAGGTCGAGGCCGAAATGCGCCGTTTCATGGGCACGCTCGACCAGGAGTTGCAACGACGCTCGCGCCAGGGCGAGATCGTCATGGTGGGCGAGGCGGTCCTGTCCAAAAATGTGCCGGACATCACCGAGAGCATCAAAAAGGCCGTCTATGCCTCGGGCATCGCCATGCCAAAGCAAGCGAGCGCCCAGCAATTGCTGAGCCTTCAGCGCGAGACCGGTGGTCTTGAAGGGCCAATGCCAACTCCACAATCGCAGGCGTCTGCTCCGTCGCCGATGCCCGCCATGCCGTCGCCCGCCGGAGCCTCGTCACCATTCGCGCCCGTGCCTCTGGCAGGTGAGTATCCCGGCGGGATGGGCGCTTCGGTCTCAAGCTTTGGAGGGCACGATGGCGCTGGTGGTCAGTGATAGCCCGCGCGTATCGGGCTGGCGTCCGCGCAAGCGGCTCTGGGCGCTGCTCGGCATCGCCGTCATCGGCTATGGCGCCTGGCAGGCCCTTCACGGTTGGCGCGAGCGCCATGCGGTGCTGATCAACCTCACCGACTCGCTGCCCAACTGGGCGTTCCTGATCCACCGCACCAAGGTTCCGGCGCGCGGTGACTATATCTTCTTCGATCCGCCCGCCAATGCGCTGGTGCGACGGCACTTCGGGAACCCAACGCCGCTATTCGGCAAGATTGTCTACGGCATGCCGGGCGATGTCATCAGCCATGACGGCACCGACGTTCGCATCAACGGTCGGCCGGTCGCGCATAGGAAGGCGCGTACGCGCCTCGGCGAGCGGCTAACGCCGGGACCGACCGGCGTGATCCCGAATAGCTGCTATTATGTCGGCACGCCGCACAAGGACGGGTTCGACAGCCGCTATGGCGAGATTGGTCTTGTCTGCGCGCGGCAAATCTTCGGGGCAGGGGTGCCCGTGCTGTGAGGGTGCTGCTCACCGTCCCCATCGCCGGCGCTGCGCTGGCGGGTGCCCTGCTGATCATCGGCCCAATGCGTTCGGAAGCGCGGGACTATGGCGCGGTCGGCCAAACCTTCCCGGTCATCGAACCCGATCTCCTGGCCACTATCGAAGCGCGGCTGAAACGCGCCGAGGCGAGCGGCGAACTGGCGCGGATGAACGCGGCTTTTGCCAAGAGGGTGGAAGCCAAGGTCCGCCGGCCCGATCCCGTGGCCGGAATCACGCCTGCGCAGGCGGCGCGCAGCTGGCAGTTCGATCCGACGGTCACGCTCGAGCAGGATATCAGGGACCAGAAGGGGACACTTATTGCGGCGGCGGGGCAGAAGATCAATCCGCTCGATTTTGTGCGGCTCACCCAGGCGCTGGTGTTCGTCAATGGCGACGACGCGGCCCAGATGACCTGGGCGACGACCCGGTACAGCGACGCCAAGGCGAAGATCATCCTGGTCAGCGGCTCACCGATCGATGAGATGACCAACCGCAAACGCCGTTTCTATTTCGATCAGGAGGGGCGGCTTACCGCCAGGTTCGGCATCCAGCACACGCCCGCCGTGGTGCGGCCTGCGGGCCGGGTCATGCAGATCGAAGAGCTGCTGCTCGACGCGAAGAGGGCCGGATGATGCCGCTCTGGCTCGATCTCCTGCGCACGCCGATGGCGGCGCCCGAAACCCGGTTCCTGCGGGCGATGCGGCATGTCTGGCAGGGTCTTTACCTCGCCCTCGCCACCACCATCCTGCTGCTCGACCCATTGAAGCAACTCCTCGGCAGCAGGGCCTCGCTCCTCATCGCCGGGCTCATGCTCCTCACCGCCACCCACAGCCTCATCTATCTCCGCGTCAAGAATCGGGCGGACACGGAGTGGCTCACCCAAGCCGGGGAGGGCGAATGATGCGCAGCCTTCGCGCCTTGCTGATGATCCTCGGCCTGCTGGCGGCGTTCGCTCTCACCCCGCAGCGCGCCGAGGCAGCGGGGCCGACCTGTCACGGCAAATTCGCCAATCCCATCACGGATGTCTGCTGGTCCTGCCTGTTTCCTCTTTCGGTCGGCGGCACGAAGATCTGGCCGGGCAACCGGCCCGATACCGGCAATCCCGCCTCGCCCATCTGCGCCTGCGCCGACCCGCTCCCGCGCATCGGCATTTCGGTCGGCTTCTGGGAACCGGCACGCCTCGCCGATGTCACCATGAAGCCCTGGTGCTTCCCCAATCTCGGCGGCATCCGCGTCGCGCCCGGCTTCGATATCGGCCAGGGCTATATGACCGGGCCCTCGATGGTCGGGGGGCGCTCGCAAAGCACCGCCAAATGGCATGTCCACTGGTATGTCTATCCGCTGCTCTATTGGATGGAGGTATTGACCGACTTCGTCTGCTTCGAGCAGGCGAGCTTCGACATCGCCTATATGACTGAGGTCGACCCGCTCTGGCAGGATGATGCGCTCTCGGGCCTCATCAACCCCGAAGCGATCGTCTTTGCCAACCCCGTCGCGCAGGCCGCTTGCGCCGCGGACTGCATCGCGGGCACCGTCGGCGTGCCGCTCGATCCGCTCTTCTGGTGTGCGGGCTGCCAGGGGTCCATGTATCCCATGAACGGAAATATTCCCTCATCGATCGGCCATGTGCAATCCTCCCGGCTCGCCCTGTCGCGCTTCGCCTACAAGATGCACCGCCAGGCGCTGGCCTGGGGGACGATGGGGTCCAAGGGCCTGTGCAAGAAATATCTGATGCCGATCATGCGCAAGCAGCAATATCGCTTCCAGATGGTGAACCCAATCCCGACGGTCTCGGGACGTTTCGCATGTTCGGCGATCGGCGCCTCGACCTTTCCGCCCGACGCGGGCCGGGCCTTCCCCGCCGTCGGCGAGGATATGGGCTATCTGGTCTGGCGCAAGCGCAACTGCTGCGTGTTTTAGGGGAGGGACGCCATGCATCTCGCCAGGATCGGGCTTGCCGCCCTTTTCGCCACCGCCGGCCTCTCGGCACTGCTCGCCCAGACTGTCGAGGGGATCGACGTCCAGGCGGTCAAGAAGCGCGCGGCGGACATGCAGGCGGAAGCGAATGCCTTTGTCGATGAGGTCAAGGATCGGGGCGACGCATTCCGGGAAGAGGCGCTCAGCGTGCATGAGTACGGCACGGAAAATATGAAGCGGGTCGCCGCGAGTGATCTCCCGACCGGACCTGCCGGCCCCATCGACTTTGACGCGATCGTCGAGGGGGCGGCGCAGAATCTCACCGCCAAGCCCGGCGAGGCACCGCAGTTCATCGCCTTTGCCAGCCTCTCCATGCCGCCAGCGTCTTTAAAGCAGATGGTGCGGGATACAGCGGCGGCCGGCGGCATCGTCGTATTTCGCGGTTTTCCCGGCAACAGCATGAAGGTCTTCGCCGGCCAGCTTGGGAAAATCGTGGACGAACAGGATATGGCGAATATCGGCATCGATCCACGTCTCTTCCGCGCCTTCGATGTGGCGGCGGTCCCGACCTATGTCGCGGTCTCCTCCGATTTTGACGTCTGTGCGGGCTTTGATTGCCAGACACGGGTGCCGCCGCATGACCGGATGACGGGCAATGTGACGGTCCGCTATGCGCTCAGCAGCTTTGCGGAAGGCCATGGGCCAGGCGCACAGGTTGCAGGAATCGCGCTCGCTCATATGGACCGGGCAAAGCCGTGAGATACAGGGCCGCGCTGCTGCTGCTGATCAGCGCTGCGGCCGCGGCAGCGCCATTATACGCGCAAATGACGCAGGAACAGGCGCGGGAAGAGGGGAAGGGTCTCGGCAACGCCATGCGGTCGAACGGCGCGCTGGTGCCCAGCGAGCAATCGCAGGCTGAGGCCGTGCCGGGCTATGCTGGGTCGAGCCTGCAGCAGGGGGACTATTTCGATGACCCTGAGAAACTCGAAAATGACAGTGCGGCGCTCAAATCCACGAGCGAGAGCTACCGGATCACCACGGACGCGGATCGAACACGGGCGACCTTCGACAATGACGAGATCAAGTCGACAGCCAGCAGGGCGACCACGATTGAGAATGATCCGGGCAGCTATTTGCAGGGCCAGGAGATCGGCGGCACGAGTGGCAGTTGCACCGCGCTGCCGCCGGGCGACGGGCAGTCCAGCAGCTATGAGGCAACCTGCAATGCCGGCGCCAGCGTTGACCAGAGCCAGCCCAGCTGCACCGTGCCCCAGGTTCCGCAGTTTGAGGAGAAGACGGCATACCGGTACAGCTGCGGCTACTGGTATAATGAGGTGTGGCATAAGCAGATCCGATGGGATCCCAACACGAGCAGCAGCAGTTGCACCGGCTTTGAAACCGCCCCGACGTGTAGCCTCGAAAGCACGAGCTTCACCGTAGAGCGCCGCTATGTGGGCCGCCTCAATAAGGATCGCTCGCTTTATCAATCCAACACCGTGCGCACCTATAGCTGCACGGCGCCCGCAGCGTCGACAAACGGCAAGAAATATTGCGATGCCTTCGGCTGCTTCACCCCGGCGCCGGTGGTGGACTTAGGGAGCGGCACGACCAAGGTGCATGTCGGAACGGCGGATGACCTGGCTTCCTGCGTTGCGCCGGTCCGCAATGGACAATGCACGCTCACATCGTCGGTCTGCACGGACAGCGAACCCAGGACCCGGATGGTCGATGGGGTGAGCGTCACACAGGATTGCTGGGCCAAAGCGAACAGCTACCAATGCACCATTATCGGCGAGGGCAATGACTGCGCTGATCTGGAGGCCAATGCCCAATGCAGCTTCCTGCGCAAGGAATGCATCGATGACGAGGAGGATCCGGCCTACGACCCTGGCGCCTGCAAGGTCTTTGAAAATGTCTATCGCTGCCCGGTGCCGCAGAGCGAACGGGGTGCGGAGAAGCAATATATTTGCGGCGGCGACGTCTACTGCATCAACGGCGACTGTGAACCGATCGTCCGTGAGGCCTCGACCGAGTTCAAGGACGCGCTGGTGGCGCTCCACTCGATCGACCAAGCCGGCAAGGAGTTTGACGAAAATAATTTCACCGTCTTTTCAGGGGAACGGGACAGCTGCCACAAGCCGGTATTTGGGCTCATCAACTGCTGCGCGGGGAAGACCTCCGGGCTGTTGACCATCGGCGCGGGCGCGGCGGCGCTTGCCGGCGGCCCCGCCGCGATCGCGGCGTTGGCGACGCCTTTCTTGACGCTCTTCGCCTGCTCGCAGGGCGAGATGAAGCTCGATATCAAGGACCGGATGGGCTTTTGCCACAAGGTCGGCACCTATTGCTCGTCCAGCATCCTGGGCATCTGCAAGACCAAGCGTACCGCCTATTGCTGTTTTGAGAGCAAGCTCTCGCGCATCCTGCAGGAACAGGGCCGTATCCAGCTGAACAAGCCCTGGGACAAGCCCAAGAAGGAGCAGTGCAAGGGCTTTACCATCGAGGAGTTTGCGAGCCTCGATCTCTCGGTGATGGATTTTACCGAAGTCTATTCCGAGTTCATGGACGCGGCCAAGCTGCCTGATGAAGTCCAGACCATGACGGACATTCAAGCGAAGATACAGGGATATTATGATCTCCATGGCCAATGAGATGATGGCGCCCCGCGCTCCCTTTGGATGGGACATGACCGCCTTCGAGCTTGCCATCTTCATCTGCGTCTATCGCAGCCCTTCGCCGATGCGCGCGCAGGAGATTCACGATGGAGTAGGGCGATGGTTCGACTGCGGGATTCCGGGTGAGTCCCTTGCCGATAGCGTCGGCCACATGACCGGGCGCGGCTGGCTCATCAAGCGCGGCGACCGGTTTCGCGCAACCATCCAGGGCCGCGACATGGCCCGACCGCTCATGAACGGCATCATCCGCATGCTCGACCAGGGCACGCGGCTGCTCGATGTCGCGCTGATGATGTCGGTGCTGCAGCTCACCAAGGGGGAACTGGACAGCGCGCCCGGCGGCCATTGAGGTCGCGTGTTTAAGGCAAGGAGGGTCGATAAAATGGCGATGAAAAGCGTGCTTGTGGCGTGGATGCTGGCATCGGCCATAATTTCCGCTCCCGTCCACGCGGACGAACCCGGTGCGGCGACCGATGGCGTGGAGCAGTCCGATGCGGGAGACGATTTCTATTGCCGGGAACGCCGCCTCGGCCAGTGGTTCTATTGCGTCAGGCCCAAGGCTGAACCGGAAAAGCCAGCGCAAACGCCCCAGCAAAGCGCCGCCGATCGGATGGCGGCGATCACGAAGGAACTGGATGAGCTCAAGGCACGAGCGATCCTCGAACCGACAGAGCAGAATGTCATCGCCTATGTCCGTTTCCAGCGGGAGCAACTCGATCGCGCCTCGACCTTCTCAGACACCTGGCAGCGGGCGCTCTGGCAGAACCCCGATCTCGATTACACGCTTCAGCGGCCGGTCAGTACGGTCGGCAAGCGCGCCTGGCTCGATAATCGCAAGGCCGATCGAGACGCAGTGCTGGAAACATTGGGGCAGCGCTACGGGCTTTTCTATTTCTACGCGCAAAGCTGCGGCGCCTGCGAGATATTCGGGCCGATCCTCAAATCCGTGGCCGACAGCCATGGCATGGCGGTGATGGCGGTGTCGATGGACGGCGGGCCGAACCGCGATTTTCCCGATTATGTGGTGGATGCGGGCCAGCGCGTGCGCATGGGTGTGCCGGGCAACGAGACGCCGGCGCTGGTCCTGTTCGACACCGCGACCAAGCGGACGGTCCCCGTCGGGTTCGGGATGCTGAGCGCCGACGAGATCATGGATCGGATATTCATGCTGACCAACACCAAGGTGGGGAGTGATTATTGATGGCACAGCCAAGCAAAGACAGCAGGCTCCGTTCTCTACTTCAGCGCGGGGCTGCTGCCGTCACCCTGATGACGGCGGTGCATCTGAGCGTCATCGGCGTTGCCGACGCCAATGTGGCGTCCGAGATGAACAGCTTCTTCAATGATGCGGGGGGCGCTGCCAACATCACCGGGCCCACCGCCTTCCAGGGCCAGTCGGCGGGCTATTATTCGCTGGGCAATGTCTGGACGCGCTTTCCGCAGAAAAGCGTCTCGCCCTTCAACCTCCAGCTTCCGAGCGCGCGTGCGGGCTGCGGCGGCATCGATCTTTTCTCAGGTTCCTTCTCCTTCATCAACGCGTCCGAGATCGTGGCGATGCTCAAGGCCACCGCCAACAATGCGCTGGGCTTTGCCTTCAAGCTCGCGATCGATTCCGTCTCGCCTGAAATCGGCAAGGTCATGGACGAGTTCAGCCAAAAGGCGCAACTGTTGAACCAGATGAACATCTCCAGCTGCGAGACCGCGCAGGCGCTGGTCGGCGGCATATGGCCGCAGATGGACACGACCCGCGCCACTATCTGCGAGGCGGTCGGCAACAGCCAGGGTGTCTTTTCCGATTGGGCCGCCTCGCGCCAGGGCTGCAATAATGGCGGGAGCCGCGACAGCACAATCGCGGGTAATTCCGACGCGGCGATGAAGGACCAGCTGGTCGGCGAGAAGCATAATTATACCTGGGAGGCGCTCAGCAAATCCGCCAAATTCGGGGCGTTCGACCAGGAATTTTCCGAATATGTGATGACGTTGGTCGGCACGATCGTCACGACGCCCTCGACCGATGCCAGCGTCGGCGGCAAGGTGGTGATGTTCGGGCCTGCCGAGGATGCGGTGGTGACGGCGCTGCTCGATGGCACCGAAGGCGGCTCGGCGGTCAAGATTCTCAAATGCAATGATGGGGATTGCTATGATGTGGGTGAGCAGACGTTGACCATCCCCCGGGCGAGCGCCCTTCGCCCCCGCATCCAGCAGATGATCGATGACATGTATGGGAAGGTCCGCTCCAACACGGCGCTCACCGCCGCTGAACGCCAGTTGCTCAACCTCGCCACCGTCCCGCTCTACAAGATCCTGACCGTTTACGCCTATGCGCATACGCAGCTCACCTATGGCGAAACCGAGGCGCTGTCGGAGATCGTCGCGGTCGACCTTCTGAACGCCATGCTCGACAATATGATGGACCGGGTCGAGCAGTCGAAGGTCCATTATCAGACGGCCGACCAGGCGACCGCCGATCAGTGGAAGCAGCAGATCACCGCAGCCCGGCAGCGCTTCTCCCAGCGCGAGATGAAGCTCAACACCAAGCTCCAGGTGACCATGCAGGTGATCAACCGGACCATGGCACTGGAATCTACGCTCCAAAACAGCATGTCGCCAGGCATGGCCGCGGCATTGAGCTTCTCACGCGGGCTGTCCGCCCAGGGCCTCAACTAGGCGGGAGGGACGGGCGATGCTGGAGGTCTTCACGGTCGGCGGCGGCGAATATCTCGTCAACACCTTCAACGCCGTCGCGGCCTGGTCAGGCGGCGGGGGCTATCGCTCTATGATCCGCGTCGCCATGGTGATGGGCCTTATCTACTCGCTGTTCGTCGTCGCCTTCACCCTGAACTACAAGGCCTGGCTCAACTGGTTCCTGCAGGCGACGCTTATCTATATGTGCTTGATGGTCCCGACGGTCAGCATCAAGGTGACCGACCGCATCAATCCCAGCCTTGCCCCTGCCACCGTCGAAAATGTGCCGTTAGGCCTCGGCGTACTGGCAAGCTTCACCACCCAGATCGGCGATTATCTGACCCGCACGGCCGAGACCGTGTTCGTCATGCCAAGCGAGCTCAATTATTCCACCAACGGCCTCATCTACGGCGCGCGGCTCTTTGACGCGACCCGCAATTTCATCATCCGCGATGCTGAATTTTCGACGAACCTTGAGCAATATATGAAGCAGTGCGTGTTCGGCGACATCATGCTCTATCAAAAATCGCTGACCGATTTGGCCAAGGCGACCGATCTCTGGGCGGCGATCGCCACCGAGGCGGAATCGCGCTCACAGGAATGGCTCGAACGCAGCGGCACCACGGTCACGCCTTATATCGTGACCTGCCGCCAGGCCTATCAGATGCTCGACGCGCAATGGGCACCGATGATCGATGCGCATGCGCCGATCTGGGGGAAGGAAGCCTATCCCAAGCTCAGCAACACGCTGGCCGCCGACAAGCTCAAACATGACATCCCTGTCGTCAATGGCGCTTTTACAGGGTCCGGCGATGGCTTTGCCCAGGCGATGCGCCAGAATACGGCGATCAACGCCTTCATGCAGGCGCGTAACAATATGGTGGGTGGGGCGGCGGCCGGCGCGATCGACAGCTTCGCGCAGACCCGCGCCGACATGCAGGCGCGCAACACCTATAACAGCATCGCCCAGCAGGCGATGGCCTGGGTTCCGATCCTCAACATCGTGCTGACGGTCGTCTTCTTCGCCATGTTCCCGGTGATTTTCCCGCTGTTCCTCATGCCGCAAACCGGGGTGTCGGCGCTCAAGGGCTATGCGACGGGCTTTTTCTATCTCGCTGCCTGGGGACCGCTTTATGTGGTGCTTCACATGATCTGCATGACGCGAGCAGAGGAAGCCGCGACCGGCGTGGCCGAGGGTGGCATGACGCTCGGATCCTATGCCGGCATTGGCGCGGTCAACGCTGAAACCGCGACGATCGCCGGGTTCATGCTGATGAGCGTGCCGTTTCTCGCCGCCGGGCTCGCGCGGGGCGCCATGTCGATCGCCGGCCAATCCATGTCGATGCTGGCGCCGGCGCAGAATGCGGCGGAGGCAGCCGCGCTCGAGCAGACCACCGGCAATTACGCCTATGGCAATGTGAGCTGGGCAAACCAGACGTCCAATATGCGGCAGAGCGACCAGTGGAACACTGCGGCGACGTACCAGGACGGTGGGCCGGCCTATAGCTTCCGCAATGACAATGGGTCCGTGATGTCGGCGTTCGGCAATGGCAGCGAGGTGATCGACATGCATCAGGCGATTTCGCGCCTTGATGTCGAACCCCGCGCATCGACCGGCTTTGTGTCCGAACTCAGGGAGCAGGCGAGCGTCGCGGAGCGGCAGGCCAAAGCTTATGAAGCCGCGGCTTCGGACATCCTCACCAGTACCCACACCAATCGCAGCGCCTTTGGCACGTCGAGTGAGCAAAGTTCCGGGTGGGACAGCAGCCGCGGACGCTCATCTGGGACGTCGATCGAACGGTTCGATCGTAACACGGCGTCGTCCAGTGCAGGAACAGAGGAGAGGTCGTCGGTTGGTCAAAGTCAAAGCATTTCGCAAGGTCATGATAGGACGGCTGGAACAATTGACGCCGTCGCTGGCGAGATACGTGCCGGCATCGGTGGTGCAGGGGCTGGTGCAAAGGGAAAAAGCGGCCGCGGTATTGGTAGCGTATTACCAGGTGTTGGTGGGACAGTTAGCAAAACCGGGCAGCAAATTGATACGATGCGTCACAGCAACTCCGATCAACGAAATACGGAATCAAATAATTCCTCTTCGGTCAATATGCGTGACGAGCATGCAAATGGTTCAAATGCCAACGAGACGCTTGGAACCTATGACCGTGATGGAACATTCGATCGGGCTTCAATGTCTGCGAGTTCATCCAGAAGTACGGAGGATTCACTTTCGCGCGCCAAATCGTACCAAGAGACCGCACGAAAACTCCACGAACTATCGGAGCAGCTTAGTCGTGACGCGAGCTATGCCGAAACCCATGGAATGCAACTAAGCGCCAATCTTTCGCAAGAATTAGCGGATTGGTATCGCATGGAGCAGTCCCGCAATCCTGGAATGGGTGCTCCAGAATTGTGGGTGACCACGCTGACCGATCAGCAGCGTGATGCGAGGAATGCGTTGATCGGTTCATGGATGCAGCAAAAGCAATCGGCGATCCGAGAGGATGTGCAGGAATTGATACATAGCCCAAACCTTGTGGACGTTCCTCATCGAGAGATCGGAAATTTCGACACCGTCCGCGCGACATATCATCCGCATTCCGTGGAGGGGATTCCGAATGGACCAGATACCGGCGATGCAGGAGCAGCAGGCCGAATCATCAATCAGGGTAAAGATTCGATCGATAATGTTCGCGACAATGCAGAAATCCAGCGTGCGTCTGCGGTACGGGGATCAGCGGATGTTCAGGCAGATGTGAACGCTGATCATGAAATAGGCTTCTTCCAGGATCCCCGCTTACGGAGATAGATTGGGATCAAATGTAGATGAAATAGGCGACGCACGAGAATGCGATGAGATAGGCGATGGCGTAGCCAATACGTTGGGCGGTAGTCTCGTCTCCGTCTCCAATCTGATTGGGCTGAAGCGGATCAAACTCATCCTGCGTCATGTGCACGATTGGACAAGCAGGGCTATCCTGCGTCATTCCATATGTGTTCAGGTCGATCTTAAGCACAGCAGCCTCCAAGAGGCTTATATTCGAACCGACGTTCTTCATCAATATCAGGTGTTTAATTCAACTTGAGTTCCGCTCTAACTGCCGAAACACTGTATCGCTTGAGCCGCTGGTCCCAAACGGTGGAAGCGCTGAATGGATGCAGTCGATCAATTTGCAACCCTTCAGAATTGGGCTGAGTCGCGGATCGACATGCGTATCGAATGTGCCTGTGGCCGGACCGTCAATATTCCCTCCAACCCGATTCTGGGTCGTTTCCGGTTTGATAGCGCCGTGTCAGAGGCGGCGAAACCGCCGTATCGGGGGTTCCCGTACGGGTTTCGCCAAAAGTAGCGGTAGGAAAACGGGATAAATTCAACGATTTAGAAATTACCATCGTGAAGTTTCCTCATTAATTCAGTAGCTTGGGATTTTGTGCAGGTTATGGGGTCGCAGCCTTGCGCGGGTGCCCACGCTCCCTGATCGGGAAGTGCAGCTTTCCGTGCATGTTGCTGTGGCGGACCGCGACAGGTGCTACGTGCGCGAGATATTCCGGCGGGTAGCGGCCCGGTCGCGCATCAACGACCTCCTGCATCGCTGCAGTTTTCCAAGCCATGACGATGTTTGTCAGCAGCGTCAGCGCGCCTGAGACTGCCACAATCTCGCTGTGCTTGCGTCCGTGTTTCGCCTCGATCCTGCCCGCCAGGATTGCCCGTTGCAGCTGGTGCACGGATTCTCCCTGAGACAGATTGCGATGCACCTCGCGTCGAAAGTCAGGCTTGACCAGGTAATCGAGCAGGAAAAGGCTACGCAGGACCTTCCCGACCAATGTCCCGGCCTCATAGGTTGCCGTGCCTCTTGCCGCACTTCCGTGCCGATCGATGATTGTCGCGGCCGAACTGTGGCCGGTCTTCAGCGACATGATCACATGGAGCAGGCTGTCCCAGCCTTCCTTGGCAAGCCGCGAGACTTTGACGCGCACCACCATGGGTTCGAGGGTTTGCGGAACGGCTACGCCATCGGGCAGGTACAATTTCCTCGTCGCCAGATCGGCCAGTCGTGGAGCCAGATCAAAACCAAGGAGCTTGGCGGCGGCCATGGCAAAATGGGTGAACCCATGGGTGTCGACGGCGAGCCTTTGCAGTTCGCAGACTTTCTGGTTCAGCGCGCCTTCGATCGCGACGCCCGCCTGTCTGAGGTTCAGCAGCACGGGCTGATCGTAGATGATTGCCCATTGATCGACGACATGCGTGTACGTGCCAACTGCCGGAGTGCGCCGCCGAGGTTCAATCCGGGCCAGCCAGAGATGGCGCGTCGCATCCATGCTCATCATGTCGGCCGAGCCAGCAATGCCGGAGCCCCACAGGCGCGTGATGGGATTGGCGAGCATCGATGCAGCCACACGGTCACTTGCAGCCCGAAACTGTGCGTTCTCTTCCAGCGTTCGCATCATCATCTCGATGCGATCATCGCTCACGCCGTCCAACATGCGAGCCATGTCGGCGGCGGTCTTTTCCGTACCAAGCGCCAGCAATGCAGCGTAGAGCACTTCCAGCTCGGCAGGACGGGTAGGGGCACGGCCCAAAAGCACGCTCGAAAATCCCGTCGAGCAGTCGACGGAGACCATCACCGCGGGAAGTTGGACGTCGCCGATCTGACCGAACAACGCAGACCTAGTTTCGTCGACAGCGGGATCCTTTGGCGCAGCCGACAGCCGCGGAACCTGGAACCGATCGTTGGCAATGCCGATTTCGCCATCGGCGATGGCTTCGCCGAGCATTTCCATCCGCAATGCAAGCGGTTCCTGAAACCGGCGAAGGTAAGCCTCGATCGTCGTTGGCCAGCCATTGTTCCGCAAGGCTTGTGCCCGAGAATTCGCCCAGGTGATAGCTGGCATGAGCTGATCGGCAATACTACGGTGATGCACGCTGTGGCGTGAGCTGGCAGATCCATTGCGAAGGGCGCGTTTCAACAACATAGCCGTAGCCACTTCGAAGGCTGCAAACCTCTGGCCAGGGTTACCGCCCAATATTGCGGCGCCGGAAGGCGACCGAAGGAACGGCTCGCATTCCCACTCCATCAGATCTGTTTGGCGTTTGGAATATTTACTAGCGAGGGTTTCCAGTGCTTGCTGAAGCGGATGAGCAGCCGCGACATCGATCGGCAACGTGCAGACCTGTTGCATGAGGGCGCGAAGTCGCGATGGCGCTTCGCTCATTTGAACGCGAATGGCGGCAACCTTGCCTTTTGTCGCAGGCAAGGATCGCAAGGGCTGCATCGCGCGCAGCGCGACCTGTCGAAATTCGGCATCGATCATTTGGCGGTCGTCGAGCGCGCCGATCATGATGCCTAAACTGGACCGATAGAGTTTCAGCTCGTTCAGCGCGCGCTCTTCCACCGTATTCCGCGCCTGACTCCACAGCTGCCCAATTCGACGACCGGTCTGCATCAAAACGGCGTCAGTCGCTTCCAGTAATTGCAGCCTCAACCAGCAGCCAATCTCGACCGTGCGCCGGGGCTCGGTGAGGCGGGAAAGGGTGGCCGCTTTTTGGCGCGCAATACGGACAGCGTGGAGGCGAATCCGGCCGACTGTCAGGTTCGGCAAGGCAAGCCGATCAGCACCAAGCGATTGAAGTTCAGTGATACGGGATTGCATCATTTGGATATCGTTCCGCCCGAAGCCTTTGGCAGGTGCGCGGAGCCAGTCGAGCAAGGATACGCTTTTGGGGATGGATCTCGCGGCGGAAAGACGACTTGACCAACTGAACCGCACCGAGATTGCCGGAGGCAAGTTTTCTTAAATTAGGCAGCCAGTGGGACGTCGTCCAGCATGGCGTAGTAGCGTTGCTCCGCTTCGACGGGCGGAACGTTTCCGATCGGCTCCAGCAGGCGCCTGTTGTTGAACCAATCGACCCATTCCAGCGTGGCGTATTCGACGGCTTCGAACGAGCGCCAAGGTCCTCGACGGTGGATCACTTCGGCTTTGTAGAGGCCGTTGATCGTTTCGGCCAAAGCGTTGTCGTAGCTGTCGCCGACGCTGCCGACGGATGGCTCGATGCCGGCTTCAGCGAGGCGTTCGGTGTACTTGATGGACACGTATTGCGATCCGCGGTCGCTATGATGGACCAGGCCGCCGCGATGAACGGGCTGTCGGTCGTGGATGGCCTGCTCCAACGCATCCAGCACGAAGCTGGCATGCGCTGTTCTACTGACGCGCCAACCCACAATGTAACGGGCGTAGACGTCGATCACGAAGGCAACGTAGACGAACCCCGCCCAGGTCGCGACATAGGTGAAGTCGGAAACCCATAGCATGTTCGGCGCCGGAGCATGGAACTGGCGGTTGACCTGATCGAGCGGGCGTGGGGCCGCCTTGTCTGCAATCGTGGTGCGAACCGGCTTGCCGCGGATCACCCCTTGCAGACCAAGATTTCGCATCAACCGCTGCACAGTGCAGCGCGCGACATCGAAGCCTTCGCGCTTCATCTGCCGCCATATCTTGCGCGCACCGTAAACACCGAAGTTCTCGGCAAAGACCCGCAGAACTTCGGGCTTCAGCTCCTCATCTCTCCGGACACGAGCAGATTGCAAAGCCGGGTCTCGCCGCTTGGCAAGGCGTTCGTGATAGGTGGATGGGGCGATCGGCAGAACCCGGCAGATCGGCTCGACCCCATAGGCATCGCGATGTTCGTCGATAAAGGCGATCATCGTTTGAACGGGCGGTCGAGCTCCGCCTGGGCAAAATATGCCGACGCCTTGCGCAGTATCTCGTTGGCCTGCCGCAGTTCGCGGACTTCACGCTCCAATGCTTTGAGTTTCTCGGCGGTCTCCGTCGGCACGCCTCCGCGCTTGCCGCTGTCCACCTCCGCTTTCTTCACCCATTCCAGCAGCGTGTGACCGGAACACCCGATCTTCTCGGCAACCGATGTGATCGCAGCCCAGCGTGAGGGATAATCGCCCTCGTGATCCAGCACCATCCGGATCGCTCGCTGCCGAACCTCAGGGGCGAACTTGTTCGTCGTCTTGCTCATCGTAGACCCTCACTCTCAGGAGTTAAGGCCTCCGGCAATCTCGGTGCGGTTCAAACTGCCTGTCAGTTCGGCCCCAACTGCAGCTTCGATCTCCGATCTCAGACCTTCCAATACATGATCCTGCGCCGCGGCGGCAAGTCGCTCAAGCAACCGTTCCCCTGGCAAGACATACGAACGATCGTACAACCACCGACGCGCTTGACGTATCAAATCGGGCCTCGAGATCTGTGTCTCGGCTTGGCATCGCAAGAAGGCCGTCAGCATTCGCAGCACACCGTCTTCCGCAGACCGCCAGCCGATCGCTTCGGCAGCCAGCCGTTGATGCGCGAACAGCGTCTCCGGCGTCGATAGATTGCACGCAACGTTGCGATCTGTGGCGCTGGAATGCCGGCATGATTGGCAACGAACTCGAGGATTCCGGGCGGAATTCTTTCGAACCCGGCTAACGGACGGCCGGTCATACGCAGGAATCCGATGTGCAGGAGCGCCCTAAGCGGGTCAAAGGCCGCCGACGCGAAGAGACATATGGGAGCATATGCTCGGCCGGCTGGAAAAAGTACTCGATCTCCGCATGGGTCAGTGAAGTGGGCAACGCGTCAACGCCCAGATATTGCTCTCGCCAGCTTTCCATCGGCAGCTCTCCTTTGCCGACAGACAAGGCTATGGGAATTCTTGCGGAGAGTCTTTGAAAACCTGAATGCCACACAACCCATTGATATTACGCGGAGCGGCAATGCGGCGTGTCGGCAACATGCTGATTTATCACAACTATTCTTACCGCTACTTTTGGCAAAAGTGGTACGGGAACCCCGTTACGACCAACTGAGGAACTTCCATGCAGCGGCATGACATGATCGACGCGATGCGCGGGCTTGGACTCAAGGGGATGGCTGGCGCGTTCGATGAGGCCGTTACCACCGGCCTTCAGCGGCAGCGCACGACGATGGAGATACTGACCGATCTGCTGCGCGCGGAGGCAACCCACCGCCGCGCAGCCTCGATCCGATACCGAATGACAGCCGCCAAGCTGCCGGTGGTGAAAGACCTCGATGCCTTCCACTTCGAAGTGACGCCGATCAACGAGGCGCTGGTCCGTTCGCTACACAGCGGCGCGTTCCTGCCTGCACAGCGCAATGTCGTCCTGGTCGGCGGCACAGGCACCGGCAAGACCCATCTGGCCATCGCCATCACCGCCAATGTGGTCCGCGCCGGGGCGCGGGGGCGTTACTTCAACACCGTGGATCTGGTGACCCGCCTCGAAGAAGAAGCCCGGATCGGCAAGAGCGGCGCGCTTGCCGCCCAGCTCGCCCGGCTCGATCTCGTCGTCCTAGACGAGCTTGGCTATCTGCCGTTCGCCCGCTCAGGCGGGCAGTTGCTGTTCCATCTGGTCAGCAAACTTTACGAGCAGACCAGCGTCATCATCACGACCAATCTGGCGTTCGGGGAATGGCCAACCGTGTTCGGCGATCCCAAGATGACCACCGCTCTTCTCGATCGTGTCACCCATCATTGCGACATCATCGAGACCGGCAATGACAGCTGGCGCTTCAAGAACCGAAACTGATCCCTGCGGCACGCCGGGATTAAGATGCCTTGCGCTGCGCGCGCCTCCGGTCGGGCTCCGCCCTCCCTACGCCGCTCGCAGTGCAAGGAGCATTCCTCGACCGTCGTGCCATACTCGAAAGGGGGTCCCGTTTGCACGCCGATTGACAGTCCAAGCCTTCAAATTCGTACCGGGCTCAAACGACGCGCGGTGGCGCCAGGCCTTCAGCACGGCTTCCTGAACAAGGTCCTGTGCAGTATCGGAATTCCTGACCAGCGATCGCGCATAGCTCGCCAGCCTAGGCATCAGGTCGCTCAATGCGGCGCCAAATTCCGGCCACTCCTCAGTCGATACATGCGATCGGTTTTCCAATAGTTCGGACAAGAAAGATAGGCCCCTGTTCGATGAAATTAGGCGGCAATATATATACCGACCGGTTTACTTTTCGGAAAAACGCCACCTGTCCTGGATTGTTCCACTCCCTCAGCGCCTCTGCCTGCTTGCGAACCAAGCCCAGGCTGCTGGCAGCACCGCAGATGCCATCATCATTGCGCCGACAACATCATGGTCGCGCTGAAGGATCGCGCCGGCGACGAGCAGCCCGGCTGACAGGATGTTGGGATCGGCGCGCCAGGGCGACGTCGGATTTGGGGAAACCGCGCCTCCCTGTAATTCGATCGGCAGCGCGCCCGACCGCGCTACCCGCTCGGCGAAAGCCACCAGCTCGGGCGAGGCGGCGGCGAGACGGCCCAGGCTCGTCGCCAGCCGGCGTCCGCCCCGCTTGAGGCCGGCCGGGCCGATCCGCTCCCGCAGCAGTTCGCGCGCGATCGGTGCGGCGCGCGCCGCGATGTCGAAGCCGGGATCGAGCCGTCGTACGAACCCTTCGGCGATCAGCAGGGTTCGCAGCAGCAGGGCCAGATCGGGTGGTAGCGCCAGGCGGTAGGTGCGCAGCAGCGCGAAGACGCGACCGAAGACGTCGGCGAGCTCGATCTGCTGGAGTACCGCCCCGCGAAACTGGCCGATCAGCGCGTCGAGTTCGCGGGTCAGCGCCTGGCGATCGACGTCTGTTTCGCCCGACCATTGCAGCAGCACGTCCGTCACCGATCGCGTGTCCTCACCGGCGATCGCAAGGACGAGCGTAACAACCTCGTTTCGTCGGGCGGGGCTGAGCACGCCGACCGCCCCGAAGTCGATGAACGCCAGCGACGCATCGGCGAGGACAAAGACATTGCCGGGATGGGGGTCCGCATGGAACCGGCCGTTGAAGATTATCATCCGCAGGACTGCATCTGCATATCTGCCGGCGATATCCGCACCGCAGTCTCCCGCTCCATCAAGGATAGCGCGGACGGGCATGCCGTCGAGCCGCTGCTGCACATTGATCCGGCGGCCGACCTGATCCCAGTAGAAGGCGGGCGTGCGAACGCCGAGCGGCTGCAGGAACGCGCCGATGCTCTCGCAGGCTGCCGCTTCGGCACTGAGGTCCATTTCCTGCGACAGGCTCTCCGCGAAGAACCGGAGCAGCTCGTCGGGCCTGAGGCGGCGGATCTCCGGTGAGTGTCTCGCGGCGAGCCGCGCAATGCGGCGGAGCAGCCTCAGGTCGGCATCGACACGTTCCGCGATCCCCGGTCGGCGTACCTTTACCACGACCTCGGTTCCGTCGCTCAGGGTGGCTGCATGAACCTGCGCGATCGAGGCCGCGGCGATCGGCTCGCGGTCGAAGCTCGCGAACACGTCCGCGATCGGGGAGCCAAGCGCAGCCAGGATCGTCGGCTCCAGCGCCTCGAACGGCAACGGGGTCACCCGGTCCTGCAGCGTCGACAGCGCGCGCACCCATTCCGGCCCGAGCAGGTCTTCACGGGTCGCCAGCACCTGCCCCAGCTTGACCGCAACGGGTCCAAGGTCCCGCAGCAGCGCGACGACCCGCTCGGGCGTACCGACGTCCACCGGCTGCTCGGAACGACCGGGCAGCAGGCCCAGGCGAGAGGCGAGCCCGTTCAGGCCGTGGCGCCCCATGATCTGGATAAGCTCTGCGAGGCGCGCACGCTCACCGATCTGAGGCTCGTCGTCCGTGGCGGGCATCACTTGCTGCAACCATCCCCGTCTCGCGGGCGGCAGCCATCAAGGAACAGGTCGATACCGCGCGAGATACGATCGCGCGCCGCCTCGTCATAAGCTGGCGGAGACAACCCCAGCGCTGCACGGCGCATGGGGGCAACCACGACGAGTGTGACGAACTGCTCGGCAGCGAACACGGGGTCGGCCAGCGAAAGCTCTCCCTTGGCATTGGCGTGGGCGAGGATCGATGCCACCCACTGGACGGCCCGCTGGTAACCGAAGTCGTGGATGTTCGCCGCGAGCGCGGGGAAACGCACCGCTTGCGCAATGACGACGCGTTCCATGGAGGCGATCCGGGGCGTCAGGAGCCACTCGAGCAGGCGATCGGCAATCACGTGAAGGCGCGCTCCAATGTCGGGTTCGTCGCTGCCGGAGGGTTCGAGCGCGCGCAGCTGCGTATCGATCTCGTCGAGGATCACCGCCTCGAACACGCGCGCCTTGCTACCGAAGCGCGCGTACAGTGTTCGTTTGGAGATGCGCGCTTGGTCCGCGATCATGTCGGCACTGGCGCCATCGAACCCGTGTTCGAAGAACAGTTGGCGAGCGCTCTTGAGGATGTGCGAGGTCAGGCGGAGCGCGTCCTCGGTGGTCGGTCTGCCCATCTTTCGGGGGCGCCGCGCCTTTTTCTTCTCATCATCGCTCAATCTCTTTCTCCTGGACCGAGAATAGCGCGATCCGAGCACTTTGACGAGCAATGCCGCAAGGACCGTAGGCTCCGTGGCCGCGGCTCGGACTCCGCCGACGGCTTGAAAACGTTGCAAGCAGATTATTTCCCAGGCTCTGCGTCAGGCTTGTATGTGGGGAGGGACGGAGAGCCTAGACCCAGCCCCTCCTGATCGATACGAACGGCCGTCTCCCTGACGGCGCTTACCTTGCTCCTTACTGAACCTATTGTCTCGACCAGGCGGTCCTGCAGGGCGGTCGCCCGCTCGATCTCGGGCCTCAGAGCCTCGGCGCGGGCAGCGAATCCTTCAGCTGAGTCACGAGCGATCCCTAATTTGCGGTTCGCCTTAGCAAGAGCGGATGGACCGCGATCTTTCAAGGTGACCCTCAGACTTTCGGCGCGATTGCCTGACCGTTGCAAACCCTCTCCCAAGGCAACCATACGCCCTCGCGCACCGATGAGTCCCTCCGACGCCGTTCCAACCTTGTCTACCCACCCCGCGGAGTTGTGCGCGAGCACCGCAAGACGCTCGTTCGCGCGCTGCTGCTGAGCGGCACCAAGGTTGCGTGAAACGGAGTCCACGGTGCGGCTTACCTTCTCCACAAGTGCTATCGGGTCTCCCCCACCACCAAGAAGCCCGTCCTCCTTGGCAGGAATGATCGGGAACTCCCCGTCTTTTGCGGCAACGATCGGGAGCGCATCATGTGTTGCGCCATCGAGACTGATGTTCGCCGTTCCGCCTAATGCTGATCGGACAATCGTAGCCTTGACGCCGGTAACGATAGGGATTTCTGGTTCCAAATTGACAGCTACCAGAACCACGGACGGGTCTTGGCTGTCGAATCCGACAGATGTAACATGCCCAGCCGGCACGCCCGAAAATGTCACCGGTGATCCCTTTTCAATGCCGGCGACGCTTCCCGAGAAGCGGATCATATAGGGCCTGCGGTTCCCGTTGCGAGGCTCCAACAGCCACAGCGTAAAGACCAAGGTGCCCAGCAGCAAGCCCGTCACCGCGAGAACCAGAAAGCTGTTCGACCGTGTCTCCATCGAGATGATATCCCATTAAGGCGGCAGGTAAGTTTTAGGCCGTACCGTCCCCGCACATCAGCCAGTGCCTGAAGGACGCCGATTCTCGGTGTGCGAACAGCACGGTAAGCCTGCCCTATTGCACATCCCCTCACGTTAAGTATACCGTATCGTACCATAAACGGTTTTGGGTGTGATTTTGCCGTTCTCTGAACCCGTCATTCATTCCGAAAACAACGTAACGAAAATTTCGGGCGATTGGTTGGCCTCAACGGTCCAATCGGCGGGAGCAACGACCGATGGCCATTTGCTGGCTTCAGACGAGCAGATCGACTGGAGCCAATTAGGGCGGGTCGACAGTGCAGGCGCGTTCGCGCTTATTCAGGCGCTTGGTGCCAGCGATCTAGGAAACGATGTACCAGATCGGCTTCGGCGTGTCCTAGACATCGTTGCCCCCGCAATCCAGGAACATGCGACCGAAAAACCCAAAAAGTCTTACGGTTTTTTCACACGCTTAGGCCGCAAAGTGGTTGCAGGACTAAGCGAACTATATGGTAACATCCTGTTCCTGGGCCGCTCTGAGGTGGGCGTTGGAAGAGCGGTTATCAACCCTCGCAGGTTACGCGTGCGAGCGCTAGTAAGCGTGATGCAGCAGGGAAGTCTCGAGGCGCTCCCAATCATCATGACGATGACATTCTTCATCGGGGCAGTGGTGGCTTTGGTCGGCACGAACCTGCTGCGGAACTTGGGGGCATCGGTTTTCACCGTTCAGCTCGTTGGGGTATCGGTGTTGCGCGAGTTTGGGGTGCTAATACCAGCAATTCTTCTGGCTGGCAGATCGACGTCTACATTCGCTGCCCAAATCGGAGCTATGCGAATGAACCAAGAAACAGATGCAATGGTGGTCATGGGTGTCGATCTCACGGAGGCGCTTGTAACCCCACGCGTGCTGGCGATGATCATTACTCTCCCGCTTTTATCAGTCGCAGCGATGATTGCCGGCATTCTTGGTGGCCTGCTTGTGAGCTGGGCTTCTTTAGATATTTCACCAGTGTTTTTCGTAGAGCGTCTTCGGCAGACGGTGGACCTTCAGCATTTCTGGCTTGGTCTGATCAAGACACCTGTAATGGCCATCATCATTGCACTGACTGGCTGCCGCCAGGGAATGGCCGTCCGTGGCGACGTCGAGGTGTTGGGTAGAAACGTCACGACCGCAGTCGTTCAGGCATTGTTCGCCATCATCCTCCTCGATGCAGCTTTCGCCCTCGTTTTCATGAAATTGGACCTGTGATGGCCGAGCGGGAAAGGGTGATCGAAGTACGCGACCTTAAAACAGCGTTCGGTAAAACGGTAATCCATGAAGATTTAGACCTCGACGTCTATCGCGGGGAGATTCTTGGAATAGTTGGCGCTTCGGGCGGCGGAAAATCCGTGTTGCTCAATACGATGTTGGGATTACAGAGACCAGTTTCTGGATCGGTAATAGTAGACGGTCAGGACATCTTTAATAGTCCTGATCGGCAATGGCTCGCATCGAACATGGGCGTCATGTTTCAAAACGGTGCGCTATTTTCGTCCCTGACGCTTCAAGAGAATGTCGAAGCGCCGTTTCTTGAACATACCGAAATTCGAGGCAAGTTTCTAAGCCGATTGGCCCAGATGAAGATCTCTCTGGTTGGGCTTGCTAATGATGCAGCTTATAAGCGCTCGGCAGAACTTTCCGGCGGCATGAGAAAACGTGCTGGCGTTGCACGTGCACTAGCGCTCGATCCCAAGCTTCTTTTTTTAGATGAGCCAACGGCAGGCCTCGATCCCCTCGCGGCTGCAGAGTTTGACGACTTGATCGTATCGCTGCGTGATGCCTTGGAATTGACTGTCGTCATGGTCACCCACGACCTGGACAGCCTGTTTCAAATTTCTGATCGAGTAGCGGTTCTGGCGGACAAAAGGATCGTCGCGTCTGACGCAGTCGAGAAACTGCGTGATTCTGAAGACGAATGGACACGCTCTTATTTTCAAAGCCGAAGAGCACGGCGATTCAACTCAGGTGGCGACTAAATGGAGAGGCATGCCAATTACGCTCTGGTGGGTAGTCTGACAGTTGGTCTGCTGGTGGCAGCGATCGGCTTCATTCTCTGGCTAGGTAACGACCAATTTGGTAAAGGCTTCGACCATTATCGAGTTGTTTTTGACGGACCTGTGCGCGGCCTAACCGAAGGTAGCGAAGTTGACTTTAACGGCATCAAGGTCGGGGAGATCACGAAGCTTCGTGTAGATCCATCGAATTCTCGCCGTGTGATTATCGATGTGAAGGTCGAAGAGAGTACACCCATAAGGGTAGATACATTTGCCTCAAAAGAGTCCCAAGGTGTGACAGGGGTCAGCATTATCCAGTTAACTCCTGGTTCGCCTACAAGGCCACTGCTTCGCGATGCTTCGCGTGAGCAGCCCCCGATAATAAGGGCGAAGCCCGGGTCGTTGGATTCGGTGCTGGAAGCGGGAGGGCAGACCCTCGCTAAGGTTTCTGAATCATTCGATCGGGTCAATCGGGTGCTTTCTGACCGAAATATCGCAAAGGTCGATGGCATGCTCGCTGACATCAGATCAGTGACGGCAGAACTTAACAGTCGAAAGGCAATGTTTGCGGATGCTCAAAATGCAATCCGTCGCCTTGATTCAGCGTCGGGTGACATCGAGCAGGCTGCGGCGGCTGCGAGAACCGCTATTCAGGGCGATGGTACGCAAGCCTTTGCAGACATCCGAGAAGCGGCCGCGAATGCGAAGAGCGCGACGAACGATGCACGGGCTTTTATAGCTAAGTTGAACGCGAGTGCAGAAGGTCTTGAGGGGCCAGAAGGTAATCGTGTGGCGGGGGCTCTACGTGGGCTTGAAAAGGCTGCCGAGTCACTCGATCGACTTACCCGACAAATACAGCAAGATCCGCGTTCTGTTCTCGGAAGAGGGAAAGCGCGAGAAGTGGAGCTGCCAAAGTGAAAAGTTTGCTAAAAATCTCTTCAGCGCTCCTCTTAGTCTCGCTGTCGGGCTGTGTTGGTGGGCTTCTGGGCGGAGGTAAGCCTGCGGACCTATATTCCTTTCGCAGTGAGCCCCCGCAAAGGCAGCCTGATGCCGATGCACGGGTTGTTGCTGTCCGCCAGCTTTCATTTCCGAATAATCTGCGGCCTGACAGCATTGAAACCAATGCCAACTCGCGGGTTGCTGCTCTCGCAAAAGCACGTTGGTCCCAACCCGTCCCGGAGATGTTCCGTCTAGCTCTGATTGACCAGCTGGAGCAGTCTTCCCGAACGCGAGTTGCGCGAAGCGACTTCCAAAAACCGGCGGACATCATGTCGGCGGAAATTTCGCAGTTCACGGCCACCTTTGATCAGGGACTGAAGGCTCCCCCATTGATCACTATTGTCGTGCGCGCAGAGGTCACAAGCGGGGCAGCACGTGATGTGGCAGTGCGGTCCTTCGAATCGCGAACAAGAGCCACTGATGCGACGGTGACGTCCATCGTTGCAGCTTATCGTGCTGGCGTCTCCAATATCACACAAGAGATTACCCTGTGGTACAGGAATATCTGAATATTATCATAGTAGATAGGGACGGATATGACGAAATTTTCAGCTGCCTTTACTATCTTGGTACTGACTTTTGCGTCTGCCGGCGCGGCTCAGGAGGGACACAAGGAATCCAAAAATACCGGAACGGATTCAGTTCGATCTATTGCCTCCCAACCAGCTAAAGACGTTGGAGCGGTAAAGCAGGATATCCCACCCATTCTCTTAAGCGCTTCTTCTAACCCATATGATCGGGCATCGACCCGCACCTGCAACGAGATAAAGCGTAATATCGCTGAGTTGGACGATGTTCTCGGACCGGATTTCGATGTAGGGTAAGCGGGGTCTGACGCTTCCAATTACCCACAAGTGACACGGCTGACGTCGGCACCGATTTTGATGTCCATCAGTCGGGACCATCCACTCCAGAGTAAGCGCCGACGGAAGGCGGCCTTGCTGCCGGCAGCGGAATAGGAAAGCTCGCGGCTTTTGAGGAGGCGTGAGCATGGACATCGAGCAGTCAAACGAGCCTCGTATGAGCGGTCGCGGTGATGGCGGAGCGCTTGTACGGTTGGAGCGGCGTCGGAACTGGAGCGACGAGGAGAAGCTGGCGATCCTGAAGGAGACGACGGCGCCTGGCGCGATCATATCGACCGTAGCTCGACGGCACAGCATTGGAACAGGCCAGCTCTATACCTGGCGCAAGCAGCTGCTCCGCGGAGCGATGGCAGGCTTCGTGCCGGTCGAACTGGCATCGTCTTCGCCGTCGGCTAAAACTGGGGAACCAGGGCGGATCGAGGTCCGCGGGCGGTGCGGCCTGACGGTGTTGGTTGATGGCGAGGTCGATCGGGCCGCCCTGAAACAGGTGCTCGATGTCCTGCGGGAGCTGGATCATTGAGCCTGGCGTTCCCGCCTTCGACGAAAATCTATCTGTCGCTGGCGCCGTGCGACATGCGCAAGGGATTTGATGGGCTGTCGGCGCAGGTGCGCAATATTCTTCAGCTTGATCCCTTCTCGGGGGCGGTTTTCCTGTTCCGCGGGAAAAGGGGCGACAGGTTGAAGGCCTTGGTCTGGGACGGGTCCGGGCTATGCGTGTATGCGAAGCGTCTCGAGCGCGGAAAGTTCGTGTGGCCTCGTGCTCATGAGGGCGCGCTCCGCCTGTCGGCAGCCCAGATGGCGATGCTGGTTGAAGGGCTGAACTGGAAGCAGGCGATCGTCCACGACGAGGTGATCACGCCGAGGCTCGCATAGCCAAAAAGATCAGGAAAACCGCCATTTTATGTAGGATTTACCGTGGGCTTCGGCTATTATCGGCGGCATGCGGTTCGCCCTTGATCGCCTTCCCACAGACCCGGTTCTCTTGCAGAAAATGCTGCTGGAGATGGCCGATGTCATGGAGCAGGAACGGGCCGAACTGACGGCGGCGCAAGCCACCGTCAAAGCCCAGACCTTGCGGATCGAAAAGCTCGAGCATCGTGTCGCGCGGCTGCTGCGCGTCCAGTTCGGCCGCAGCTCCGAGAAAATGGATATCGCCCAGCTGCGGCTGATGTTCGAGGAGGTCGAAGCCCCGGAACCGGCAAACGATGAGGTGTCAGCGCCGCCCGTGATGAAATCGGCCCGCAAAGCCGGCGGCCGCGTTCCGCTTCCCGCACACTTCCCGCGTCAGACCGTCGATCATCAGCCCGGCCCGTGCAGTGCCGGTTGTAATGGACCGTCAGTGCAGATCGACGAGGCCGTCACTGAGGTTCTCGACTATGTCCCGGCGCGCTTCCGGGTCATCCGCCATGTCCGGCCCAGGCTGGCGTGCCGATCCTGCGAACAGATCCGACAAGCGCCCGCTGTCGATCTGCCGCTGCCCAAGGTGATGGCGAGCAGCGCCCTGCTGGCCCACCTCGTCGTCAATCGCTTTGTCGATCACCAGCCCTGGCACCGGCAGTCGGTAATCTTCCGCCGCGTTGGGCTTCACATTGATCGGGATGTGATGAGCCGCTGGGCGCGAAAACTGGCGTGGCTGCTGGCGCCGCTGGGCGAGCGGTTGTTCGCCTATATCCGGGAAGCCGCCAAAATCCATGGGGACGACACGTCGGTCACGCTGCTGGGCAATGGCGACGGCAGTCGAACCGGGCACTTCTGGGTGTATCTGCGCGATGATCGCTCCAGCGGCGACATGAGCCCGCCCGCCGTGGCCTTCCGCTTCAGCGCAGATCGTGGCGGAGCGCATCCGGCAAAGCATCTCGCCGGCTATCAGGGGTATCTCCAGGCGGATGGTTTTGCGGGCTATAACGCGCTTTACCGCGACCCCAAAACCAAGGCTCCCAGGGACATCGTCGAAGTTGGATGCTGGAGTCACAGTCGTAGGAAATTTACCGACATACTGGAAAAGAGCCCGTCACCGATCGCGGCGGAGGCGGTCGTGCGGATCGCCGAACTCTTCGCCATCGAGCGCGATATCAAGGGTGCGCCACCTGATGAGCGAAGACGTATCCGCCAAATCAAGGCGATGCCGAAGCTGGAGGCATTGCGCGTCTGGCTCGAAACCCAGAATCGTGGCCTGTCTTCCGACAGCAATCTGGCGCGTGCCTGTCGCTATCCGCTCAACCGCTGGCGGGCCATGATCCGCTACTGCGATGATGGTCGGCTCGAGATCAGCAACAATCTGGTGGAAAACGCGCTGCGCGGTGTCGCTCTTGGGCGCCGGAACTGGATGTTCGTCGGCTCCATGAAGGGTGGAGAGGCCGCCGCGCTCTTTTACTCGCTGGCCGGCACATGCCGCCTCAACGGTGTCGAGCCCGAGGCCTGGTTTACCGACGTCATCGAGCGCATCGGCAACCATCCGATCAATCGGATCGATGACTTCTTGCCCTGGAACTGGCAGACATCGAGGATGACCAACGATCTGGAGAAGGCTGCGTGAGCAACGGCACCGTGGTGCGGATGAAGATTACGCTGGACGATGTCACACCGACCGTCAGTCGGACGCTGGAGGTCCCGCTCAATATCCGGCTCGATCGCCTGCACACCGTCTTCCAGACGGCCTTTTCCTGGACGGACTCTCACCTGTGGGAAATGAGCTTCGGGCAAACCGGCTTCGGCATCCCCGATCCTGAATACGGCTTCGACGGACCGCTCGACGCCCGTAAAGCTACCCTCGCCCAGGTTCTGGCGGATACCAGGCGCAAGACCTTCCAATATCTCTACGACTTTGGCGATGCCTGGGATCACAGCGTCAAGATCGAGCGCGTCAGCCCGGCCAGGCCGGACCTGACATATCCGCTCATCCTCGACGCAGTAGGCATGAGGCCGCCAGAAGACTGCGGTGGCCCGTGGGGCTATGCTGAAAAGCTCGAAGCGCTCGGCGACCCCCAACATGAATATCATGAAGAGGCGCTGGAGACCCTCGGCGACGACCATGATCCCAACGCCCAGCCCGATATCCCCCTGATCGAGGCAAGGCTGGAAGCGCTCGCGAAAAAATGGGCGCCGCGGACACGCCGCAAAGCCTGACTGGCCGCGTCAACGCCACCTTCTGTCGGCGCTTACACTCCAGATGACAATGTTGCCGGGAGGTGGATCATGGGCTCGCGCAAGATAGCCTCCGAGTCGAGCGATTTGGGTCAGATAATCGGCGAGGGTTCTGCTTGCGGATCCGTTCTTCCGGTACGCCGCAAGACGGTCGATCAGCGTGATTTCACCATCGGTCAGGACCAGCCGAGGCGATGCATCAGGAGCGGTGCGGTTGATCATGGTCATCCAGAACAGACGCCAGGACAGAATGCAGAATATGGCGATCAGGTTGGCGAGGCGTTCGGCGGTCCGCAACCGTGCATCCTCGGCTCGGCAGCCGGATTTGAGTATCTTGTGGAAAAGTTCAATCTTCCAACGCTGGGCGTACCAGTCGAGCTTTTCGATGGCTTCGTCCGGCGTTGTTACCGGTAGATCGGTGATGAGCCGCCAGTCGATCGGGGGTCGACCCTCCGGTGTTCCACACTCACGGGCGTGCAAGATGGTCAGGCTGAGGGAGGGATAGCGCTTTTGCTTTCCAATCGGCGGCAAAACCTGGATGCGCCGATAGCGTAGCTCAATGTCGGCATGATCATCCTTGCCAACGCTGACCCGATGCACGCCCTTCACGGTGGTTTCGCTCATTTCATCGGCTATTGTATGGCCACCGTCACCGGCCAGACGGTCGACACAGGTGCGCACCAGGAAATGCGTGCCGAGCGCCTGTGTTTCGCAGAAAAACTCGTAAATGTCGTTCTCCCGGTCGCCAATGTGAACCAGTCGCCCCGGGTCGCCCAGCAGCGCCGTCGACTGGCGCATATTTTCGAGCCAGCGGTAGCTCTCCTTCTCCTCGATCGGCACCCGAGTGGGGTTGATCCGCCGCTTCAACGCGTTGGTGCCCTTGAACTTGGTACGGGTCCAGAATTTCGCCGCTGTCAGGCCCAGTGGCAATCCCTCGGTTGTGACCGCCAGGCTGGAGTGCATGAGCAGGCCGCAGACCATATGAAGCCGAAGCCGACCATTCATCGCGCCGGCTCGGTGAAAGACCGATGGCACCAATCCGCTCGGGATTGCGCCGTTGATAGGAAAATTCGGTGGTGTCCTGCAAAACGAGGATGAACCCGTCAAGGGCAGCCACACGCGCCTGAGTTGCCTGAAAATGCCCGGCGAGAATCTCACCCTCGTTGACCGCGCCGTTCGACAAAAAGCGGTACGCCGCCTTGGTATTGGCCCAGTCCTGACAAGCCATCGGAATCGGCGCGCCGATCGCACCTGCCATCTGCTCAAGCATCGTGCGAAGCCGTTCGCCCAGCCGCTTATCACGAAAGGCGCCGGGATCAACTTCTCCATCAGCCCATCCGGCCGCATCGAAAACAGAATTTCCCACCTTGCACCCCCGCTCCAGCGAAATGGTGCTTGGGGATGAATCATGGGCCGCTCCCTTCAGGCAATAGCCATGAGTCGAGCGGAATCAGTCGTGCGGCGAGATGTGGGTAATTGGAAGCTCCAGCCCACGCTTACGATGTAGGAGCGGACCGTAACGAAAATCGTCTTGGTAAAGTGGCGGAAGCTGGTGGAAAGACGATTGTCAACTCGATCATACCTTTTCGTGGCTTGGTGAGGGAAATAACAGGCGCAGCCCCAGCACTACGTCGCCTCAATACCGCAATCGATGCGGGGTTTGCGCGGCGGGGCTTTTTACGGGGAGCCGCCATATCCCGAGGCTGTCGTCTCTGATGAGCTCACGCTAACAAGCTCAGCATTTAAAGGTGGGGTTCATGTGACTTCCTCGATCATTAAAGATTGGGGGGTGGAACAACGCGAACCCAACACTCGCCGCTCTGTCGGGCTGCCGGAGTTAAGCTCCATACGAAAATCAATCAGAACAGGTGGAATAATATCCGAAGCCCACTATGATACGGCGCGGTTTACATATCATAGGGTTGTAGAGTGGCTGACGAGCGGGCTGAAGAAAACGGCAGTGACCCTAAGCAGGATGCGCAATCGGAGACCCAGGCTGAGAAGAAGCCCTCGCTTCTCGAGCGCTACCCGATAGTCCGCTACGTCCTCATCGCCGCGCTTGCCGCCGGCATCATCGCGGCCATCGTCTGGTATATGAATTACCGCGCAAGCGGCCAGTACCTCCAATCGACCAACAACGCCTATGTGCGCGCGGACTTTGTGACCGTTTCACCGAAGGTCGGCGGCTACGTCGAGCGTGTCCTCGTCGCCGACAACCAGCATGTCCGCCGCGGCCAGCTGCTTGCCATCCTCGATCCTCGTGACTACCGCGCCAATGTCGATCAGGCGCAAGCTCAGATCGCCGCAGCCGGCGCCAACATCACGACCGCACGCCGGACGCTTGACGAGCAACGGGCCACTGTCGCTCAGGCCGCCGCCCAGGTTGCGAGCGCCGAGGCTGCCGCGGCAGCGGCAGAGAACGAGGTAAGACGCTACGAGCCCCTCGCTCGGACAGGGGCGGAATCGCGTGAGCGTCTGGCAAACCTTGTCCTTCAGCGTGATCGAACCGCCGCCGATCTGCGCGCGCAGCGCGCCGCCTACCTCGCCGCCCGTCGCAGTATCGCGACACAAGCGGCTCGCATCGGCCAGGCGGAGGCGCAGCGCGGCACCGCGCAGGCGCAGCTTGCGCGCGCCTCGACGGATCTCGGTGCCGTCGAGATCCGCAGCAGCATCGACGGCGTTGTCGCCGACAAGGCGGTGCGGGCCGGGCAATATGTCCAGCCGGCGACCCGGCTGATGTCGGTGGTGCCGGTCTATCAGCTCTACATCGAGGCGAATTTCAAGGAGACGCAGGTCGCTCTGATGCGCGTCGGGCAGCCAGTGACCATCAAGGTTGATGCACTGGACGGCGCCGAACTGCGAGGCCGGGTCGCCAGCTTCTCTCCAGGGACAGGCGCGCAGTTCTCGCTCATCCCGCCCGAGAACGCGACCGGGAACTTCACGAAGATCGTCCAGCGGGTGCCCGTGCGCATCAGCATTGAGGCGGGTCCGGAAGCGCGCCGGGTGCTGCGGCCCGGCCTGTCAGTCGAGGTCACGGTCGACACGATCGGCGCAAAGGGAAGCCGGGAACGGATCGAGCAGGAAACCGAGCGGCTGAAGCGCGGTGAGATGCAGGGCGCGCGCTGATGGCCGCCGAACGCGCAGGCCTGCGCGACTGGCTCGCCGTCGCGGCGGGAACAATCGGGTCATTCATGGCGCTGCTCGATATCTCGATCGTCAATGCGGCCTTGCCCACCATCCAGGGCGAGATCGGCGCGAGCGGAACTGAGGGCACCTGGGTCGCGACCTCCTATCTCGTGGCGGAAATCGTCATGATCCCGCTCAGCCCCTTCCTCGTGCGCCTGTTTGGCCTGCGCAACTTCCTTCTGGGTGCAGCGGTCAGCTTCACCGGCTTCTCGATAGTGTGCGGTATTTCAACGACACTGCCGATGATGATCGCCGGGCGCGTTGGCCAAGGCTTTACCGGCGGTGCCTTGATTCCGACCGCAATGACCATCATCGCAACCCGGCTACCGCCATCACAGCAGCCGATCGGCACCGCTGCCTTCGGCGGCACGGCCATCCTTGGCCCGGTGCTTGGACCGATCATCGGTGGGTGGCTGACCGATAACTACAGCTGGCACTATGCTTTTTTCCTCAACGTGCCGGTCTGCGTCGGGCTCGTCCTCCTCCTTCTGCTAGGGCTAAAGCATGAGCATCTTCGGCTCGACCAGTTGCGCCATGCTGACTGGCTCGGAATCGCAGGGCTCGCAATTGGCCTAGGTGCGCTCACCGTGATGCTTGAGGAAGGGCAGAGCGAGATGTGGTTCGAGTCCGCCATGATCGTGAAGCTCGCTCTAGCGACGTTGCTGGGCTTCACACTCATCGCCATCGGGCAAGTCCGGTCTTCGCAACCCGTTCTCAAATTAACGCTGATTTTCAGCCGGTCATTTGGAAGTGTTTTCATTCTAAGCCTTGTCATCGGCGTTGTCCTTTACGGCGTCACCTTTTTAATCCCGCAGTTTCTCTCAGTAATGGCAAATTACAGTGCTCTACAATCGGGACAGGTCGTCTTCGTCTCAGGTATTCCCGCGATCATGCTAATGCCGTTTCTTCCTCTCGCATTCAAATATCTGGATGTCCGTGTGGCAGTGATCTTCGGCATGACGCTGATAGGTATCAGTTGCGCCATGGACTGGCACCTAACGGCGCAGTCAGCGGGTGGCGATCTGACGGCTTCGCAGATTATTCGCGGCGCCGGTCAGATTTTCGCTATGATGTTCCTAAACCAAGCCGCGATCAGCGCCGTGGCGCCCGAGGATGCCAGCGATGCTTCCGCACTGTTCAATGCCGGGCGCAACCTCGGCGGATCGATCGGCCTTGCCATGATGGCCACCCTTCAGGACCGTCAGACCTTCCTCCATTTCAATCGCTTGAGCGAAACGGTGTCGGCCAACGCGGCGACCACACAGGAATGGTTCACGAGGGTTATGGCCATGCCGTCCGGCGAAGCCGGCGCCTATCGGCAGCTCGCAGGTCAACTCCTCAAACAGTCTACCGTCATGGCCTATAACGACCTGTTCTTCGCGCTCGGCGTCGCGATCGCGATCACCACGCCGCTGGCGCTGTTCCTCCGCCCGATCTCCTCCGACACGCAGATGGCGATGCACTGATGAAGCGACTTGGCTGGACCATTCTCCCCGCCCTTTTGACCGGATGCGTCGTCGGACCCGACTATGGAGGCCCGCCGAGCGTCGCGAGCGGCGAGCGCGCCGGATCGACATTTCGCCGCGCGGATCAGGCAGTCACGGTACCGCAGCCCCTTGTCGCACGCTGGTGGGAAGGCATGGGCGACGCGCAACTCACGATGCTGATCGACCGCGCGCTTGCCTCTAATCCGGACGTGGTGATCGCCGAGGCGCGCATCCGCAAGGCGCGCGCCAGCTTGCGCGAACAGCGCACAAACCAGCTTCCCACCGTCTCGGCGTCGGGGACTGCGATCGTTGCCGATCTTCCCGCCGGCTCGCTCGCGCTGCCGACGCAAGGCGAGCAATCCGATCGTATCAGGGCCGAATTCTACAACGCCGGCCTGGACGCGTCTTGGGAGATCGATCTGGTCGGCGGGCGACGCCGTGCCGCCGAAGGTGCCGAAGCCCAGGCTCAGGCAGCCGAAGCCAGCAGGGCCGATGCGCAGGTTCGTCTCTCGGCGGAGGTCGCCCAGAATTATGTGACCCTGCGGGAACTTCAGCAGCGCCTGATCCTGGCCCGTCGCTCCGCGGAGCTTCAGCAGCGATCACTCGCCCTGCTTCAACAGCGTGAGCAACGCGGTGCATCGTCGCGCGACGAGGTGGTTCGGCTCCAGACTGAGCTGACCCGCACGGAGGCCGGGCTGTTGCCGCTTGAAGGGCAGATCGCAACCACGCTCGACCAGCTTGCCCTGCTCACCGGCGACGAACCCGGTGCACACGACGCCGCGCTGTCTACCCCCGCGCCGATCCCGATGATCCCCGGGACTGTCGCGATTGGCGATCCGGCCGCCATGCTGCGACGCCGGCCGGACATTCGCGCAGCCGAGCGGCAGCTGGCGGCATCGAACGCAAAGATCGGAGTCAACGTCGCCCGGCAGTTCCCATCCGTCAGCATCATGGGTATCATCGGCCTCGGTGGCCCCAATATTGCCGATGTGATCGATCCTGACAGCATCGCGGGCCTTCTTCTGCCGCGGATCAGCTGGAGCTTCCTCGACTTCGGCCGTAATCGTGCTCGGGTCGAGCAGGCCCGGGCCGACCGCGACGAGGCGGAAGCGCAATATCGCAAGGCAGTCCTCGGCGCGCTGTCGGATGCGGAAACCAGCCTGACCCGCTTCGGTAATCAGCGCCGTAATCTGTTTTCGAGTATCGCAAGCCGGAACGGCGCCAGGCAGTCAGCGACCTATGCCGGGCAGCGATACGCGCAGGGAGCGATACCGATGACCACGTCAATCGATGCCGAACGGGCGGCGCTGGCTGCCGATCAGTCGGTGCTGGAGGCGACTGGCGAACTTGATCGTGCATTTGTCGCCCTGCAAAAGGCGTTGGGACTTGGATGGAGCCAGCGGTGACCGTTGTGCAACCATGCCGGGGAGGGGCGCTGACCGAGTGACGGCGCGCTTCTTCCTCCTCCTGTTGGGTATCTGCGTGATGACGCAATCAGGGGAGGACTAGCTGTCTGGTTGCGACACATCATTGGGATATGGTAAAGAATGCCATCGCGGATCACGCGTGGCGCTTTGCCGTCCTTGCTGATGAGGTTTCGTGNGGACTAGCTGTCTGGTTGCGACACATCATTGGGATATGGTAAAGAATGCCATCGCGGATCACGCGTGGCGCTTTGCCGTCCTTGCTGATGAGGTTTCGTGATGGTGCAGATACATCCCCAGGCTCGAACCACGCCTGCTGTAAGGGCGGAAATTGCCCGTTCGACCGAGCCTGCCAGTGTCGTGGCGAAACGCTATGGCATCAGCGATGAGACGGTCCGCAAATGGCGCAAGCGAGGAGAGCAGGCGATCCTGGATCGCCCAAGTCGGCCCCATCGTCTGGCTTGGCGTATGAATGAGGAAGAACGCGCGATCATCTGTGCTGTACGCAGGGCGACAGGCTTTGCCCTGGATGACCTGACCTTCGTGCTCCGGCACTTCCTGCCACACCTCAATCGCGACAGCATCTACAGGGTACTCAAGGTCGAAGGGCTCAATCGACGACCGCCCAAGCCCACGGCGCAGCCGCGTAAAGGACAGGGGCGCTTCCAGGACTATGACCTGGGCTTTGTCCATATCGACGTCAAACATCTGCCCAAGCTGCGCACCGCGGACGGCGAAACTCGCAAGCGTTTCCTTTATGTCGCCATCGATCGCTGCTCACGCTTCGTCCATCTGGCCGTCTACGATGCTGAAAATGCTGCCAACGCCGTCGCCTTCCTCAAGGCCGCCAGAAGGGCTTTCCCCTTCCGCATCACCCATGTGCTGACAGACCGGGGATCCTGTTTTACCGCCGACGATTTCGAACGCGCCTGCGCGAAGATCAAGGTCGTTCACCGCACGACGCGACCCTATACGCCGCAAACCAATGGCATGGTCGAACGCTTCAACGGCCGCATCGCCAGCGAAGTGATGGGCATCAACGTCGCCGGCCATGCTGATCTCGAAATCCTGCTGACCGGCTTCAACCGTGCCTACAATCGGCGACGACAGCGCGTGCTCCACGGCAGTTCGCCATGCCAGAAGGTAGAGGAGCGGATCGGCCTTATGCCCGCGCTCGCCAATCCTCTTTACAAGCCGACGGCACCGGACGATCTTATGACTAAAGTCGACGACGTACTATATTACGCCAATGATGTGTCGCAACCAGACAACTAGCATTACAGTTGCATATTGATTGAAATTCTGAATCAATAGGTCTCCATGGTAGGGAGGCCGTGGATGACGGGCGCATCGATTGAAACGACACTGGAGCTTTGGGCATCGTCGCTGCGGGACGTGAAGGCTCGCATGCGCGTGCTATTCACCCAGGAACGCGTTGCGGCATCGGCCAATCTTTTCCTGGATGGTTTGTTGGGTGAGAAACGGCGCAAAACAGGATGGATGCGTGCAGAGGCGGCCGGAGATCCTGAGCCCTGGCGACAGC